>ONBJ01000031.1 GCA_900316025.1 uncultured Eubacteriales bacterium
AGAAGAATAAACTATCCTATAACGGCAGGCGGCTTCGGCTGTCCTGCCGTTTTCACGCTGAAAAGGAGAGGAAAAAGTTATGAAATTAAACCCGAATTTTCTCACCCATACCACAAAGGGTGAGAATTATATTATTTCAACAGGCGATACCAAATTCAAGGGTATTGTAAAACACAACAGCACTGTGGCATTTATCGTTGACTGTCTTAAACAGGATACAACAGAAGAGGCTGTCGTTGAAAAGGTTCTTGAACATTATATTGTAGATGACAAGGAAATAGTAATAAGGGACGTTTCCGAAGTAATCCGTAAGCTTCGCAGTATCGGAGCTATAGAAGAATGAACGAAACACAGAAAAGTCTGATTTATCTTTTAAGATGTGCCGTAAACGGTATTACTCCCGACAAGGCAAGAGTGCAGGCTATGGATATGGAAAAGCTTTATAAGCTTGCAAAAAAACATTCCGTTCAGTCTGCGGTATGTATTGCCATTGAACGTGCGGGAGTGGAGGACAGTCAGTTTAATCAGGCATATAACAAGTCTGTCCGCAAGAACATCTATCTTGATATAGAGCTGAAGTCCATAGCAGCCGATTTTGAACGGCAGGGCATATGGTATATGCCGCTTAAAGGCTCGGTGCTGAAAGAAATTTATCCCGAAGTCGGTATGCGGCAGATGGCAGACAACGATATTCTTGTAGATAAGGAAAAGCGTTCTCAGGTCAGGGAAATTATGGAGGCTCACGGCTATACTGCGGTGTATATCGTAAGCGAAAGTAACCACGATGTATATGAGAAACCGCCCGTTCTGAGTTTCGAGATGCACACGGCACTTTTTTCTGCCGTACATTCAACGTTCAGCAGATACTATTCCGATGTGAAGCGGCGGCTGATAAAGGACGGGGACAGCGGTTTTGCCTTTCATTTTTCCGATGAGGATTTCTATGTATATATGACCGCACACGAATGGAAGCATTATAAAAGTATCGGTACGGGCATACGCTCCCTTATGGACTGCTATGTGTATGTTGTGAACAAGGGAGATACTCTGGACTGGGAATATATCACAAAGCAGACAGAACAGCTTGGAATATCGGACTTTGAACAGAAACGCAGAAAGCTTTCGTTCAGTATTTTTTCGGACGGAGAACTGCCAGAACTGAGCGATGATGAAATGGATATGCTTATGTTCTATCTCACATCGGGAGCATACGGCACGCTTGAAAACGGAGTTAAAACAAAGCTGCAAAAACAAAACAAATTTTCATTCTGGCTGCACAGCATATTCCTGAGCCGCAGAGAAATGGCACTTGCTGTTCCGTTTACGGCAAAAAGTCCCTTGCTGTATCCCATAGGAGTTATATGGCGTTGCTTCCGTACACTTATTTTCGGGCGTTATAAAATCAGAAGAACAATCGGGGCTGTGAAAAAGTATGATAAGAAGATATAAGATAGCCGATAAGGTCGCAGAGATTAATTCGATATATGAACAGGTGCATAATTATTGTGCCGACTATCAGACAGATGAAAAAGCCGATTATTACGTCAGTATCACACAGGCTGACATTGACTTTGAAAGAAAAAAGTCCGACCGTGAGAGAGCCTTGGAGGGAAACACAGATGTTGATTATTCTGACAGCTATCTGGAACAGCTTGCGGTCTACCGCAAAATAGCGGAAAAAATGATAGATTATAATACAATACTTTTCCACGGCTCGGTAATTGCCGTGGACGGTGAAGCCTATCTCTTTACGGCGAAATCGGGAACGGGAAAATCTACTCATACAAGGCTGTGGAGAAAATATCTCGGAAAAAAAGCCGTTATGGTCAATGATGACAAGCCTTTGCTGAAAATTACTGAAGAGGGTGTGACGGCTTACGGAACACCATACAACGGTAAGCACAGGCTAGGAGCAGATATATCCGTTCCGCTGAAAGCAATATGTGTTCTGACAAGGGCGGAATATAATTATATAATACCTGTTTCAAGAGGAGAGGTATATCATATGCTTGTTCAGCAGACCTATCGACCTGCGGATATTATGCTTATGCAGAAAACGCTGTCGCTTTTAGATAAGCTGGCGGATAATGTTATGCTGTATCGGCTGGGCTGCAATATGGATATTTCGGCGGCAAAGGTCGCCTATGAGGGAATGAGGTAAACCTTATGGGAAAAATACAGTTTGATATGCTGGAGCGTGACGGTCGTTATATCAGCGTACCGAAGGGTATAAGTATGCGTCCTATGATAAAGGGCGGACGTGATGCGGTAGTGATAGAAAAACTCACGGACAGGGCAAAAAGATACGATTTGGTTGTATATGTCAGGGGAGAGGAGCTTGGAGTTATCCACAGGGTAATTCACGCAAGGAAAAATCAGTACATCATCTGCGGAGATAACTGCTGGCAGCTTGAATATGTCAGACCTGAGCAGGTAAAAGGCATAGTTACGGAATACTGCCATAAAGGAAAATGGCACAGTGTTGACTATTTTCCGTATAAACTGTATGTTCATCTGTGGGTGGATCTGCTTTTTATAAAGCGACCGTTATTCTATATGCGTGACCTGATAAAGCGGAAATTGAAACGATGAGAAATAATGCTTTAAAATGGCTTTATGCCGTACCGAAAGGAAAAAAGTTATATATACTGCTGCTTATTATAGTGCAGATGCTCAACGGCGGAAGCGGTGTGCTGTATGCACTTCTGCTGAGAAATATTGTTGACAGTGCCGTAATCGGAAGTATGGACGGATTTGTGCTGAATGTTTCGCTCATAACGGCACTTGTTGCCGCACAGCTCACAATGAGGGCAACAATCCGCTTTCTTGGTGAGCTTTCAAGAGCCACTCTTGAAAATATCTTCAAGGAAAGGCTTATGAAGTGTCTGCTCAACAAAAGCTATGCCGCAGTTGAAGCAATACATTCGGGTGAGTGGCTTAACCGTCTGACTAATGATACCGTTGTGGTTGCAAACGGCTATACGGAGATACTTCCCGGAATTGCGGGAATGGCTGTTAAAATGATAAGTGCGGTTATTATGATAATCGTGCTTCAGCCTTGGTTTGCGTGGGTGGTACTGCCCGGCGGTATGGTTATGGTGCTGCTGACCTATGTTTTTCGTCGTATACTTAAAAGGCTGCATAAGGACGTGCAGGAAAAGGACGGCATTCTGCGTATATTTATGCAGGAAGCTCTGGGAAATATGATGATGCTCCGTTCGTTTGCCGCCCAGAATCAGACCGAAAAGGAAACAGAAGAAAAAGCAGATGCACATAAGGCTGCACGTATGAGAAAAAACCGTTTTTCCAATTTCTGCAATGCAGGCTTCGGTACGGTTTTTCAGGGAATGTATCTGTTCGGCGTTATCTGGTGCGGACTGGGAATACTTACGGGAACTGTAACCTACGGAACACTTACAGCCGTAACTCAGCTTATATCACAGATACAGTCGCCGTTTGCAAATATTACAGGCTATCTTCCGAGATTTTATGCGATGACGGCAAGTGCGGAACGACTTATGGAAATTGAGGACTTCTCAGACGAAAGCCTTGAACCGCCTTTTGAACTCAGCAGAATAAAAGAATTTTATCAGAAAAAATTTCTGGAAATCGGGCTGGAAAATGCAGGCTTTACATATTATCCTCCGACGGACAATGTATCTTCTCTTTCAAAGAAAGGTATGCCAGTTGTGCTTGACGGCATAAATCTCAGCATAAAAAAGGGCGAATATGTTGCATTTACAGGACACAGCGGCTGCGGTAAATCGACCGTCATAAAGCTGCTTATGAGTATTTACATACCCGACACGGGAAAATGCTATATTGCTTCGTCAGACGGAAAAGAAGAGCTTTCTCCCGAATGGCACAGGCTTTTTGCCTATGTTCCGCAGGGAAACAAGCTTATGACGGGTACTGTGCGTGAGGCTGTTGCCTTTGCGGATAAAAACGGAATGAATGATGACGAAAAAATAACACAGGCATTGAAGATAGCCTGTGCGTATGAATTTGTTTCGGAGCTTGAAAACGGTGTGGATACTCTGCTGGGCGAAAGAGGAACAGGACTTTCCGAGGGACAGACACAGCGTATCGCAGTTGCAAGAGCCATATTTTCAGAAAGTCCCGTACTGATACTTGACGAGGCAACAAGTTCTCTTGATATGGCGACAGAAAAGAAGCTGCTTGAAAATCTGCGGAGTATGACGGATAAGACGGTTATTATAGTTACGCACCGTGCAGCGGCACTGACAATCTGTGACAGGGTACTGAGATTTACCGAAAAGGGAATAGAGGAAATATGACGTGATACCCTGCGGAAAATGAAAGTTTATATATATATAAAATTAATAATAGCATATTATTTGCAGCAGACAGAAGAATTTGTGTGTTATCGATTTTAGCAAGTTGACCATAATATTTGAATTTTCTGTCTGTTGTTTTTTGCGTACTGTAGGATATATGTGGTAAGGATAAACTTACACTTGAAAATTATAATTGAATAGTGTATTCTTATAATAATGTAGAGCAGTGTTTTTGTATATATAAGTCATATACAGGCGTAATTACAATGAATTGCTGTATATCTGACAGGTATATTAATGTACAAATGGTTGATTGTCTGAACAAAGAAAGGAAAAAGATATGAAAAAAAAGATAGCTTTTTTTATAGGGTGTTATCTTCCGGCAAAAAAGTACGGAGGGCCTGTTACGAGCATTTACAATGTAGTTGATAATCTGAGTGATACATATGAGTTCTATATAATTGCCAGTGACCATGACCTGAATGAAACAAAGAGATTGCCGGGTATAAAAGAGGGCTGGAATAAAGTCGGAGATGCAAAAGTGCTGTATCTTAAAGACAGTGAATTTACAAAAGAAAAATTCACGGCTGTGTTAAATGAAATTCAGGCTGATATGGTCTATTTATCAAGCGTGTTTTCCTACAAAATGAATTTTCCTGCTATTCAGGCTTCAAGAAAACTGAACATTCCTATGATATTTGCTCCGAGAGGAGAACTGTGTGAAGGAGCAATCAGAATAAAGACATTCAGGAAAAGATTGTTTATTTATTTCGAGAGATTGATACGTATATTTCACGGTATTTATTTCCACGCTACAAGTCAGGAGGAAGAACAGGGAATTATTAAATATTTAAAAATTGATAAAAACCTTATGTTCAATATTTCGGAAATGTCCTGCAAAGTTAATTTGAATAATATGAGAAAAAAAGACGGCAATACCCTGAAAATTATTTATATGTCAAGGCTTGTTACAAAGAAAAATCTGCTGTTTGCGATTCAGCAGACAGCAAAGTGTAAAGCCGATATTGTATTTGATATTTACGGGCCAATCGAAGATGAAGAATACTGGAACAACTGCAAATCCGAACTGGATAAGTGTCCTGCAAATGTCAGGGCAAAATACTGCGGAGCGGTGCTTCCGGGTGAAGCCGTAAAGACTTTCAGCAATTATGATGTCTTTTTATTTCCTACTTTGAGTGAAAACTACGGTCATATAATTGCCGAAGCACTTTCAACGGGCTGTCACATTATTATAAGTAAAGAAACTACCCCTTGGGACGATGTGGACGGCAAAGGCGGATTTGCACTGCCGCTTGACGATACAAAAGTATGGAGTGAAACCATTGATATGATAGCCAGTATGACAGACGCTGAATATGAAAAGTTCAATGCTTTGCTTAGAGAATATGTTCAGAATAAACTGGATAACCGGAAATTAAAAAATTCGTATATAGAAATGTTTACGCAGGTTATGGGGTAATGTTATGAAAAAAATAGTAACTCTGACATTTTGCAGATCAATTAATTACGGTGCTTTGCTTCAGACATATGCTTTAAGAAAACATTTGCAGTCATGCGGTTATGACTGCTCTGTTATAAATTATCAAAATCCTAAATTGAAATATGCACAGATTTCGGGACTGAAAAAGATACGTTCTATTGTCTGGAATAACACCTTATCAGGATTTTTTGAAAGCAGAAAAAGAAAAATAAGGACTGAAAATTTCAGAGAAAACCATCTGAATCTGGGACAAATATATTCATCGTTGGATAGTCTTAAAACGCTTAACAAAAGTGCAGATGTTTTTATTGTCGGAAGCGATCAGGTATGGAATCCCCAGATTGTTGCAGATGATAATGCTTATTTTCTTTCATTTGCGGAGGACGGAAAGAAGCGTATATCATATGCGGCAAGCTTCGGACTTTATGTTGTTGACAAGAAATATCTTGATGATAATTCAAAGTATCTTAAAAAATTTAATGCGGTTTCCGTAAGAGAGAAATCAAGTGCGGAAATTTTAAAGCAGATTGATGTTGAGGCAGAAACTGTAGCAGACCCTGTGTTTTTGCTTAACCGAAATGAGTGGATTGATAATCTTTCTCTTAATGCCGATACTGACAATATCAAGGCCGGCTCAAAGTATGTTCTTTGCTATGTTATGCCATGCGGCAGTGAACTCGCAGAGATGATATACTCTGCGGCTGAGAAGATTGCCTCAGAAAAAGGATTGAAAATAATTACGCTGGGTAAAAAAAATTATGCCAGACCTTGCGGAGATGAAATTCTTGACGGCGATGCAGGACCTGTTGAGTTTTTGCAGTATATATTGAATGCGGAATACGTTGTAACAAATTCTTTTCATGGAACGGCACTTTCGGTAGTTTTCGGTAAAAATTTCTATACATTACTGAAACACGGAGTACAAAGAAACTGCAGAATGGAAGAATTGTTATCTTCTTTGTCGCTTGATGAACGCATTGTATATGTGGGTGATGATTTTAAATTCAGTGATGAAGATATTGACTATTCAGGCGTGCAGGATAAATTGACCGAAATTATCGGAAAATCGCACGGATTTTTGATAGAAGCAGTCGAAAAATAACAGGTGAATGCAGTTATCTTGAAAATAACGTGAAATATGCTATAATGAATTTAAGTTGTGGTATCATATTTATCGGGGGAGATGTGGATGGATAACTTGGAAAAGAGAAAAAAACAAATAAGATTTGATGAAATCAAAAGTACGGTTCGTAAGGTGGAGGCAGTTATTGAACTTGCAGTTCTGGCAGCCGTTTATTACGGAATTTTTAAGTTCGGATATTGTACTTCCGATACACCGCTTCTTCAGGGAAACAGTAAATACTTTCTGATAATTATTTATGTTCTGCTGAATTTTATTTTGTTCCATTACTGTGACGGCTTTAAATTCGGACATATTAAACTTTCTGATGTTACAATATCTCAGTGGATTTCCGTGTTTATAGCGAATTTTGTTACATATTTTCAGATATGTCTTATATTCAACGGTATGGTAACACCAATGCCGATGATACTTATTACTTTGATTGATTTTGTTGCGGCATTTGTCCTTTCGTATTTGTTTACGGCTATATATCATGCCTATTGTATTCCGAAACGTATGATTATGATTTACGGAAATGACGATGCTCCGACCTTGAAACGTAAAATGGATACACGCAGCGATAAATATCAGATTAAACGTATGATGTCGTGCAATGAATATTCATTTGATGAAATTACTAAGGCTATACCCGAATATGACGCTGTGGTTATCAATGATGTTGATGCAAAAAGCAGAAACGATTTGCTGAAATTCTGCTATAAGAACTCCATACGCACATATTCAGTGCCTAAGCTGTCCGACGTTATTTACTCGGGAAGTGATGATATCGTATTGTTTGATACACCGCTTAAATTAATACGTGGAAGGGGACTTACTCCAGCCCAGCGTTTTTTAAAGAGAACTATGGATTTGGTTCTTTGCTTTATTGCTATGATACCGTCTTCTGTGATAATGCTTATTATAGCGGCTGCCATAAAAATTGAGGACGGCGGTTCTGTATTTTACCGTCAGAAACGAATTACAAAGGATAACAGAGAGTTTGAGATACTCAAATTCCGTTCAATGATAGAAAATGCGGAGGCAGACGGAAAGCCGCATCCTGCCACAGAGAACGATGACAGAATTACCCACGTCGGTAAAGTTATACGTGCTCTCAGAGTGGACGAGCTGCCGCAGCTTCTCAACATTATCAAGGGAGATATGTCTATTGTAGGGCCACGTCCCGAAAGAGTAGAACATTGTGAGCTGTACGGACAGCAGATACCTGAATTTGAATTCCGCAACAAGGTCAAGGGCGGTCTTACAGGATACGCTCAGGTGTACGGAAAGTATAATACTACTCCGTTGGACAAGCTCAAGTTTGACCTGATGTATATTGAAAATTACTCGTTAGCTCTGGATATAAAGCTTATTCTTATGACTATCCGTATTTTATTCAAAAAGGAAAGTACTGAGGGATTTGAAGAAAATAACGCAGTCGTTGAGGCTGTCAGTGATAAAGCCGAAAAGGAAAAGATTTTAGCTAATAAGTAAAAAGGAATTTGATATATGAAGATATTAGTAGTAACTCAATGTTTTTATCCCGATATCTATGCGATAAATGAGGGTGTTACAACTCTGGTCAGGCACGGACATGAGGTTACGGTTCTTACAGGACTTCCCGATTACACTACTTCCGAAATTCCAGAGGAGTATAAACACGGCAAAAACCGCAGACAAAACTATAACGGCGTTGATGTACACAGAGTATCAATTATTCCACGCAGACACGGCCCGATATGGAGAAGCCTGAATTATATTTCATTCGTAATCAACGGCTGTATGGCGGCAAGGTTCAGAAAGTGGAATGAATTTGATGTAATCTATGTATGGGGAGTATCCCCCGTAACAATGATATTTCCTGCCGCATCGCTCAAGAAAAGATACAAGAAGAAAATATTTCTTTATTGTATGGATTTGTGGCCCGAAAGTGTAAAGGCTATGGGATTTAAGGAGAGCAGTCCTCTTTACGGGATAATCCACCGTATAAGTAAAAGAGCATACAGCCATTGTGACCATATAGCGGTATCATCAAAGCCGTTTTTTAAGTATTTTGAAGAGGTAAATCAGGTTCCTATGGAAAAAATGAGCTATATGCCTCAGTATGCCTCAGCGGATATGCTCGGTATGGACTTTACCAAAAAGCCTGACGGACACTTTGACTTCCTGTATATAGGAAATATTGGTATGGCTCAGGATATGGGCTGTATGATAAAGGCAATAGCTGAACTTAAAGATAAAGAGAATGTTACATTTCATATAATCGGCAGCGGTTCGGAATTTGAAAATACGAAATTACTGGCAGAGCAGACAGGTGCGGATAAAATCATAAAATTTTACGGCAGCAAGCCCTTCAGGGAGGCTATGCAGTATTACAGCATTTGCGATGCCTGTATTCTTACTCTTGACGGCTCAAATCATATAGGTGATACGCTTCCGGGAAAGGTTCAGACCTATATGGCGGCAGGAAAACCTATTTTCGGTGCGTTGAACGGTGCAGGAAATTCCGTTATATCAGAAAGCGGCTGCGGACGTGCCGTTAAGGCGGGAGATTACAAGGGACTTGCTGAATTGTTTTCGGATTATATGGAAAATCCTGAAAAATATGCAGATTGCGGTAAAAAGGCAAGAGAGTATTTTCTGAAAGAGTTTACGGAAGAAAAGCATTTTGAAACACTCGAAAGAGGTTTGCAGGCACTTATAGAATAAATAAACCGGTTACGCAGATTATCTTGAAAATATAATTTGATAAATGAGGGATACAATGGAGAAAGCAATTATTTTCTGGCTTGACGGGCCGCCTTTGTGCTGCAAGGGCGTGTTTGATGCAACAGCAAGGCTCTGGAAAGGCAAATCATACTATGTATGTACAAAAGAGATAAACGAAAACCGTGCCAAAATAGCTTCAGAAACGGGAAAATCAGACGGCAGTGCAGAATATGTTATGCTGTCGCAGATGGAAAACCCGAAAGAAAGCGGTATGAAATTTTTAAATGAACATATTGATGATATTCACGTGTTCAACGGTTATATGAGTAATTCTTCCGTATATCTGAATGAATTGCTGAAAATCAATAAACAAGCCAAGGCTGTTGTATGGGCGGAAAGACCCTGTCCTAATGTTCTTGGAAAAGGTGCTTTGTATAAAGCTTTATACGAAAAAATTCATAAGTTCAGACACAGCCTGTATGCTAAAAAACTAAACAATAAAATATCTGCCCTGCTTCCCTTGGGAAAACAGGGTGTGGACGCATACATTGACCTTGGCTGGAGCAGTGACAAGGTATTCCGTTTCTTATATCTGCCTGTAATGAATGAAAGTATTACACCTGTTTTCAATGAAAAAAAGCCTGAGAAAGTAAGATTTGTTTATCTCGGCAGATTTTCGGCAGGCTGGAAAGGTACGGATATTCTGCTTTCTGCTTGCAGAAAACTGAAAAACAGCAACTATACCCTTACTATGGTCGGAGGGTACGGTGATTATAAAGAACAGACGCTGGAATATATAGAACAAAATCCGAACCTTGAGTTCGGCGGTACGTGGAAAATTGATGAAGCCTGTGACAGACTGAGTGAATACGATGTCTGTATCATACCCAGCAGGTACGAGGGCTGGAATGTTACCGTAAATGAAGCTCTTATGGCAGGTACAGGCTGTATTGTGACAGATGAATCCGTCAGCAGTGAAATGGTATCGGCAAGCGAAACAGGTATTGTTGTAAAGGCAGGCGATGCTTCCTCTCTGGCTGAGGCTATGGATTATGTTATGAGCAATACGGATTTAGTGAATAAGTGGAGAAAGAATGCCTTTGATTTCAGACCGAATATGACTTCGGAAGCCTGTGCCGAATATTTTATTGAGGTTCTTCGTTATTTGTTTTACGGTGCGGCAGAAAAACCGCTTCCTCCCTGGATAAAATAGAAGGTGTGATTTTGAGAGAGAACAAAGAAAAAACATTTATACTGCCTGTAATTGTCCTGTTTGTTTTATATTTGCTTTTCACAGTCGCTGATTTGTCAACCAGTGCCCAGAGCGGATACCGAGGTGCGGACAGAAGCGGAGCACACAGGTATCTGCTTATGGTTACAGGCTTTCTGATAGTGTATCTTCCTTTCAATGTAAGGGATTTGAAGATAAGACAGCCTGTTTCTTCTCTTATAGTACTGCTGGTCTGGACGGTATATGTTAATTTCATAAACAATGTCAGTATATGGGGTCTGCTTGTTCAGGGGAATATGTCCTTTTTGTGGGTTCTGTCGTATATATTTTTTGAAACGGCAAGGTCAAGTGAGGAAAAAGACAAGTCATTCGTAAGAAAGATGATTTTTATTCTGGCAGCCTTTTATGCTGTAGCCACAATCTATTACTTTTTTGATATTATGATGCGTAAAGATCGTATTCCGGTTCTGAACGTTGTATATTACGGTATGGCTTTGCTGCCGTGGCTGTTCATTAATTCTTCAAAGAAAACGAAAGCGGTTATAACGGTAATTGCTTTGGTAGTTGTTGTCTTTTCTATGAAGCGTGGTGCAATAATTGCGTTGCCACTGATGATTTTAGCAAATTATTTTGTACAGGGCAAAATAGAAAATTCAAATAAAAATATGCTGAAGCTGGTTTTAGTAATAATTCTGTTCTTTGTTGCCGTAATGATTGCCAACAATCTGACAGGCGGATTTCTGACGGATAGGTTTTCCGGTGAGGAAATAGAATCGGGTTCGGGAAGAAGCGAACAGATTGGGTTAATCACACGATTATTAGGTGAAAAAGATTTTGTTGACCTTTTTATCGGCAGCGGATGTGAAAAAAGTATTCAGATACTCGGAACAGGTATCCATAACGAATGGCTGAATTTCCTGTACTGTTACGGAATTATAGGATTTATTATATATGCGGTACTTATAATCGGATTTATAAGAAAGTCGTTTTATGTGCTGAAAACAGTACCTGAGCTTGCTCCTGCCTGTTTTATGATGACGGCTTTATATCTGGTTCTGTCTATGGTAAGTACAGGATACGGAGGCTATGTAGGATTTTGGCTGTTCGGTTTCTGGGGATATGTAAATGCAGAGATTGAACACCGAACGGAAAACAGCGGAGAGGAGACACAATATGAAATTGTGCAGTGAGGAAAAATGCAGCGGCTGCGGAGCGTGTGTCAATATATGTCCGAAACATTGCATTAAGATGGTACGCAACAGTCAGGGCTTTGACTATCCTGTCATTGATAAGGAAAAATGTGTTGAATGCGGATTGTGTGAAAAAGTATGCAATAATGTAATGAGCGGCTTTGAGGACAGAACCCCGAAAGCGTATGCCGTATCGATGAAAGATGATGTTGCTCTGAAGCAATCCTCTTCTGGGGGAGCGGCTTATGCTATGTCAAAGTATATTGTTGAAAACGGAGGCATAGTGTTCGGGGCAGCTTATTCGGAAAATTTTTATGTTCATCATATAGGCGTTTCGGCAGCCGATGATTTGAAAAAGCTGCAAGGCTCAAAATATGTTCAGAGCGATACTGAGATGACTTTTTCCGAAGTGAAAAAGTTATTGAAATCAGGAAAAAAGGTTATGTATGTCGGAACACCCTGTCAGATACACGGCTTGCAGTCCTTTTTAAAGGATATTGATATGTCGAATCTGATTACCTGCGATTTGCTTTGCGGAGGTGTTCCTTCTCCGGGAATGTTTGAAAAGTATATTGATGAGTTAAAAAGCCGCAGGGGAGATTTTGAAAGCTATAATTTCAGAAGCAAAAAATACGGTTACGGATATTTAATGCAGAGTATCTGCGGAAAAAAAGAAACGGTACTGTCAGGACATGAAAGCTCCTTTATAAAGATGGTTGGTGCAGGATATATCAGAAAATCATGTATCGGCTGTCGGTTCGGAAGCAAGAGCCGTGTCGGTGATATAACTATCGGTGATTTCTGGAATCTGAAAATTCCGTATGAGGAATGGACAAGAGGCATTTCCTTGGTCTTGGTAAATACTCCGAAAGGAAATGACCTGATGCAGAAGCTTGCAGACAGTGTAATTATTCAGGAAAGAACAATGGAAGAGGCTGAAAAGTCGCAGGGCTGTTCACTGACAGGTTCAAAGAAGAAACCTAAAGATTACGATGAATTTTTTGCAGAATGGGATAAGCTGAGCTGGCAGGATTTAAGCCGCAGGTATCTGACTGCAAAATCTTTTAAGGCAAGATGTCTGGAAGCAATACCGCCGGCAGTTATGGGCGGAATCCGTAATGCAAAAAGGAAGCTGCAATGATGAAAACGACCAATAAAACCAGACAGGTATCTGTTGTAATGATAATAACGGTGGTTTCAAAATGTCTGGGTTTTCTGCGTGATGTTGTTTTAGCAAAATATTTCGGAGCAGGTTCGGTTACAGACGCATATTTTGTAGCCCAGACTATCCCCGAATCCCTGTTCAGTCTTGTGGTGCAGGCTATATCAATAGGGTTTATTCCCATATATACTCAGGTGCTGCATGATAAGGGAAAAGAGGAATCCAATAATTTTGTAAACAACATTCTTAAATTATCACTTTCATTATGTGTTGCACTGGTGCTTATTGTAAACTTCTTTCCAAATCAGGTAGTATCAATTTTTGCTTCGGGCTTTGATGAAGAAACATTTGCATTTACGGTAAGATTTGTAAGAATTTCTGTTTTTGCAATGTTTTTCAGAATTACAGTTGCAGTATACAGTGCATATCTTAATGCAAACAATCAGTTTACGGCTCCCGCATTCAACGGTGTCATACTTGACGTCGTATCCATAATTTCTATCATAGTAGCATTCTATACACATTCTGTAGTTCTTGTGTTCGGAATTGTGGCATCATCTTTTGTTCAGTTTGTGGCACTTCTTCCCAGCGTTTATAAGCGTAAGCCGCTGATGTCGCTGTCTGTAAAGAATATTTTCAATGATGAAGTAAAACAGATGGTTCGTATGTTTATTCCTGTTGCTCTGGGTGTGGGAGTAAATCAGCTTAATGTTATAGCAGACAGAACAATGGCATCATCAATTCCGGGGGCGATTTCGTCTTTGAATTATGCCAATAAGGTTGACAATGTTCTTGAAAATATTATCATACTTTCGCTTGCAACGGTAATGTTCCCGACATTTGCAAAATATATAGCAAGTAAAAATATGGACAGCTTCAAAAGCAGTGTTGTCACATCACTGAATGTGGTTACTTTTACTATGCTGCCGTGTTCGGTTTTTGCGATAATTTTTTCAAATGATATTATACATATACTGTTCGGCAGAGGAGCATTTGACGCTTCGGCAGTAGAAAGCTCAGCAATAGCTATGACGTTTTACTCCGTCGGACTGTTGTTCCTGTCCTACAATGCTATTTTTACACGAGCTTTCTACGCTCTGAAAAAGGTAAAGCTTGTATCTATAGTATCGGTGGGAACTTTCGTGACAAATGTCACAATGAATTTTCTGCTGAAACCACTTATGGGAATAGGCGGTCTGGCTCTGGCTACAAGTATTTCAAATATAGTAACTATGATACTGCTTACGGTATTGCTCAGAAAAGTACTGGGAAAAGGCTTTATACCTGATATTTTAAAGGAATTTATAAAGGTAGGTCTGGCTTCAGCAGTACTTGCGGTATCGGCATACTTCATAAATGCGACATTAGGCGGTATTCACTACATAATTGCCATAGCGGTGTCGGTACTGGTATCTTCCGCAGGATACCTGCTTGTATGCTATCTGCTTAAATCTCAGATGATGATGATTTTTGTGGAAAAGCTTATCAAAAAGCTTATTAAAAAGTAAACTACAGAATTTTATATATAAAAAATCTTTGTAAAATCTAAAGAAAAATAAAGGAGGCAGCTTTTATGTCTGCATTTAATGGTTCAACTTTAATGATTACAGGTGGTACAGGTTCATTCGGAAGTACTGTTCTCAAGAAATTCCTTACTTCTGATATAGGTCAGATAAGAATATTCAGCCGTGATGAAAAAAAGCAGGACGATATGCGTCATCAGCTTCAGCAGAAATATCCCGAACACGCTGCAAAGGTAAAATTCTATATAGGCGATGTAAGGGACATTCAGTCAGTAAGGGACGCTATGCAGGGTGTGGACTATATTTTCCATGCAGCAGCACTGAAACAGGTACCCAGTTGTGAGTTTTTCCCTATGCAGGCAGTAAAGACCAATGTTGAGGGTACAGACAACGTTTTACACGCTGCCGTTGAGGCAGGAGTTAAAAGGGTAGTATGTCTTTCCACCGACAAGGCGGCTTATCCGATTAACGCAATGGGTATAAGCAAGGCTATGATGGAGCATATCATTTATGCAAACGCACGTGTGGCTGCCGAGCGTGGAGATACAGTTATCTGCTGTACACGTTACGGAAATGTAATGTGCAGCCGTGGTTCTGTCATTCCGCTTTTTATCGACCAGATTAAGGCAGGTCAGCCGATTACGGTTACAAATCCCGAAATGACAAGATTTCTTATGAACCTTGACGAAGCTGTTGACCTTGTTACGTTTGCATTTGAGCATGCCAATCCCGGCGATTTGTTTATTCAGAAAGCAGACGCTTCCACAATAGGAACTCTGGCAAAAGCTGTTCAGAAACTGTTCGGAGATACAGGAACAAACGTTATCGGTACACGTCACGGCGAAAAACTGTACGAAACACTTATGACACGTGAGGAAAGACTCAGAAGTGAGGATATGGGAAGATATTTCCGTGTTGCAGCAGATAACCGTGACCTCAACTATGACAAGTTCTTTATAAAGGGACAGGTTCAGACAGAGGCAGATACATCTTATACAAGCAGCAATACTCAGATGCTTGATGTTGACGGAACAGTTGCGAAAATTCTCACCACTGATTATGTTCAGCAGGCATTGAAGGAGTGTGGAAAATGAACATACTCGTAACAGGTGCGAAAGGTTTTACAGGAAAAAATCTTGTGGAAAATCTTAAAAATATCCGTGACGGCAAAAATAAAACACGTCCGAATATCATTATTGATGAAATTTTCGAGTTTGATATAGATACAGACAAGGCTCTTCTTGATGAATATTGCAGACAGGCTGATTTTGTCTTCAATATTGCAGGTGTAAACCGTCCGAAAGATGAAGCCGAATTTATGAGCGGAAACTTCGGATTTGCAGGTGAACTTCTTAACACACTGGAAAAGTACGGAAACAAATGTCCCGTTATGCTGTCATCATCTTTGCAGGCTACACTTATAGGACGCTATAACGGCGAATACGGAAAAAGCAAGCTTGCAGGCGAAAACCTCTTTTTTGAGTATTCCGAAAGAACAGGTGCTGAGGTTTATGTATTCCGTTTTCCTAACCTGTTCGGAAAGTGGTGCAGACCCAACTATAACAGTGCCGTTGCAACTTTCTGCAACAATATCGCAAATGACCTTCCCATACAGGTCAATGACAGGAATATAAAGCTTACACTGCTCTATATTGATGATTTGGTTGAAGAAATGCTGAATTGTCTGGAGCGTAAGCCCAGTCGCTGCAATTATGACGGTCTGGAAATTATACCCGACAACAGCGGAAAATTCTGCTATGTACCGACTACACACGATGTAACTCTTGGTGAAATCGTTGATTTGCTCGGAACATTCAAGGCACAGCCGAATACGCTTGTTATGCCTGAAATTCCCTGCGGCAGCTTTGCAAAGAAGCTCTATTCAACATACCTTAGCTATCTGCCCGTAGAGAAAACCGTCTTTGACCTGAAAATGAACTGCGATAACCGTGGAAGCTTCACGGAGCTTATGAAAACGGCAGACTGCGGACAGTTCAGCGTAAATATCAGCAAGCCCGGTATAACAAAGGGACAGCACTGGCACAATACAAAGTGGGAGTTCTTCATAGTTGTAAGCGGACACGGACTTATTCAGGAGCGTAAAATCGGTACTGATGAAATTATGGAGTTTGAAGTAAGCGGAGATAAAATTCAGGCTGTACATATGCTCCCCGGATATACGCATAATATTATAAATTTAAGTGAAACAGAAAATCTTGTAACAGTGATGTGGGCAAACGAACAGTTCGACCCTAATCACCCCGATACTTTTTTTGAGGTAGTAAAGTAATGACAATAAAAACAGACTATTCAGATGTAAAGTGGCAGAACAACGGTAAGCTCAGACTGCTTATTATCGTTGGCACAAGACCCGAAATTATACGTCTTTCTGCCGTTATAAGCAAGTGCAGAAAGTATTTTGACTGCATTCTTGCACATACGGGACAAAACTATGACTATACGCTCAACGGCATTTTCTTCAGGGATTTGAAACTTGACAATCCCGAAGTATATATGGACGCTGTAGGCGATGACCTTGGCGAAACAGTCGGAAATATAATCAACTGTTCCTACAAGCTTATGAGTCAGATAAAGCCTGACGCTATGCTTATTCTCGGCGATACAAATTCCTGTCTGTCGGCAGTTGCGGCAAAACGTCTGCACATTCCCATTTTCCATATGGAGGCTGGAAACCGCTGCAAGGACGAATGTCTGCCCGAGGAAACCAACCGCCGTATAGTTGACATTATAAGCGATGTCAACCTTGCATATTCCGAACACGCAAGACGCTATCTTGCAGACTGCGGTCTGCCTAAGGAACGTACCTATGTTACGGGAAGTCCTATGGCTGAGGTTCTGCATAAAAACCTTGCGGAAATAACATCTTCCGATATTCATAAAAGGCTCGGACTTGAAAAAGGAAAGTATATTCTCCTGTCGGCTCACCGTGAGGAAAACATAGATACGGAAAAGAACTTTACAAGTCTTTTTACCGCTATAAACAAAATGGCTGACAAATATGAAATGCCGATACTTTACAGTTGTCATCCCCGCTCGAAAAAACATCTTGAGGAAAGCGGATTCAAGCTCAGCAGCAGGGTAATTCAGCATGAGCCGCTCGGCTTCCATGACTATAACTGTCTGCAGATGAATGCCTTTGCGGTAGTTTCGGACAGCGGCACTCTTCCCGAGGAAAGCAGCTTTTTCACAAGTATAGGCTGTCCTTTTCCTGCAATCTGCATAAGAACAAGTACGGAACGTCCCGAGGCACTGGACAAGGCTTGTTTTGTTCTTGCAGGAATTGATGAAAAGTCCCTGTTGCAGGCGGTTGATACTGCTGTTACAATGAACAGAGATGGTGATTACGGTATCCCTGTACCTGATTACACAGAAGAAAATGTTTCTTCAAAGGTTGTAAAAATCATACAGAGCTATACGGGAATTGTAGACAAGATGGTGTGGAGAAAATACTGAACAATTTCAGTATCAAGAGAATAGGTATGTACAAGAACGTTATAGTGAGATATAGCTGTTGAACCAAATTGATATATGGGGAGGAAGATATAAATGAGGAATAGCTATACAGTAAAAGACCTGATTAACCTGTTTTTAAGTCACATAGTACTTATAATAGTGATAACGCTGTTAGGCGGAGCAGCGGCATTTGCATTTTCAAAATTCACGCTGCCGCTTCAGTATTCTTCACATATTACGATGTATGTGCAGAGTTATGCCGGAATAATTGAAAACAACAGTAATCCTTATAATAATATCAGCAATTCCAAGCAGCTTGTAAACACATATATAGAGGTGCTGAAAGATGACGCTGTTATGGGTGCGGTTTCGGGAATGCTGTTTGAACAGTTTGACGAAGAAGTGCTTCAGGATAACTTCAGAGTGGTAAAAGGAAAAATCACACCTGAATCCATACGCAAATGTATAACAATAAGTTCGGTAGAGGATACATCAGCCGTAAAGGTTGTTACATTGACAAAAAGTCCTGAACTGTCGGCAGCTATATGCTATAATCTTACAGCCGTAGCACCCGATTATGTGGATAAAGCTGTTGGTGTAGGTTCTATCAATACTATTGACAAGGCAAAGGTGTATAGAAATCCTGTTGCACCGAATAATACGAAAAACGGAATAATAGGTATGGCTGCCGCATTTCTGCTTGTAGTAATGATAATTCTCATTGTTGACTATTTCGACAATACCATAAAAGATGCCAACAGAATAAGCAAAAAATATAACAAGGCTATTATCGGAGAAATTCAGCAGTTCGGCGACGGTAAAAAGAAGAGAGGCAAAAAGGGCAGACATTCGACTGAACTTGTCGGCTTGCTTACAGATAAGGATATTCCTTTCAATGTTATAGAAAGCTACAAGACAATCCGTGCCAATATTCTGTTTACAGCGGCAGATTCCGATAAAAAGATTATTGCTGTTTCAAGTTCAAATCCCGGTGAGGGAAAATCCACTTCGGCAGCAAATCTTGCCGTTGTTCTTGCACAGACGGGAAGCAAGGTTCTTCTTATAGATGCCGATATGCGTAAGCCTGTTCAGCACAAGATCTTTAAAGTAAGAAATAATGAAGGTCTTTCCACACTTATAATCAAGAAATCTTCAGTAACAAATTCCGTAAAGAGCAATATTATAAACAATCTCAGCCTGCTTACATCAGGCCCTATTCCTCCCAACCCCTCTGAGCTTCTTGCTTCGGACAACTTCAAGGCTTTGATGGATAAGTTTTCAAGTCAGTATGACTACATTATCATTGATACTCCGCCTATAAACGTTGTAAGTGACGCAATGCTTATAAAGGATCTGATAAGCGGAATTATGCTTATTGTCCGTTATGCGTCAACAACCTATGACGAGCTTTCAAACTGTATGAAGCAGATAAAGCTTGCACAGGCAAATGTACTCGGCTTTGTTATAAACGATGTATATAAAAATCACAGTTCGTATTACTACAATTACAAGTACAGATATAAATATAAAAAGTACGGCTACGGCGGCTACGGTTACGGTTACGGTTACGGCTATAAGGCTGATGAAACATCGGAGGAAGAAGATGCTGACTGATAATCATTGTCATATACTGCCTCAGTTTGACGATGGTTCGGTAAGTGTTGAGATGTCTTTGCAGATGGCTGAAATGATGAGAAAGCAGGGTGTTGAACGCATTATTGCCACTCCCCATTTTTACGCTCACCGTGAAGAAAGCGTTGATGCGTACCTTGCAAGAAGACAGAATGCCTATAATGAGCTTGTCAAATCCGATTCGTCATGCAGTGATATACTGCTCGGTGCGGAAATCGCTGTTGAATACGGTATCAGCAGCCTTGCAGGTATCGAAAAGCTCAGAATGGCAGATACAGACTATATACTTTTTGAACTGCCCTACACATTATTTTCTCAATGGTATCTGAACGAAATTACAGATATTTCTTATGGATTCGGACTTACACCGATAATTGCTCACGTTCACCGCTGTATAGATTATTACAGCAAATCGGAGCTGGAGGAACTTTTAAGACTTGACGCTGTTTTTCAGATTAACAACGAAGCCTTTGGAAATCATAAGGAAAGACAGTTTGTAAAAAATCTTATAAAAGAGGGATATCCGTATTTGTTCGGAAGTGATGCACATAATTTGTCGGGAAGAAGACCAAACTGGGATTTACTTAAAAAGAAGGTCAGAGCTGATGTGATAGACAATGCGGAAGTCATATTACGGCAGCTTTGAGGAAATTTTAATTATTATTGTAAAAATAAAATAAACGGAAAAATCTGTCCTTAGAGGTATTTTTCAGATGCAAAGGTATCTGACCTCTCAAGGGCAGCTTTTTAGTATGTACGATTGATTGAAAAGCTGAAAGTCTGAGCGTGAGGCGATTGCAGGGCTGCGAAATTTCGCAGCCGACAAACGGCTTTGCCGTTTGTCCATTCGTAAGACGAAAGTCTTACGAATGCTGCAATCGCCCCGACCTGAGCGATGAACAAAGGCTTTGTAAAATTTATCCACCTGTGTTATATATGTAGTGACAAAGCGTTTTTTTTATGATAAAATTATCATTGAGTTAAATTTTTCAGGGCGGTTATAATAATGACGCTGAAAATAATTGATATAAAAAAGAGGAAATGCTATGAATGAAAAGGTCGGAATAGTAAGCTTAGGCTGTGCAAAAAATCAGGTTGATGCCGAGATGATGCTTTTTACGCTGAAACAAAGAGGATACAGAATAGTTTCAGACCCTGCAATGGCAGACGCAGTTATAGTGAATACCTGCGGATTTATCGAGTCCTCAAAGCAGGAGAGTATAAACGAAATTATAGAGCTTGGCAGGCTTAAAGAAGAGGGAAAAATAAAGTGCATAATAGTAACGGGCTGTCTTGCCGAAAGATATAAGCATACGGTAAAGGAACAGCTTTATGAAGCAGATGCGGTTGTCGGAATAGGAGCAAATGAAAGCATAGCCGATATATTAGAAAAATGTCTTGAGGGTCATCAGGAAGAAGTATATCCCGATAAGCTTTTATGTCCGCTGGAGGGAAGAAGAATACAGAGTACACCGTCACACTACGCATATTTAAAGCTGGGTGACGGCTGCAATAACAGATGTACATACTGTGCAATACCTATGATAAGAGGAAAGCTCAGAAGCCGCAGTATTGAATCACTTGTTGAAGAAGCTGAGCGTCTTGCATCAGACGGAGTAAAGGAGCTTATACTGATAGCACAGGACGTTACAAGATACGGACTTGATTTATACGGAGAGCTTAAGCTTCCGTCACTGCTTAAAGAATTGTGTAAAACAGAAGGTCTTAAATGGATAAGGCTGTTATACTGTTATCCTGACGCTGTAACGGACGAGCTTATAGACTGTATCGCAGGTGAGGAAAAAATACTGAATTACATAGATGTTCCCTTACAGCACTGTAACGACAGAATACTTAAAGCTATGAACAGGCGTGGAGATAAAAAGACAATAGTCGATATGATAAACAGACTTCGTACAAAAATTCCCGACATAGTTCTGAGAACAACATTTATATGCGGTTTTCCCGGAGAAACAGAGGAGGAGTTTACAGAGCTTTCCGAATTTGTAAAAGAGATGAAATTCCAGCGTCTTGGCTGTTTTGCATATTCTCAGGAGGAGGATACACCGGCGGCAGGCTTTGAAAATCAGATAGATGAAGAAGTCAAGGAAAAAAGAGCCGAAATTATTATGGAACAGCAGATGGGCATTATGGAAGAATACTGCCGCTCAATGATTGGAAAGAAAATTGAGGTAGTCTGCGAGGGTTTCGACAGATATGCTGAATGTTATTTCGGCAGGTCGGCAGCGGATTCCCCCGATGTTGACGGAAAAGTATTTTTCCGATGCAGCGATGAAGGAAAGAAGCCTCAGATGGGTGAGTTTATTCAGGTAGAGGTTGAAGATATGATTGACTGTGACCTCATAGGTACGGCAGTAGGGTAAAGGGAGCGTGGTATTGTGAATTTACCAAATAAACTTACGGTATTAAGAATTTTACTTGTCCCGTTCCTGATATTCTTTCTGCTTACAGATGTTGTTCCGTTCAGTTATATATTCGCAATGCTGATTTTCATAGCGGCTTCACTTACGGATCTTTTTGACGGAAGATATGCCAGAAAGCATAATATGATAACAGACTTCGGAAAATTTGCCGACCCTCTGGCAGATAAAATACTTGTCATATCCGCATACTGCTGTTTTGTCGATATGGGAATAATAAGCTGTGTTCCTGTTATTATCATATTGTTCCGTGAATTTGCAGTAACATCTGTAAGGCTTGTTGCAGCGTCAAAAGGAAAGGTAGTTGCGGCAAACATATGGGGAAAAGCCAAGACTGTAAGTCAGATTGTTGTTGTAATACTGGTAATACTTCTGCTTATAGTATCGAAGATTATCAATAATGAAGCTGTAAGCTCTGTATTTTATATAATTGATAATGCGGCGGTATGGATTTCTGTATTGTTCACGGTTTTTTCAGGTGTAATATACTTAAAGGATAATTCGGACATATACACAACAATGAAGTAATTTTGTAAAAGGAATGGTAAATATGGGAATTTCGGAAAAATCCGTATGGTATAAAGACTATATAAGAACAACCGATGACGATAAATTTATACTTAAACATTTTATCAAGGACTTTTTATTTCAGCACAGACTGAGATATATGGTATATTTCAGAAAGGCACAGACAACAAAAAGCAGACTTGTCAAAGCTTTCTGCGAGTATAAGCTTTTCAGACTTTGCCGAAAATACGGTATAGAGATAAAAACTCAGACTAAAATAGGCGAAGGCTTTGTAATGTGTCACCCGTATAATATAACGGTCACACCGTTTGCCGAAATAGGCAGGAATGTAAATATTATGAAAGGTGCTACAATAGGACTTTCGGGCGGAAAGCGTAAGGGAGCACCAAAAATAGGCGACTGCGTATATATAGGTATAAATTCCACCGTTCTGGGGGGAATTACAATAGGAAATGATGTGCTTATAGCTCCCAATACGTTTGTAAACTGTGACGTTCCCGACCATAGCATAGTTGTAGGAAATCCCTGCAATATAATCCCGAGGGAAAATGCTACAGCAGAATATATATATTACAGGGTATAAGAGCCTGTTTAATATCCTTCCACACGCATCTTTTTGGCATATTTTGCCGATAACTGCGTCAAAAATGCTCGGAATACGTCAGTATTCCTGTGCTTTTTCAGGCTTACTCACTGTATACGACATTCAGAGGAGCTTCTTCGGCTATATCCTCAATACAGTAATAATCTGCCGTAAAGTCATAGCTGTCATTATTTTCCTTAACGGCTACAGTCTTTCTTTTTATATCGCTGTCCCATCTTGAAAAAATATCGTTAAGGGCAAACTGAGTATCCGCAAGCCGTTCAGCCTGCCCTGAATTTGTCACGGCGGCTTTTTCTGCGGCAGAAAAATTATGCTCTGTGATTATGTTTATCGGCATATCCGTATTATTCAGCATCAGACTTTCGGTAATATACCTGCGGCTTCGGACGTTATCAATTCCAGAATAATCCAGAGGAAGCTTGAAATTAAGAAATTTTAAAACCCTTCTCTGCCTTAGCTCCGATATATCACTGAATGTTCTGTTCTTTAACACCCTGACAATATCTCTTTCGGTTACACCTGCGTATATTTCACCCTCACTGTGTACAAAGCGTGAGGTTCCCGTATCGCCTATATCCATTACTCCGCTTACCAGCATTTGTCCCTTTGCTACTCCGTCACCGACAGCGGCACTTTTCTGCCCCTCCTTTACGTTCATTTTCAAAATCTGACCTGTCTTTTTTGCTTTCAGATTACAGGGTTTTGTTTTGTCCACGATTTCGGGCATATCGTAGCTTTCGCTTATCTCCACATCTGCAGTACTTCCCGTTATGTTTACCGAAATCCACGCTATATGCCCCGATTTAAGTTCAAGCTTTCTTTCAGCTTCGGTTACGTTTATGTTCTTTTTCGATGCTCCGATGTATATTCCGTTTTCCCTCAAATCTTTTTGTATTTCATAAATACTTATTGCATTGTTTCCGTTTATTTCAATGCTCCATATAAAACCCGAAAGTATGTATATCAGTACAGCAAAAATCAGCGTTCCGAGTGCAATTCCCTTTCTTTTTCTGTTTTTGTGAAGTATGAACGGAAACCCTGTTTTTTTCTTTATTTTCAGACGTACCATAGCTTTTTTCCGCATTCTGCAAAGCTGTCTGTAATCATTTACGGAAACCTGTGCGGTAAGTATTCCCTTTTTGCCTACAGGTCTGACGAGCGTTATATCGTTTACAAGGGCAAGGTTTATCAGCCTTTCGGGAAATCTGCCGACAGCTTCAAATATGACATAGCCTCTCAGCCATCTTAATATTCCGTTTATCAACGCATTCCGTCCCCCTATCTGAGAAATTCAACGCTTGTGATATATCCGCATATGATAACAGATGTTTCGGTCATACACTTTATATTAAGTCCCCGACCGTTAAAAGCGATTATAAGCTTTCCTGTGTTTATTTTTATGCTTTCTGTGCAGTATTCCATTATACCCTTACAGCCGTCAACGGTTACTTCCCTGTTGCTGCTGAACTGCATAAAGGGTGACAATCCCACAGGTTCTTTTCCGAAAACGGAAAGCTTTCCTATATATTTTCTCTTTTCCTCACCCAAATTTCATCACCGCCAAAATATATCGCATTGAAATGAGAATATACACCAAGTAAGCGACCATATAAATAGATTACCTTAAAAAATATGCTTTCAGGGTGGTGCTTATGACAAACGGAGCATTACAGGGACTTCTTTATTGCGGCAATATATTAATTCCGTCCCTTTTTCCGTTTATGGTTTTATCTTCATTTGCGGTTAAAAGCGGTCTGAGCGAATTTGCAGGAAGAATATTAGCTCCTTTGACAAAGAAAATATTTCATACTGACGGCTGTGCAGGAGCGATAATACTGCTGGGACTTGTCGGAGGTTTTCCGATAGGTGCAAAGGGAGTTGTCACGCTTTACGAGGAAAAGAAACTTGATTTGAAAGCGGCACAGGCGGTCACAATGTTTCTTGTAGGCGGAGGGCCGGGGTTTATTGTATCCGTAATAGGTGTTGCTATGTACAGAGATGTACGGACAGGATTTATAATATGGGGTTGCCAGCTTGCGGCACAGATTTTTTTAGGTATATTTTCCTGCCGGAAGCTTGTATATATGCCCGTTACGGAAAATAATGCTGATTATCAGAAACAGAAAAAAACTCTCAGCACCTCCGTTATAGAAGCTGCCGAGAGCGGTATTCAGGGAATTATATCACTTTGCGGACTTGTGATAATTTTTTCCTGTTTATTCGGATTGTCTGAAGATATTAAAATAATATCGGGACTTGAGTATCTGCTTAAATCCGTACATCTGCCTGAGAATATATGCCGAAGTATATTTCCTGTTCTGTGGGAAGTGACAAAGGGCTGCAATACCTGCTGTATGAATGCCGTACCAATATGGCTTATTTCGTTTGCATTGGGGTGGGGAGGTCTTTGCGTTCATTTTCAGATATATGCACTTGTAGAAAATCTTCATATATCGAAGCTGAAATTTATGATTTACAGACTTGCACAGGGAATTATATCCGCAATACTGACATACATATGCTTTTTGTTTTATTCTCCGTCTGAAAACGTATATACAGACCTGAGTATACCGTCTGTGCATTCCTATACGGGAAGCTTTGCAGGAAGTATGGCTCTTATAGCAATGTGCGTGATTTTTACGCTTTCGGTAGGGAAATCAGACGGCAGACAGGGCAGATGACTGAAACGGTCAGACTGTCATTTCAGAAAGTAAAATTTCCGTTTTTCCTGAAGAATATACGATAATTACGGCGGTTGCTGCGACAAGTATCGCAAGAATAAGCGGAACTATTAAAATACTGCCGCACAATAAATAGAGTACTGCCATAACTATACCTGCGGCAATAGCTACAGCCATATGAAGAAATGTACTCATATTTCCACGTAAAGCCGAAAGTTCGTCCTCCCATACAAGCTTGGGGTGCATAGCGTCAAACAGTACGCCCAGATATACGGTTGCCACAGATGACATTACAGAGGCTGCTATGCAGGAAAGTATCAACAGTATATTGCAGTTCAGAGCGGTACACGTCAGAATTACACCTATAACGGCGGTCGGTACGGAAAATAAAACGGCAGTAATTATTTTTACGTTAATCTGCATTTTATATGGCAGAGGCAGATATTTAAGTAAATCGGCGTGATTTCCCTCTCTGGTAAACGATGAGCTTGAAAGTCCGCTCATAGCCGTTACAAGACAGGTTGCCGTTATCACGGAAAGAATGACAAGAGTATCGGGAGCATTCATTTCATACACGAATTTTCTGAGTTCTCCGCCTGCACCGCTGACGAGAAGTATAATTCCTGCTATCGGAAGTATAAGGTTCGGCATAAGGCAGTTTACTATGTATGTAGGGGTTCTCATAAGAGTTTTAAGTTCCCTGTTAAGACAGGTTGAAAACTGAGTTCTTGTCTTACCGCTTTTTGCAGCTTTTGCAGAGCTTTTTCTTCCTGCCGACATAACTGCGGTAACTCCGTGAATATAAAGCTTTGACGCAATCAGATAAAGTACGGCAAGCATAACCGCATGAGATAAGACAAATGCAAGGAACAAGAGTATGTTCTGAGTATTTATTGCAAAGCATAAAACGGGAACTGTGAAGAATACATACTGCATTATGTTCATAAAGGCATTGCTGCCGTCTGCAAGGCTTATTATAAAGCCTTCTGTGGTAATATCGTTAAGCTGCAAAAGCGATATTGCAAAAATAAGGGTAAAGACTATACCGCACATCGCCGAAACTAAGTTCACGCTTTTGACAGAATGAAAGCTTTTTGCCATACTCATAAATATGAGGGCGAAGAATGCACAGTAAAAAAGAGGCAGAACAGGCAGAAGCACTACTCCGAATACCGCAAATATTACGCCTAAGACGGAAAATCCGCCTGCAATCATATAACCTATAAGTATTCCTGTGATTACCATAAATTCCATAATGCTTTCCTGAAGATATGCAACCGTAAATTTTGCGGTGCATATTTCCTCAGGTCTGAACGGATACGGAAGAAGTCTTGACAAATCCATTGAAAAATAGAAAAGTCCGCACACGACATTTACTCCGAAAACCGCACCGAATACGCTTATAAAATACATTATAAGCTGAGCTGCCTCAGTACCGTTTCCGCCCAGCAGCGATACGGCAGTTGTCAGAATTTGCGTAAAATATCCTACTATAACGGCACAGCCTACCATTATGGTAGTACCTATTATGGATATGGCTATTTTCAGACCTCTGAATTTGAACGGGTCAGCCTCAGCCATTGAGTTTTTCAGCAAAGCACCTATGAGTAATCTTGTTTTTTTAAGACTTTTTTTCATTACCGTCACCCACTATGTTCAGATAGCTTGCCTCCAGAGAAAGACCGCCGTATTTCTTTTTAAGGTTTTCTACTGTGTCGAAGCATACGACCTTGCCCTTGCGTATGATTATGATTTTATCGCATATTTCCTCGGCGGTATCCAGTACGTGCGTTGAGAAAAGAACACAGTTTCCGTTTTCTGCGTGTTCTCTTATCATCTTCTTAAGCTTGAATGCCGACTGCGGGTCAAGACCTGTCATAGGCTCGTCCAGAATCCATACGGGCGGATTGTGAATCAACGCTCCCGTAACCATAATTTTCTGACGTGTTCCGTGAGAGCAGGAATCCAGACGGTTGGGAAGAACTTCTTCTATTTCAAATCTTTTCGTAAGCTTTTCGATGTTCTCATCTCTTACGTCTTTTTCAAGCTCGTAGACATCTGCAAGAAATTCAAGATATTCCCTGCACGTCAGGCGAAGCATAAAGTCGGGATTGTCTGCCGTATAGCCTATATGCTTTTTTGCTTCTGTTCCGTCACGCACATCATTTCCGCATATGGTTATGTCGCCGCCGTCAGCCTGAAGAATACCTGTAAGACATTTTATTACGGTAGTTTTTCCTGCTCCGTTGTCGCCGACAAAGCCTATGACCTCGCCTTTGTCGGCATAGAAGCTGATGTTGTCAACCGCCTTGAAGTCCTTGCCGTAGATTTTGGTTAGATTTTCCACTTCAACCAGATGTTTTCCCATATTTTTTACCTCCTGTTTGTGAAATATGATGGGGTATCCGTAGGTTACCCTCTTGGGTGCTGTCTTTGGGCGGCGATTGCAGGCGATTGCAGACAAAGTCTGCAATCGGTAAAGGGCTTTGCCCTTTACCCTGTAAAAAGACGAAGTCTTTTTACGCCTGCAATCGCCGCAGCCTGAGCGAAGCTGCAGGCTTTATATTTTTTTCTGCTGAAATTTCAGTATATCGTCATAGCTGCGTGCTATGTAATCGCACAGAATACTGTCCTTTATACTGTAATCGGGATTATATAAACAGGTTGTTATACCTGCATTTTTTCCTCCCTGCATATCAGAGGTAAGTGAGTCGCCGATTATTATTACCTCTGATTTATCCCTTATATTAAGCTTTCCGAATATATAATCAAAGTAATCTGATGAGGGCTTTCTAAGTCCCATAACCTCAGATATAAAAATACCGTCCGTTATTTTGTCAAGACCGCTGTTTTTGTATCTTCCTTTCTGTGCGGCTGCAAGTCCGTTTGTAGCTATATAGACCCTGCAATATTTTTTCAGGCTTTTTACAAAGTCGAATGCACCGTCAAACAGAAAGCCGCATTCCGAAAAACAGCTGATATATATATCGTTTACCTGCCGTGGACTTAGCTGTACAGTAAGACCTGCACGTTCAAAAAAGCGTCTGAACCTTTCTGCCTTGAAATCATTGGCAGAAATCAGGTTCTGCTCAAATTCACGCCATATTATCTTATTTTCTTCAAGGTACAGCTTGTTAAGTTCCTCCGTCCAGCCTATGCCGATATTATCAAAGGTTTGTTTCAACGCTGTTTTTTCCGCTTTGTGAAAGTCGTAGACTGTGCCGTCAGCATCAAGAAGAACGGTTGTATATCGTGCGTTGATTTTATTCAAAAGGCTTCATCTCCTCGTTATAGATATCAAGTCTTGTTATATCGTAGTCAACGGAAATATTGTTGATTTTTTCAAGTGCATTTATAAGCAGAACAGGATTTATATTGTTTACGCTTCCTGCGGGAAGTATTATGTCGAGCTGTACGTAATCCGACATTTTTTCCAGTGTATACGAACCTATGTCGGGTTTTAAGTCCAGTATTTTGGGAGTACCCTTTTTACTTGATTTTTCGACTTCAATTTTTTCCTGTGCGAACATTTCCCGAAACATCATAAAAAGCTTTTCGGGACTTACGCTGTCGCAGGACATTTTCATATCAAAATGTCCGAATGCGATTTTTCCTGCTTTCATAACAGGCTCGGTTACATTATAAATTTCTATGCCGTCCGGAAGTGATTTGTTCAGACGGCTTACTATATCATCACAGGAAACTTCATCGGTGAGTTTTATATCCATACATTCCTTAACCCCGCAAAATCCCAGAGAAAGCGGCAACGCAAAGGTTATAAAAGGGTGAGGATTAAAGCCCTCGGTATGCCATACGGGAAGTCTGCTGTGCTGTAAAGCTCTTGTCATAACCCTGTTGAGGTCAAGGTGTGATATATATTTTGCAGCCTTATATTTTTTAAACCATATTCTTACGTTTTTCAACGCATACCCCTCCTTTCCACTTAGCCGCACCGCAGTTGCTGCATTTTTCACGGCAGTTAAAAGTTGTCTGGTTTGAATATGCTTTCTTACACTCATTTATAAGAAATTCCTTTGTTACTCCGTAATCAATATGATCCCACGGAAGAACCTCGTCAAAGCTTCTGCGGCGGTTTGCATAAAATTCGGGTGATATGCCGCATTCTCTGAAAAGCTCCAGCCATTTGTCAAGGTCGAAGCACTCGCCCCAGCCGTCAAAGTGAAATCCTCTTTCAAGGGCAAGCTCCATAACCCTGCAAAGCCGCCTGTCACCCCTTGCAAATACGGCTTCAAGAAAGCTTGTACTTGAATCATGATAGTTATAGGTTATCTTTTTTGTTTTAATACTTTCCTTTATTGTACGCTGTTTTTCTTTCAGACTTTCTTCCGTATCCTGCGGTTCCCACTGGAACGGAGTAAACGGCTTGGGTACAAAGCTTGATGTACTCAGTGTTACGCTTACGCCCTTTCCTTTAGGACGGTTTTCGCATTTATAGAATGTGTTCACGACTTTTTGTCCCAGTTCGGCTATGCCGACTATATCCTCGGTAGTTTCGGTAGGCAAGCCTATCATAAAATAAAGCTTGACCTTGCTCCAGCCGCCGTTGAACGCTTTTGAACAGGTTGCCATAAGCTCGTCCTCAAGAACGTTTTTGTTTATTACGTCACGCATACGCTGAGTACCTGCTTCGGGAGCAAATGTAAGACCGCTTTTTCTTACGGTTTTTATTTTGGATATAATTTCATCGCTGAAACCGTCAACTCTGAGTGACGGCAGAGAAATACTTACCTTTTCAGTTTTTGCCCAGTCATTAAGTTCTGTAAGCAGTTCTCCTATTCTGGTATAGTCGCTGGAGCTTAATGAAGACAGTGACACCTCGTCATAGCCCGTATTGTTACAAAGCATATGACATTGTCTGTTTATGACATCTACCGATTTTTCACGCACAGGACGGTATAAAAATCCTGCCTGACAAAAGCGGCAGCCTCTTATACAGCCCCTGAAAATTTCCTCCATAGCACGGTCGTGAATTATTTCTATCATAGGCACTACAAAATTTTCGGGATAATAGCTTTTGTCCATATCCATCATAAGTCTTTTTTCGACCTTTTCGGGAGCGTTGAACGTTGGTGTTACCGATTTTACCGTAAAATCCTCGTTATACTCGACATTATAAAGTGAAGGTACATAAACTCCCTTTATCTGTGACGCTTTTATCAGAAAATCATGTTTACTGTCGCCGTTTCTGCGGCATTCTCTGTAAAGCTCCATAACTTCAAGGTCAACCTCTTCGCCTTCTCCGATAAAGAACAGGTCTATAAAATCGGCTATAGGTTCGGGATTACACGCACAAGGCCCTCCGGCACAGACGATATTTTTTAATTCCTTTCGGTCGCAGGATTTTACGGGAATACCTCCGAGCTGAAGCATATTCAGAATATTTGTGTAGCTAAGCTCATACTGAAGCGTAAAGCCGATAAAATCAAATTCCGTCAGAGGGTCGCCGCTTTCAAGAGCGTAAAGAGGAATATGTTTTTCTCGCATAAGAGCTTCCATATCAGTCCACGGAGCAAAAACACGCTCGCACCATATATCTTCCTTCTGATTGAACAGACTGTAAAGTATTTTCATTCCCAGATGTGACATTCCGACCTCGTATACATCTGGAAAACAGAATGCAAAACGTATATTTACCTTGTTTTTATCTTTTATCACGCTGTTCATTTCTCCGCCCACATATCTTCCGGGCTTCTGAACTTTAAGCAGAATTTTTTCAACTTCCTTGTTTATCACAGGCATTTCCTCCGAAAAAATTATTTACTATGATTGAGCAAATATATCATTTTTCGTGATTATGCACAATAAATATACACTGCCTGTCACCCTGAACGAAGTGAAGGGTCTTAAAAAAGATTCCCGTAAGATACAGAACGGCAAAAAGCAATGTAAAATTATATACCGAGTTCAGCAACGCCTTAACGCTTAAATATCCCAGCGGCACAATCACCGCAAGTGATAATACAAGAGTTATGATGTAAACGGCTTTTTCCGAAAAATATCTTCTGAGAATAAGGCTGAGTGCTTCGCCGCCGTCCAGTGTTTCGACGGGAAGGGCGTTGAAAAGTCCCAGTGTCAGATTGGCAAGAGCAAAATATCTGAATATGTAAAATCTGCTTTCATTATACAACATATATGACAGAAAAAACAATACAAGATTTACAAAAATTCCGCTTAATATAATAATAATTTCGGCTGTAATGCTCCGCCTTGACTTTGAAATATCGGTAATTCCTATATCAAAAACAGAAAGTCTTATATCTGTTATCCGTGTTCCGAAAAATTTCATTGCGGATATGTGTCCAAGCTCGTGCATAACAGAAGCACACAAGCCGCACATAACCGTTCCTGTGGTATCACATACAAGCAGCAGCGTAACTCCTGCCGCCAATGGGTATGATAAATTTATATTGACTCCGCATATTTTCAGTTTCATTATATTTACTCCTGTTATTTTATCATTTGTGCGTTTTCCGATATTGCGATTGCAGGTCAAAAGACTTTGTCTTTTGACTGTTAAACGGCTGTGCCGTTTAACACGTAATTTGAAAGAATTTTCAAATTACGCTGCAATCGCAGTCTGAGTAAAGCACTCAGCCGAAATTCATTTCTTTAAAATCAATGACTAAAGATTTGCCGAGATTTTCAAAATACCAGTTTTTAGCGGTATCGTAAGCTGTACCGCCGAATGTCTTCATCAGGAACAAGCCCGATATGGCTATGATGCTCAGAACAAGCTGTAGTTTTATAACAGGCTGAGGAACAGAGTTTTCTTTTTTTCTGAAAGCAGGAGGGTTATTCTGATATTCGTCAGTTTCATAAGAAATATCATCGTTTTCGTCATAGTCGGAAAAATATTCTTCATCACCGTTAAAGGGTTCGGCTCGGGTGACGGGTACACTCTGCCAGTTTTCGTCATATTCTATGCTGTCATATCGTCCGTTATCCATAAAAAAACCGCCTTGAAAGTAATTTTTTAAATTTTATGCGGAAATGCCTGTGCTAATAACCTGAAGTTGTGAATTTAATATTAAGAATATTTTTTCTTTTTGACATATGCGAACATAGTATGATATAATGGATTTGCAAACCTATATTTATATTGGAGGATTAATATGAACGTATGGCATGATTTAAGCCCGGATAAGGTTTCTCCCAAGAAATTTGAGGCATATATAGAAATTCCCAAGGGCTGCAAGAGTAAGTATGAGCTTGACAAGGAAACAGGTCTGCTCAAGCTGGACAGAATTTTATATACATCAACACGTTATCCTGCAAACTATGGTTTTATACCGCTTACATTTGCTCAGGATTTAGACCCGCTGGACGTACTGGTTCTGTGCAGTGAAAAAATGTATCCGGGAACACTTATAGAATGTTATCCGATAGGGTATATAAGAATGGTGGATTCAGGCTATAATGACGAAAAGATAATAGCTATTCCGTTCAGCGACCCCACATATAATACATACAAGGATATATCGGAGCTTCCGCCGCATATATTCAAGGAAATGTGTCACTTTTTCTCGGTATACAAAAGCCTTGAGAAGTCAGATAAATATACAAAGGTAGAAGATGTAAAGGGAGCAAGGGAAGCCGAAGCGATAATAGCACAGGCGATAAAGGATTATAAAAAGACTTACGGCAATATACGCAGACAGTGAGTTGTCTGCGTGACACGGGAACGGCGATTGCAGCCGTCAAAAACGAAGTTTTTGACATGTAAAAGTGCTTTGCACTTTTACCGTCTGCGAATGTATTCGCAGACGGGCTGCAATCGCCTGAGTGTTGCCGTAAGCTGTTAGAGCCTGTTTAATATCCTTCCACACGCATCTTTTTGGCATATTTTGCCGATAACTGCGTCAAAAATGCTCGGAATACGTCAGTATTCCTGTGCTTTTTTCAAAAGCAGAGAAAGCAAGCAGACAAAACCGTTAAGACTATTCCTTTGTTTTAATTTTGTAATAGAGATTTTACTGTTGGCGATGCCATACATAGCGACGGTAGAGAATAACACGTATTATTCAAAGACGATAGTACAGATTATAATAGGTATGATAAATTCCGGTGATATAAAGTGGATAAAGCTGGGAATGCTGGCAATTATATTTTCAGCCATACCGGTTGCGGGTTTTTTCATAGCAGCGTTTGACAAGGAAGGTCTTGTGAAATGTTTTGCAGGCTGTATATGCTCATTTCTGGGAATATGCTGTATACTGTTTGCGATACCGCAGTTTTCAACGGTACTGGCGTTCGGAGCGATGGCAGCCCTGATAGTTTATCTTTTAATATTTGCTCTCAGTGTATCTCTTGCGTTGAAAACGCTTGGAGTAAGAGCCTTGCAGCGTCAGGAAGAACAGTTGGCAAAAGAACATAATGAAGCTTAAAGAAGCGTCAATATCGCCTGTGCGATATTGACGCTTTTGTTAAAGTTAAAGGGTGTTGCCCTTATCTTATTTCCTTTCACGGGGCGGTTATAATATCAAAATATCAATGCTATGTCAATTAAACTGATTATTTCACGGCTTGTATGATTTTATCATCTTCTGCATATCTATTGTTATATGCGAGGTTGATATGAAATGAGATTGAAGAAATTTTTGATTAACGGAGCTTTTCTTACCGTTACTGCGTTTATAACCAACGTGCTGGGAATGATTTTCAGGGCATATATGAGCAGCCGTATAGGAGCGGAAGCTCTGGGACTGTATCAGCTTATCATCACAGTATATGCCTTTGCCGTGACCGTTTCGGTATCGGGAATAACTCTCCTTGTGACAAGGGCTGTTACAGAGGCGGCGGCTCTCGGAAATGATGGCTGTATAAAAAATATAGTATCAAAATGTATGTCAATCGCTCTTGCGGCAAGTATAGTTTCAGGACTGCTTCTTTTTATGTCGGGCGGCTTTATTTCGGAGTATATTCTCAGACAAAAGTGTGCGGAACAGGCATTTGAAATTCTGTCGGCAAGTCTGCCGTTTATAGCCGTATCAGCCTGTATAAGAGGTTACTTTTACGCTGTAAGACAGGCTTTCAAATCCGCAATAGAACAGCTTATCGAACAGATAACGGAATTTGCCGTATTTGCTGCCGTAATGGTAATATATGAACCTGCAACAATCGGGGGAGTCTGCTCAGCGGCGGCACTTGGAGCTGTCGCATCTGAAGCTGTTACTGCATTGTATTCCTTTGTGCTGTACAGAATTGATATAAAACGTTACGCAGCGATTTGCACATCATCATACAGAATAAAAAATAAATTTTTCTCTGTTGCACTTCCTGTTACTTTAAGCTCCTGCCTTCGCAACGGTCTGAGCATAATCGAACATTCAACAATTCCTGCATCACTTGAAAGATACGGTCACAGCAAACAAAACTCTCTGCATAGCTACGGTATAATTATGGGAATGGTTATGCCCCTGCTCAGCTTTCCGTCAATAGTGATATTCTCATTTGCATCGCTCATAATTCCTGAAGTAAGTGATGTTTATGCCAGAACGGATACAAGACAGATACAGTACATAACTTCAAGGGCAATAAAAACCGTTCTTATATTTTCCACACCATTCGGCTGTGCATTTTTCTTTTTCGGAAAAGAACTTGGAATGCTCGTATATCATAACGAAAATGTCGGAGCATATCTACGCATATTTGCGTTTATCGCACCGCTTATGTACCTTGACAAAATAGTTGACGGTATACTTAAAGGTCTGAATCAACAGGTTCATTACCTTGCCTATAACATTATGGATTCGCTTATAAGGGTAATTCTTGTTATATTTCTTGTACCTCGCTTTGGTATTGCGGGAATTATCATAACTATGTACATAAGCTCAATATTCAACACGGGACTTTCTCTCCTCAGGCTTATACAGGTGACTGAAATAAGAATAAAAATACTCTGGATAGCTGTTCCTTTGATTATAAGCATACTTGTTGCGGTTTTTATAAAAAGCTTCATATGATTTTAACGCATAAGAATACCGCCTTTTTACAGGCGGTCAGTTGAATAATTCATCTAAAGTAATTTCTGATTTTACAAATACAGAACCAATGTAATAATCATCATAAACAATGATAGATTTATTGTCAACAATGTATTGCTGTATCAGGGTTCCATCTACATCTACAAGCAAATCTTTACGAATTGCATTTGTATATTTACGTTCAATCTTCTTACAGGTTTCCTTAAATTTCTCTGTGCTGTTATCAGGATAAATTGTATAGTCATACCTGAAATTATACATATTCAAATTACCGCTTTTATACGGCAGTTCTTATATTTTCAGGAATAAAATATAAAAACTGACAGATAATATTTTTGAAAATGAAAATTAAAGGAGATTATATATATTATGAAAGCTACAGGAATTGTCCGCAGAATTGATGACCTCGGAAGAATTGTCATTCCAAAGGAAATAAGGCGGACTTTACGAATTCGTGAGGGCGACCCTCTTGAAATATATACAGATTCAAACGGAGAAGTAATTTTCAAAAAATATTCTCCTGTGGGTGAACTTAGCAGCTTCGCTTCAACCTATGCCGAGGTTCTCAGCAAAATAGGCGGCTTCCCTACTCTTATCAGCGACCGTGACCATATCGTTTCAGCGGCAGGAGTTCCTAAAAGAGAGTTTCTCGAAAGACGTGTAACCCAGTCTATCGAGGAGCTTATGCAGAACCGACAAAGCTATAATTCGGGTGAAAATCATTTTTCGGTACAGCCCGTTGAGGGTATGGACTACTTCGCTATGCTTATATACCCTATCATAGCTTCGGGGGACGTTACAGGCAGTGTGATTATGCTTTCCACCGAACAGAGAAGCGTTCCTAAGGAAGCCGACATCAAGCTTGCCCAGAGTGCCGCTTCATTCCTCGGAAAACAGATGGAGGAGTAACTCTCAGACTTGCGGCTGCACTCAGGCGGCGATTTCAGCCGACAAAAGCATTCGCTTTTGTCAAAAGTCAGGCAGAATGCCTGACTTTTCGTTTCGGACGTTCGTCCGAAACGGGCTGAAATCGCCGCAGCTCTGCACTCAGCCTTGGGTAATGATTTTTTCCCCACGCTCAGAAACAAGCAGAAATTTCCATAATTGTACACATATTATGCCTTGACTTCATATTCAAAGAAAGATAATATTTACTCATACCAAAAACAAGAAATCAAGGAAGGCTGTTTATGAAAAATCCTTTGGCTGACAAAATAAGACCACACTCTATTGACGAAATTGTAGGACAAAAACATCTTCTCGGAAAAGGTAAGGCACTCAGAAACATCATAGAAAACAACCGTGATATTCCTAATATGATATTCTACGGCCCTTCGGGAGTCGGAAAAAGTACGCTTGCGTCGTACATAGCACAAAGAACAAAAAAGACCCTGCGTAAGCTTAACGGAACTACTGCATCAACGGCGGATATAAAGCAGATAGTCGCAGAGCTGGATACCATTGAGGGTATGAACGGTATTCTTCTCTATCTTGACGAAATTCAGTACTTCAACAAAAAGCAGCAGCAGACGCTCCTTGAATACCTTGAAAACGGAAGTATAACGCTTATTGCCTCTACCACCGAAAACCCCTATTTCTACATATACAACGCTGTTTTAAGCCGCTGTACCGTATTTGAATTCAAGCCCGTTTCAAAGGAGGAAACCGCAAAAGCCGTAAGACGTGGATTTAAGCTTATGTCGGAGGAAATCGGCGAAGAAATAGATGCAGACGAAAATGTCATAGAATATATATCAGCCGCCTGTTCGGGTGATGTACGCAAGGCTATAAATGCCGTTGAGCTTTGCACGTTATCCGCCGTACCTCAGAAAAATTCTGACGGCAGATATGTAAGAAAAATATCGGCGGAAAGTGCGGCTGAGCTTACAAAGCACAGCTCAATGAGATACGACAAGGACGGTGACTTTCATTATGACCTGCTGTCTGCTTTTCAAAAATCAATGCGTGGTTCAGACCCCGATGCGGCTGTCTACTATCTTGCCCGACTGCTTTCGGCAGGCGATTTGCTTTCGGCTTGCAGAAGGCTTATGGTATGTGCCTGCGAAGATGTCGGACTTGCTTATCCTCAGATAATTCCGATAGTAAAATCCTGCGTGGATATTGCACTTCAGGTAGGACTTCCCGAAGCAAGAATACCTCTTGCGGACGCTGTAATTATGGTATGCAACGCACCAAAAAGCAATTCCGCATATGTCGCCGTAAACAGTGCTATGGCTGACATCGAAAACGGAATGGTCGGTGATATTCCACGAAGTCTGCAAAATATGCACTTCGACGGTGAGGACAATCCGAACAAGGGTCAGTTCTATCTCTATCCGCACGATTATCCGAACCACTATGTAAAACAGCAGTATCTGCCCGATACTTTAAAGGACAGACATTATTATGAATTTGGAAACAACAAAAATGAACAGGCTTTCAGGGAGTATCAGCGAAAAATAAAATCTTAAGAAAATACTGCCGTAAACAGTTCGGGAGTAAAGGCTTTTGTAAATCCGAAAAAATATATCTCGGAAATTTTGTTATGATACTTGAAAACAGAATTGTAATGTGATAAAATATATGAGCATTTCGCACGTTGAAGCTGATTGTCGGGTGCTGTCAAGCCATTTACAGTCGGACAAAGCAAAAGCAGCTCAACGGAGGATTTTTTAACCTAAGGAGGATTTTACAATGGCAGTAGTATCAATGAAACAACTTTTGGAAGCAGGCGTTCACTTCGGTCACCAGACAAGAAGATGGAACCCTAAGATGGCAGAGTACATTTTCACAGAGAGAAACGGTATCTATATCATCGACCTCCAGAAGACAGTAAAGAAGCTTGAAGAAGCATACGCATTTATCCGTGAGATTTCAATGGACGGCAAGAGCGTTCTCTTCGTAGGAACAAAGAAGCAGGCTCAGGATTCCGTAAAGGAAGAGGCTGAAAGAGCAGGAGCATTCTATGTAAACGCAAGATGGCTCGGCGGTATGATGACAAACTTCACAACTATTCAGAGAAGAATTAACAGACTTAAGCAGCTCCGTGCTATGGAGGCTGACGGAACATTTGACCTTCTGCCCAAGAAAGAGGTTATCAAGCTCAACCTTGAGATTGAAAAGCTTGAGAAGTTTATGGGCGGTATCAAGGAAATGAAGGAAATGCCCGGTGCATTGTTCATAGTTGACCCCCGCAAGGAAAGAATAGCTGTAGCAGAAGCTAAGAAGCTCGGTATTCCCATAGTAGCTATCGTAGATACAAACTGCGACCCTGACGAGATTGACTATGTTATCCCCGGTAACGATGACGCAATCCGTGCAGTAAAGCTTATCGCAGGAGCAATAGCAAATGCTATTATCGAAGGTAACGAGGGCAGAATGGGTGCGGCTGCTGAGGATAACAGCGATGAGGAAGCTGTTGAAGAAGTTGCTGAGGAAACAGAAGAATAATTTTATTCTGAACTGATGAATTTAATATAATAAACAATTACGAGAGGATTGATATAAATGGCATTTACAGCTAAAGACGTTAAGGCTCTGAGAGAAAAGACAGGCTGCGGTATGATGGACTGCAAAAAGGCTCTTACAGAGGCTGACGGAGATATGGACAAGGCAGTTGACTTTCTGAGAGAGCAGGGTCTTGCAAAGCAGGAGAAGAAGAGCGGCAGAATAGCTGCTGAGGGTGTTGCTTTCGCAAAGACAAATGCAGAAGGTACAGTAGGCGTTGTAATCGAAGTAAACGCAGAAACAGACTTTGTTGCAAAGAATGCAGATTTTCAGGCTTTTGTTGAAATATGTGCGAATACAGTTATGGAGCAGAATCCTGCCGATGTTGAAGCACTTCTTGCTTGTGTTGCAACAGGCTCAACAGATACGGTTGACGCTTTGCTCAAGGATAAAATCCTTACAATCGGCGAGAATATAAAAATCCGCAGATTTGTTCGTTACGAGGGCAACGTTATAGCTTATATCCACGCAGCAGGCAGAATCGGAGTTATCGTAAACTTTGATACAGATGTTGCAGATAAGGACGGCTTCAAGACATATGCAAAGGATATTGCTATGCAGATTGCAGCTATCAACCCCAGTTTCCTTGACAAGGCTTCGGTTTCGGCTGAAACACTTGAGCATGAGAAGAAAATCCTTACAGAGCAGGTTATCAACGAGGGCAAGCCTGCCGCTATTGCCGAGAAAATCGTTATGGGTAAAATCGGCAAGTACTATAAGGAAAACTGCCTTGTTGAGCAGGTATTCGTTAAGGACAGCAGCCTGACAGTTACTCAGTATACGAACAATACCGCTAAAGAGCTTGGCGGATATATCAGGATTGTTGACTTTGTTCGTTATGAAAAGGGCGAGGGTCTTGAAAAGAGAGAGGATAACTTCGCTGATGAAGTTGCTTCAATGGTAAAGTAATTTACTGAATTATGGTTTTTGAATAAATCAAATCAATGACTTTATGCGTAAAATGCGGTTGTGCAGTGGTGCAGCCGCATTTTCTTGATAATTTCGGCATAAGTATATAAATATATAGGATATTTTACAGGCAGAAAAAAATATAATTATTGTTGAAATCGGCAAAACTGACAGCGGGTTATTGACAAATTTTTTTCTTAGGTATATACTTTAGTCACAAAACAGCAATGACGCTGTAGGTTGGCGGTTTCGCTGTACCTACGGCGTTTTTGGTTTATTGTCAGGAAAAATATAAAATTAAGACAGGAGAGCGTACAATGGTAAAAGTACCCGAGCTTTTTGGCAGTATGGTTTTTGACGATGCTACCATGAAAGAAAGACTTCCGAAAGAAACTTACAAGGCACTGAAAAAAACAATCAAGGAAGGTGCACCGCTTGATATAAACGTAGCCAATATAGTAGCAAATGCTATGAAGGACTGGGCTATCGAAAAGGGTGCAACACACTATACGCACTGGTTTCAGCCAATGACGGGAATTACTGCCGAAAAGCATGACAGCTTTATCAATCCTACCGATGACGGCAAGGTAATTATGGAATTTTCAGGCAAGGAGCTTATCAAGGGTGAGCCTGACGCTTCATCTTTCCCCTCGGGCGGAATAAGAGCAACCTTTGAGGCAAGAGGCTATACCGCATGGGATCCTACTTCATATGCTTTCGTAAAAAATGAAACTCTCTGTATCCCGACGGCATTCTGCTCATATACGGGTGAGGCTCTCGATAAAAAAACACCTCTCCTGCGTTCTATGGAGAGAATAAGCGATGAAGCAATAAGAATACTCAGAGTACTCGGCGATAACGAAACCGCAAGAGTTGTGACTACAGTAGGCCCCGAACAGGAATATTTCCTCATTGATGAAGAACTCTACAACAAAAGAAAAGACCTTATATATACAGGAAGAACTCTTTTCGGAGCTAAAGCTCCCAAGGGTCAGGAGATGGAAGACCATTACTTCGGTTCGATAAAGCCCAGAGTTATTGCTTATATGCAGGATCTGGACGAAGAACTCTGGAAGCTGGGCATATACTCAAAAACAAGACATAATGAAGTTGCTCCCGCACAGCACGAAATGGCTCCCATATTTACCACGACAAACCTCGCTACAGACCATAACCAGCTTACAATGGAGGTTATGAAACGAGTTGCTCATAAACACGGACTTGTATGTCTTTTACACGAAAAACCCTTTGCAGGAGTAAACGGAAGCGGTAAGCATAATAACTGGTCGCTTTCCACAAATACTGGAAGAAATCTTCTGAAACCCGGTAAAGACCCTATCCGCAACACGGAATTTCTCATATTCCTTGCGGCTATAATGAAGGGCGTTTATGAATATCAGGATTTGCTCAGAGTTTCCGTTGCAAGTGCAGGAAATGACCACCGTCTTGGTGCTAACGAAGCTCCCCCTGCAATTATATCTATGTTTATCGGCGATGACCTCGAAGCTGTTGTGAATGCTATCATTGAGGGAAAATCCGTAGTAAACAACGAAGCAGGAAATATGGATCTGGGCGTAGGTGTTCTGCCTGACTTCAAAAAGGATACAACAGACCGTAACCGTACATCACCTTTTGCTTTCACAGGAAATAAGTTTGAATTTCGTTCTCTGGGTTCATCACTCAATATAGCTTGTCCGAATATTATGCTCAATACCATAGTTGCAGAGGAGCTTAGTCAGTTTGCCGATAAGCTCGAACCCGTTGAGGATAAACAGTCGGCTGTGAAGGCTCTTATCAGAGAAACATTCAAAGAGTATAAGGATATAGTTTTCAACGGCGACAACTACTCCGATGAGTGGGTTGCCGAAGCTGAAAGAAGAGGTTTGCTCAATCTTCGTTCAATGCCTGTTGCTATGCCGTACTTTGTTGCCGAAAAGAATGTAAAGCTCTTTACAAAGCATAATGTACACACACGCAGAGAAATGTTCTCAAGATATGAAATTCAGCAGGAGGAATACGGAAAGGTTATAAATATAGAAGCACTTACTATGATAGAAATGGCAAGAAGAGATATTTTCCCTGCTGTTTCAGCATATGTTCAGAAGCTGGTTGAAGCTTGTAATGCCAAAAAGGCACTGAGTGCTTCAATTCCTTGTGATGCGGAGCTTGCCGTTATTGAAAAGCTTTCAAAGCTGCTGTGCTGTTTCTATAATAAGATAGAGGTACTTGAGGAAAAGGTAAATGCTGCAAAGGGAATAAAAGATGTTGCAGAAAGAGCACTTTTCTATGGTGAGGAAGTTTTCAACGCTATGAACGAACTCAGAGCGGTCGGCGATGAGATGGAAGTTTCAACCGCTGCCGGTTACTGGCCTTATCCTTCATACGGTGAACTGCTTTACGGAGTAAGATAATCAGAAACCAAGACATAGCAAAACCATAAAGTTTAGGTCAAGCCTTTTCAAAGGCTTGCGGGTCAAGGGCAGAGCCCTTGCGGTTTCCAAAGGCGGAGCCTTTGGTCAGGATTTTAAAGGGTGAAACCCTTTAACGGAAACTAAAAGAACGCCCTGATACCGCTCAGCGGTATCAGGGCAAAGTATTTTCAAAAATGCCTTGAAAAAGGCATTTTTGTTTTATTACTTGTTGTTAAAGGGCGTTGCCCTTTAAAATCCCACCAAAGGCTCCGCCTTTGGAAACCGTGAACTTTTGAAAAAGTTCAATCAAAACTTTTATGGTTTCTCCGTCCTGCTTTTGCGGTCAGCCGCCTGTAGCGATGTAAGGACGCAGACTGCTTGCAAGAGTGGTTACAGGGTGCGACTGGAGGAATACTCTGCCGGGACCTGTTACAACTGTATTGAACAATCCCTCTCCGCCGAGGAACATATTCTTAACTCCCTGTACCATCTGAATATCCATAGTACAGGTTGCGTCCATAGCTGCAAGGTTTCCTGTATCAACTATAATCTGCTGACCGGGGGCAAGATTATACTGCTTGCAGTAACCGTCTATTTCAACAAATGCCGTACCGTTTCCTGAAAGTTTCTGCATAATGAAGCCTTCTCCGCCGAAAAATCCTGCACCAAGCTTCTTGTTGAAGAAAATGGAAAGGTCTATTCCGCTGGAGCTTGCAAGAAATCCTGTTTTCTGAACAATCATAGGCATTTTAGGGTTTATGTCAAATGCCAGAATTGAACCCATAAAGGTTGAAGCTATTGTGATAAATCCGGGGCCGCCCTGTGCTGTGTAGATGTTCTGGAACATATGCTCACCGCTGAACATCTTTGTAAAAGCTTTTCCGATACCGCCTGCTTTGGTTTGCATTTTAAGGTTGGGTGACATCCACACCATACCGCCGTTCTGAGTTATGATAGACTCACCGTTTTCCAGATTAACCTCGAGTATGGGCAGAACACCGCCATCAATATTATACTGCATAAGTACCTCCTGTTTTTATATATTTTATGGGATAATAAAACCACATAATAAAGTACATTTCAATTCTAACACATATATTTTTCCTTTTCAAGTAAATACTTATATTTTGTTTTGTTTTTTTATTAATATATTTATTCTGTATAAATAAGTCAAAAAGGTTATTAATATTCTTTTTTCAGGAATTATCGGCTAAAATGCCTATAATTATTTTAAATGATTATAAATATATTGTTAAAAAGTTATTTATATGCTTGAAAAAAATAAGGTAATTATCTATAATTAAGTTATAACATTTTTGTAACTATTTTATCAGAATGTATGAAAATACAAGTATGTTAATTTAAGGAGGATAATTAAAATGCCAAAGTCAGCAGTGAAAAGGCTTATCGCTTTATTGTGTACGGCAACGCTTGCAGGTTCGTTGTTTGTGCCGTCAGCGAGTGCCTTTGACGAAAAATCTGAGATTACTGAAAATATTCTCAGTGAGAAAAGTGCCGCAACCGATTATTCTGAAACAGAGTTCAGGGAAAGCGATAATGAGCTTATTTCCGAAAAGAAATTCGGTTCGGATAAGGGTGCTGTAACCGTTATTATGGAAGGCTCTGTGGAAAAAAAGCAGATTGAAATGGGTATCGGTGAAAGCTACAGATTTGTTCCGAAACAGGGCGGTACAAGCGGATACAGATGGGCAAGTACAAACTCAAAGGTTCTCACGGTAGACGCACAGGGTAACGTAAAAGCAGTGGCAAAAGGCTCTGCAAGTGTCATATGTCAGACAAATGACGGCGAAAAGTTTGTGTGTTCCGTAAATGTAGGAGAAGCTCCAAAAATTGTATCTATCGGGCAGTCTTACCTTACGCTGGGCGTAGGTGAAAACCATAAATTCAACGGAATGATTAATGCAGGTTCAAGTGCTTACAGACAGGTTTATTGTTCGTCAAGCTCTCTCGGTTTTCCGATTAATCAGCTTACAGGCGAAGCCTCAGCAAAAAAAGAGGGACGTTATGCCGTTGTATTTTTTACATACAATAATATACAAAGCAAATGCGTTGCTCTTGTAAAGAAAGCACCGACTTCACTCTCATTCAATACAAAAAACTTAAATCTGTACGAGGGAAAAACAGCTACACTTAATCCCGTATTCCCGACAGGTACTTATTCAAGCACTCTTGATGTATCATCATCAAATCCCGAAGTTGCTTCCGTAACGCTCAGTACCGACAACAAGCTTATAGTAAAGGCAAATAAAACAGGTACGGCAACTGTAACCGCAACTACATATAACGGAAAATCAGCATCGTGTACTGTCAGCGTAACAAAGGAAAGCGTAAATCTTTCAATTTCTGCCACGTCAAATTCTATCCTTAAAGGAAATCACGCATACATAAAAGCAGAGGTATCCCCATCTACCGCACAGGTAAGCTATTCTTCCTCCAATACATCTGTAGCTACTGTAGACCAGTACGGAGTTGTAACGGGAAAGGGCGGCGGAAATGCCGTTATAACGGTTACGGCAGGTACAACCAGAAAAACCTGCAATATATCTGTTGCTTCCGATTCCTCCGACACTTATCTGATGTACTCATACTATAATCTCAACAACGGAAAAACCCTTTACCTGAAATCGAGCGGTTCAAGTTTTTCGTCATCTGACACATCTGTTGCGACTGTAAGTCAGAAAGGCTTCGTAACGGCGAAAAAACAGGGTGTAGCCATAATAACAGCCAACTATGCAGGCTCAAAAAGAACCTGTGCAGTAAGAGTTATCGGTTCAGACCCGATAAGGTTCAGTTATTCCTCTCCTAACTCCGCTTCAAAGAATGAGCGTGTCGAGCTTATTGCCATTACCGACAAGTCACGCACAGCCGTTAAGTTCGATATAAAAATCGGAAATACCGTTCAGACCGTTTCCGCATCGTCAAAGACCAATGACTGTTCAGGAACAAGATATATCTGGAAAGGCTATTATACATTTACTTCGGCAGGCGAATATCCTGTAACGGCGTATTCAGTCTATCAGAACAACGGAAGATATGCTACCTGTGACGCAGGAAAAAGCACAGTCTTTGTAACAGATGTTGTTTCGAGCAATATTGTTTCCTATGGCAGACGCAGACCCAGCGATGAAGCTCTGAAACTCAATGCAGACTTTGAGGGCTATCTGGCTCAGGTTTCGGACGACCCTCTGGTATACGATACACCAACAGTAGGTCACGGATATGTTGTAACAAACGGAGAGGAGTTCTACAACGATATGTCACGAGATGAAGCATATGCCTTTATGGTAAGCGTGGTAAATGACAGCGTTTATTCTTCCTCCGTAAACAACTTTATGATAAATCACGGAATAAAGTTCAATCAGCAGCAGTTTGACGCACTTGTACTTTTTGTTTATAACTTAGGCCCGGGTGTTCTCTATAACGATGATGTTGAGGAGGCTCTTTCCGACTGCTGGCACAACGGAGAAAGAAATCTTGACTATGCCGACTATTACGATGTAAAATATGCCATTATAAGACGGCATCATGCAGGAGGTTCTTGCATATGGGGACTTCTTTACAGGAGAATTGACGAGCTGGAGGTATTCTTCTACGGTGAATACGACAGGGACGGCTGGAACAATAAACATAATATGAGCTACCCTTGGAACTGCTACTGATATAATCCGAAACAACATAACAAACTATATGCCGCCCTGCAGATGTGCAGGACGGCATAAATTTCTGGTTATAGCCGTGCTTGTTTTCTCATAGAATTTATAAAAATGAATTTTAACCGAAAGGCGGACTTAACAGACTATGAGAAAATTTATAAGGACAGCTTTAATATCATTTCTTGTTACAACTCTTATATTCAGCGGAATACCTGTTGCGGCAGCCGTTTCACCCGACAAGATAACAGCACCGTCCGCAATACTTATTGAGGCGGACACAGGCAAGGTTCTTTATGAAAAGGACTGCCATCAGATAAGAGCCTGTGCTTCGATAACAAAGGTTATGACTATGATTTTAGTAATGGAGGCTATAGACAGCGGCAAGCTGCATATGTCTGACAATGTAGCCGCAAGTGCTCATGCCGCCTCAATGGGCGGTTCGGATATATGGCTTGAAGAGGGTGAGGTTATGTCCGTACATGACCTCATAAAAGCAACTATGGTGGCAAGTGCCAACGATGCGGCGGTGGTTCTTGCCGAGGAGGTATCGGGAAGTGAGGACGCATTTGTCGCAAAAATGAACGAAAAAGCCAAATCTCTTGGTATGAAGGATACCACCTTCAAAAACTGCAACGGTCTTGACGAGGAGGGACATCTTACCTCTGCCTATGATGTTTCCCTGATGTCGAGGGAGCTTATAAAGCACAAGGAAATATTTGAATTTACCAACATATGGCTGGACTATCTGAGAGGGGGAAAAACTCAGATTGTAAACACAAACAAGCTTCTTAAAAGCTATAAGGGCATAACAGGACTTAAAACAGGAACAACCTCACAGGCAGGAAGCTGTATATCGGCAACGGCAGTACGCAGCGGACTAAATCTTATAGCCGTTGTTCTTGGAAGTGCAAGCGGTAAGGAAAGGTTTACCGATGCGGCTTCTCTGCTTGACTACGGCTTTGCAAACTACTGCATATATACTCCACGCTTTGATGAAGATATACCCGAAATAAACGTAAAAAACGGTATGCAGCCTAAGCTTAAAGCATACGCAAATATTTCGGGAAGCATTGTAACGGAAAAAGGTAAGGAAAAAGATATTACCTGCAAGCTTGATGTTATTGAAGAAGTCACAGCTCCCGTGAACAAGGGGGATAAGGTAGGTTCTCTGACGTTCTATATGGGAAAAACAAAGCTTAAGGAATATCCCGTACTGGCAGAACATATTGTGGATAAAATGGATTTCGGGTCGGTGTTTTCACTGCTTTTCAGATTTTTTGTAAAACTGTAAAAAATTCGGGGACGGTACTGCTCAGACAGTATCGTCCCCGAAAATTATCTATAAAATTGACTGTAAAATTACTTGCCGAAATATCTCTTGAGCAGACCGTTGAAACCTGCACCGTGACGAGCTTCGTCCTTTGCCATCTCGTGAACTGTATCGTGGATAGCGTCGAGGTTCTGAGCCTTTGCTCTTTTAGCGAGGTCAAATTTGCCCTCACAAGCACCCTGCTCAGCAGCAGCTCTCATTTCAAGATTTTTCTTTGTGCTGTTTGTGAGAACTTCGCCTAAAAGCTCAGCAAACTTTGCAGCATGCTCTGCTTCCTCAAAAGCATACTTTGTGAATGCTGCGGAAATTTCAGGATAACCTTCTCTGTCAGCAACTCTTGCCATAGCAAGATACATACCAACTTCAGTACACTCTCCGTTGAAGTTTGAAACGAGGTCATCGTAAATATCCTGAGATACGCCCTTAGCAACGCCTACTTCGTGAACAGTAGCAAATGTCATTTCACTTGAGCTTGCTTCTGTGAACTTGCTTCCGGGAACTTTGCACTGGGGACATCTTTCGGGGGGAGTATCTCCTTCGTGAACATAACCGCATACAGGACAAATCCATTTTTTCATTGTAATTCCTCCATAGAATAAAATTTGTTTAGATAATAAACTTAACTGTCCTGTATATAATATCACAAATAATTCAATAAGTAAACCTGTTTTTTTAAGCACAGTGTAGAAATTAAACTGATGTATTTAGCAATTTTTCATAAACAGCAAATCAGGCGAATATAAATGTCAGTACAGAAGAGGGTGCTGAGTATGTATAAGATTATAAGTCTGAAAAGGATAATGCTGTGTATTGCAGGTATGGCGGCAGCGGTTATATGCTGTAATCTGATATTTTCGGCGATGTCACGGAATGCGGTTCAGACCGCAAACAATGCCCGTAATGACGGAATTGAACTGCCGATACTTATGTATCACGGAATTTTGAAGGATACAAAGTTACAGGGCGATTATGTAATATCACCCTATCAGTTTGAGCAGGATTTGAAAATGCTCAGAGAAAAAGGCTGTCACACCGTTACAGTCAGTAACCTGACTGACTATGTTTACAGCGATAAGCCGCTTCCCGAAAATCCTGTTATGCTTACCTTTGACGACGGATATTATAACAATTATCTGTACGCTTACCCTCTTCTTAAAAAATATGAATGCTCTGCCGTAATATCGCCCATAGCTTACTACAGTGAGCTTTACTCCAACTCAGATGAAAAACAAGGTGCTTCATACGCTCACTGTACGTGGCAGCAGCTTGCTGAAATGCAGGAAAGCGGTCTTGTTGAGGTTCAGAACCACAGCTACAATATGCACAGTCTGAGCGGACGGAAGGGCATACAGCAAAAACAGGGGGAGGGTTCAGATGAATATAAGCTTGCCGTAAAAGATGATATTCTCAAATCACAGGATATGCTGCACGAAAAACTCGGTACTTATCCTCAGGCTTTCGTCTATCCGTTCGGTGCGTACAACAGCGTGGCTGAGGAGCTTATGAAGGAGCTTTCTTTCAGGTGTACTATGATTTGCGAAGAAAAAGTAAACATTATAACCAAAAATCCTGATTCCCTCCGTAAGCTCGGCAGATTTCTCAGGAGCAGCAGGCTTTCGGCTGAGGAAATATATACGAAAATAAACAGTCTGCGGTAACGCTCAGGCTGCGATTGCGAACCGTTTCGGACTTCAGTCCGAAACGAAATTTCAAGCATTCGCTTGGAATTTGACAAAAGCATTCGCTTTTGTCGTTCGCAATCGCACAGCGAGCCGCAGACCTGAGAATAACTTTAAGAAGGAGTTGTCAGCTTTATGCCGTCAGTTTTTATCAGTCCGTCACTTCAGGAGTTCAACCCGTATGTTGACGGAGGAAACGAAGAATACTATATGAATTTGATTGCCGATGAGCTTATTCCGTATCTTCTGTCAAGCGGTCTTGCGGTAGGCAGAAACAGCCCGTCACAGACGCTTTCGCAGGCGATTGAGCGTTCAAATTCGGTAAACTATGATTTGCACCTTGCACTGCATTCCAATGCCGCACCGCCTGAAATTGCGGGAACTCTAAAGGGAGCAGATGTCTATTACTATACAACCAGCGTAAAGGGAAAACGTGCGGCGGATATTATTGCAGATAACTACAAGGCACTTTATCCGTACCCGAACAAGGTTAAAACAGTGCCTACAACATCACTTGCGGAGCTTAGCCGTACAAAAGCTCCTGCCGTACTCATAGAGCTTGCATACCACGACAATCCCGAAGAAGCACAGTGGATAAGGGATAATATAGGAAATATAGCGAGAAATCTGGCACTTTCCGTAACGGAGTTTTTAGGAGTACCGCTGGCACAGCCCTGAATGAAAACCGCCGTCTTTCAAAATTTCTTGACATAGTATCAAGTTGATTTTATAATAGAATGCAGTACAGTCTGTTATTTTAAATATAATTGACAGTATAAGTCAGAATGCTTGAAAGGATTGAAAAAAATGAAAAGTGATGCAATAAAGGAAGGCGTTCAGAACGCACCTCACAGAGTATTGTTTAACTCACTGGGACTTACGGCTGAAGAACAGAGAAGACCGCTCATAGGTATTGTAAGCTCATACAATGAGATTGTTCCGGGACATATGAACATAGATAAGATAACCGAGGCAGTAAAATTAGGTGTAGCTATGGCAGGAGGAACACCGATAGTATTTCCTGCAATAGCCGTATGTGACGGTATAGCTATGGGACATCAGGGAATGAAGTATTCGCTGGTAACACGTGACCTTATAGCCGATTCAACAGAATGTATGGCTATGGCTCACGGATTTGACGCTCTGGTAATGATACCCAACTGTGACAAGAACGTACCAGGTCTGCTTATGGCGGCTGCAAGACTGAATATTCCTGCTATTTTTGTAAGCGGAGGCCCTATGCTTGCAGGAAATGTAAACGGCTGTAAGGTAAGTCTTTCGGCAGCATACGAGGCGGTAGGTGCTTATGCCGCAGGAAAGATAAATGATGAACAGCTTGAGGAGTACGAAGAAAAAACCTGTCCTACCTGCGGTTCATGTTCGGGTATGTATACGGCAAACTCAATGAACTGTCTTACGGAGGTTCTCGGAATGGGTCTGCGTGGAAACGGTACAATACCGGCTGTGTATTCCGAAAGAATAAGACTTGCCAAAAAGGCAGGTATGCAGATTATGGAGCTGCTCAGAAAGAATATACGTCCCAGAGATATTATGACTCAGGAAGCTTTCGAGAATGCTCTTACCATAGATATGGCACTCGGCTGCAGTACAAACAGTATGCTTCATCTTCCTGCAATAGCACACGAAGCAGGTGTGGATATAAACCTTGACATAGCAAACAAAATAAGCGATAAAGTACCTAACGTATGTCATCTTGCACCCGCAGGTCAGCACCATATGGAGGATTTGAACGAAGCAGGCGGTGTTTATGCCGTTATGAAGGAGATAAGCAAGCTTGGTCTTATACATACCGAATGTATGACTGTTACGGGAAAGACCGTAGGCGAAAATATTGCCTTTGCCGTTAATAAGAACACAGAGGTTATCCGTCCCGTTGAAAATCCTTACAGCAAGACAGGCGGTATAGCAGTTCTGAGAGGAAATCTTGCACCCGACTCATGCGTAGTAAAGAGAAGTGCGGTTGCTCCCGAAATGCTTGTACACGAAGGCCCTGCAAGAGTGTTCGACTGCGAAGAGGACGCTATGAATGCTATTATGGAGGATAAAATCAATCCCGGCGATGTGGTTGTGATAAGATATGAAGGCCCTAAGGGAGGTCCCGGTATGAGAGAAATGCTCAATCCTACTTCCGCAATCGTAGGCAGAGGTCTGGGCAGTACTGTAGCTCTTATCACGGACGGACGTTTTTCAGGTGCTACAAGAGGTGCTGCAATAGGTCATGTTTCACCCGAGGCTGCTGTAGGAGGCCCTATCGCTCTGGTAAAAGAGGGCGATATAATAGCTATAGATATTATGGCTAATCAGATAAATGTAAAGGTATCTGACGAGGAGCTTGCAGCAAGAAGAAAGGAATGGCAGCCCAGAGAACCCAGAGTAAAGAC
>ONBJ01000045.1 GCA_900316025.1 uncultured Eubacteriales bacterium
CCATAGCCTCGGAAACTGATGCCTGTAAAATGAAATCCTTTGCAAGGTTGGGCGGATTAAAGGAAGCTCCCGCCTCTATAGGCGGTGAGTACTTCACCAACAAAATAATATTAAAAGAGGAGGTCTGTATCAAATGCAAAAAGCGATAAAAAGATGGTTTCCGCTGTTTGTAGTGCCTACTGTAGTTGCATTCATCATATCGTTTATAGCACCTTTCATTATGGGAATTTATCTGTCCTTCACAAAGTTCAAGACAGTAACAAAGGCTCAGTGGGTAGGCTTCAGCAACTATGCAAAGGCTTTCGAGGACAGTGCATTTATTGACGCTCTGTGGTTCACGGTTAAGTTTACCATAGTTTCCGTTATTACAATAAACGTTATTGCGTTTCTGCTTGCACTGCTGCTTACAAAAAGCCTGAAAGGTACAAATATTTTCAGAACAGTATTCTTTATGCCTAACCTCATAGGCGGTATCGTACTCGGTTACATATGGCTCATGATTATCAACGGCGTACTTTCCTATTTTGATTTATCCATAACCTATGACGCTTCCTACGGCTTCTGGGGACTTGTAATCCTGATGAACTGGCAGTTAATCGGATATATGATGATTATTTACATAGCCGGCATACAGAATGTTTCCCCCGATTTGCTTGAAGCTGCCGATATTGACGGTGCTACAAATTTACAGAAGCTCACAAGAATTACCATTCCGCAGGTTATGCCCTCTGTAACTATCTGTACGTTCCTTACACTCACAAACTCATTCAAGCTTTTCGACCAGAACCTTGCTCTCACGGCAGGTGCTCCCGGTCAGGAAACCCAGATGCTCGCTCTCGACATATACAACACATTCTACGGCAGAGTTGGTTATCAGGGTGTAGGACAGGCTAAGGCTGTTGTATTCTTTATCATAGTTGCAGTCATAGCACTTACTCAGCTTTATCTTACAAGAAGTAAGGAGGTTGAAAGCTGATGGCAGAAAAACAGCTTAAAGTTCAGGTTCAGGTTCCCGTTGTGGACGAAAACGGCGTTATGGGTGCTTATGTACCCAAACAGGACGTTAAAAAGGTCATAATAGACAGCGAAAGCGATACTAAAGTTAAAAACAAAATTGAAAAAAAGGATATTCCGTTTTTCATTCTGCTTGTTGTGCTGGCTTGCCTTTTCATAGCTCCCATACTTCTCGTTCTGATGAATTCCTTCAAGGGAAAGCTCTATCTCAGTAACGAACCGTTTGCATTTCCGAATCCCCAGTCATTTGTAGGATTCGACAACTATATCGAGGGTGCAGGAAAAATCGGATTTTTCAGTGCTTTCTTTACTTCACTGTTTATCACTGTATTTTCCGTGGCACTTATAATTGTATGTACATCTATGTGTGCATGGTTTATCGTCCGTGTAAAGAAATGGTATTCACAGCTTCTTTACCTCTTGTGTGCATTTTCTATGATAGTTCCTTTCCAGATGGTAATGTACCCTATGACTCAGGTTACGGCTATGGTAAATCTGAATAATGTTGTGGGTATCATATTCGTATACCTCGGATTTGGTGCAGGACTTGCCGTGTTTATGTTTGTAGGCTTTATAAAAAGCGTACCCCTCGAAATCGAAGAAGCCGCTATGATTGACGGCTGCGGTCCTGTAAAAACTTTCTTCCTTGTAGTATTCCCTATACTTAAACCCACGGCGATTACGGTTGCTATCCTTAACGCTATGTGGATATGGAATGACTATCTTCTCCCCTATCTGCTCCTCAACACATCAGATGCAAGAACGCTCCCTATGGCTATTCAGTATCTGAGAGGCGGCTACGGCTCTATTGATATGGCTAATATGATGGCTATGATTGTGCTTTCAATTATACCTATCGTTATCTTCTATCTGATTTGTCAGAAATATATAATAAAGGGTATCGTTGCAGGTGCTGTAAAGGGATAATCGGTTATTTATTGAAATTTCCTGTTTCTTATATAAGAAACAGGAAATTTTTTATATAATTTTTCAGAAATCCGCTTGACTTTTCAGGCTGATTGTGATAACATCAGAATACACCGATGATGGAGAGTAAGTACGCTCTGGACTATAGCTTCAAAGAGAGCCGCAGGCGGTGAGATTGCGGCAGGACAGACAGAGCGGAATGGACTTCTGAGGGCGAGCTGAAACGCTTTTTCAAGCAGAGTATGCAAGACGGAATAATGACCTTCCGTAATCAAAGGTTGACGTATATCTGTACGTACTGAGAGGACGCATATTGCGTCAAGCAGGGTGGCACCGCAGGATATTCCTGTCCCGGCATTGTTTTATGCTTGGGATAGGCTTTTTTGTTTTTACGGAGAAATTTATATGAAGTTACTGAAAAAACGATGGTGCGGTTTTTTTAAAGTCGAAATCTTAAACTTTACTAAAAAGAGAATGTTATGTGTTTAACCGCATAACTTAATTATAAATCTTAATCTGAATACAAAAGGAGATATGCAAAATGTCTGAAAACAAGATACCCTATAAAATTTATCTGAGTGAATCCGAAATTCCCGACAAATGGTATAACCTGAGAGCGGATATGAAAAACAAGCCCGCTCCGCTGTTAGACCCTTCAACCTGCAAGCCTCTTACCGCAGAGCAGATGAGTGCTATTTTCTGTGAAGAACTCGTAAAGCAGGAACTTGATGATACTACTCCCTACTTTGAAATTCCGCAGGAAATACGTGACTTCTACAAAATGTACAGACCTGCTCCCCTTGTACGTGCATACTGCCTTGAAAAAGCACTCGGCACACCTGCAAAAATCTACTATAAATTCGAGGGCAACAATACAAGCGGAAGCCATAAGCTCAATTCTGCAATAGCTCAGGCTTACTACGCAAAGAAACAGGGACTTAAAGGCGTAACTACAGAAACAGGTGCAGGTCAGTGGGGTACTGCTCTTTCAATGGCTTGTGCATATCTCGGTCTTGACTGCAAGGTTTATATGGTTAAAGTAAGCTATGAGCAGAAGCCTTTCAGACGTGAGGTTATGCGTACCTATGGTGCATCGGTTACTCCCTCACCCTCAACTACCACAAATGTAGGAAGAAAGATACTCGAAGCTCACCCCGGTACTACAGGAAGTCTTGGCTGTGCTATATCTGAGGCTGTTGAGGTTGCCGTATCAAATCCCGGATACAGATATGTTCTCGGTTCTGTACTCAATCAGGTACTTCTCCATCAGTCTGTAATAGGACTTGAGGCAAAAGCTGCTCTTGACAAGTACGGCATTAAACCCGATATTATAATAGGCTGTGCCGGAGGCGGTTCAAACCTCGGCGGTCTTATATCACCGTTTATGGGCGAAAAGCTCCGTGGAGAAAATGATTACCGCTTTATTGCAGTAGAACCTGCATCATGTCCCAGCTTTACAAGAGGTACATTTGCTTATGATTTCTGCGATACAGGTATGATATGTCCTCTTGCTAAGATGTACACACTTGGTTCAAGCTTTATACCTTCGGCAAACCACGCAGGAGGTCTGAGATTCCACGGTATGTCATCAACACTCAGCCAGCTTTATCATGACGGATATATGGAGGCTGTTTCTGTAGAACAGACTTCCGTATTTGAAGCTGCCGAACAGTTTGCACGTATCGAGGGTATACTCCCTGCTCCCGAAAGCTCACACGCTATACGTGTTGCAATAGACGAGGCTCTGAAGTGTAAGGAAACAGGCGAGGAGAAAACAATACTCTTTGGTCTTACGGGTACAGGCTATTTTGACCTTGTTGCTTATCAGAAGTACAATGACGGCGAAATGTCAGACTATATTCCTACAGATGAGGAAATTGCAAAGGCTATAGCTGCTCTTCCCGTTGTACCCGAAGCTTAAATATACCCCCCCAATTTTAAACTCTAAAAAACACGGAACTGAAATTTCAGCTCCGTGTTTTGATTTTAATTAAAGTCTTGCTGAACCTGATTTTCTTGCAGCTTCCATTACAGCTTCGGCAACTGCCGAACCTATTCTTTTATCGAGTGCATCGGGCAGTATGTAGTCCTCACAAAGCTTATCATCTGAAACAAGTCCTGCTATTGCATATGAAGCGGCTATGTTCATATCATCGTTGATTTCCCTTGCACGACAGTCCAACGCTCCCCTGAATATACCCGGGAATGCAAGAACATTATTAATCTGATTTGCAAAATCCGAACGTCCCGTTCCTACAATTCTTGCTCCTGCCTTTTTAGCTATGTCAGGCATAATTTCGGGAACAGGGTTTGCCATAGCAAATACTACTGCATCGCTGTTCATAGTCTTTACCATATCCTCAGTAAGTATTCCTGCCGCTGAAACTCCGATGAACAAATCAGCTCCCTTTACAGCTTCTGCAAGACCTCCTGTTATATGCTCCCTGTTGGTAATTCTGCTCATTTCGAGCTTTGCGGGATTTAATCTCGGGTCGTCCTCTACAATTATGCCCTTTGCGTCAACCATAATTATATTCTTTACCCCTAATCTCATCATATGCTTTGCAATAGCAATTCCTGCCGAACCTGCTCCGCTTATAACTACCCTTATTTCATCAAATTTTTTATTTACTATCTTCATAGCATTTATAGCCGCAGCAGCAACAACTATTGCAGTACCGTGCTGGTCATCGTGAAATACGGGTATATCGCAGATTTTCTTGAGCTTTTCCTCTATCTCAAAACAGCGTGGAGCGGCAATATCTTCAAGATTTATTCCGCCGAAGCTTCCCGAAATCAGATAAACCGTTCTTACAATTTCATCTGTATCCTTTGAGCGTACACATATGGGAAATGCGTCAACATCGGCAAAAGTCTTGAACAAAGCACATTTTCCCTCCATAACGGGCATACCAGCCTCAGGGCCTATATCGCCAAGTCCCAGAACAGCAGTTCCGTCAGTTACCACAGCTACAAGATTATGCCTTCTTGTCAGCTCAAATGATTTTTCATAATCGTTATGTATAACCATACAAGGCTCTGCTACTCCCGGAGTATATGCAACAGCCAGATCGTGAGAGGTTTTAAGCTCTGGTACGGCAACTACCTCAATTTTTCCTTTCCACTCATAATGCTTTTTCAAAGACTCTTCTCTTATATCCATAATCTTAACTTCCTTTCCGAAAAATGTAATTTCAAAGACTATCCTATATATATTATTACCTAAACTTTATTTTGTCAACGAGATGATAAAGTCTTTTCAGTTTTTTTGAATGAGTGCATACCGCTTCATAAGAAATTCTATAATATCCTTGCTGCGTACTTTCATATTGACTGTTGCAAGAACAGATTTCAGAATATCTTCCGTAACAATCGGGAGATATTTTTTAAACTCGGTATGATTGTTTATAAAATCATTAAACAGACAGATAAGAATATCGTTTTTAGATACGGTTTTCGGATAACCTCTTGCAATAAGTGCCATATTATGGTCGAAAACAGGAGCAAAGCTGATAAGCTTTCCTGTTTTTATGTCACGGAGCAGTCCGAAGTTTGCTGTGTGTCTGTCAGGATTTGCAGTCAGCGTGTCAAGAAAAATCATTTTCACAAAATCGGCTGAAGCCTGTGGACAAAGTTCATTCAGCCTTGCAAAAACATCTTCATAATCTTCATTATCGCCCATAAACGTAAAGGCAGGCTCAAAATTTACGCTTGCACTGTCTGTAAAATCAAGTGATTTTACGCATTTGTCGCCACGCTCATATACTGCCATATTCATACCCAGTTTTTTTTCCAAGTGATATATAAACAGCTCCGAAAACATTTCTTCATGATTTGCAGTTTTATACATCCACCATTTGCCGTCAATAAGTTTTGTGTCCCACGGTTTTGTTTTTTATTATCTTATGCCAATGCTACTTTCATACCTTCATTTCGTATGTTTACAGCAGCATTTATATCACGGTCGTGATTTGTCTGACAGCAAGGACAAGTCCATTCTCTGACAGACAAATCTTTTGTATCACTGTTCTGATACCCACAGACACTACAAAACTGTGAACTGGCAAAAAACTTATCAATTCTAACAAGCTGTTTCCCCGTTTCTTCAAGTTTGTATTGCAAAAATGTTGTGAACATTCCCCAGCCGTTATCAGCAACTGACTTTCCGAAATGCAGTGCCTGTGATATTGCTTTCATATTCAAATCTTCTATACACACGCAATCATAGACATTGGCTATCTGTCTTGACAGCTTGTGCAGAAAATCTTTTCTTTGATTGGCAACTTTTTCATGCAGTTTAGCAACTCTGATACGCTGTTTTTCTCTGTTCTTTGAACCTTTTTCCATTTTGGACAGCTTTCTTTGTTCTTTTTTCAGTTTCTTTTCGGACAGTCTGTAATATCTCGGAAACTGCGGACAATTTCCGTTACTGTCAACATACAATTCGTGCATAGAAAAATCAAGACCTAAAAATTTCTGTGGTTCTGTTTTCTGTACTTGGTTTTCGTACTCAAACAGGATACTCACACAGATGTTAACCTGTAATTTTCGGGAATGCTCCTATGTTGCTTTACTTTGACTTTCCCAATTTTCGGCAGTGAAACTGTTTCTTTTTCCAGTTTTATGTTGTTATTCACACACATCGTTGTATAGCTGTTGTTGTTTTTCTTTGATTTAAACTTTGGAAATCCTGTCTTTGGCTTTTTGAAAAAGTTCTGAAAAGCCGTATCAAGATGTCTTAATGCCTGTTGTAACGGTATACTGTCAACTTCTTTCAGAAACTCTTTTTCTTTTTTCAAAAAAGTCAAATCTTTCGCACATTTGGTATAACCGAATGTTATTTTTTCTTCTTCATACAACTTTATTCTTTTATTGAGGTAATAGTTATATATCATTCGTGTACAGCCAAAGGTTTTTGAGAGCAGTGTTTTTTGCTCTGAATCTGGATATATTCTGAATTTATAGGCTTTGTTCAATATTTCTCACCTCTGTCACAGCAGATATTTACAACCGTATTCTATCATTACATTTTTGAGATGTCAATTTATTCTCAGCCCTTACGGGCTGACGGCAATTCATCCCCGACCTATAGAGGTCGGAGTTTTCTTGCCGATTCAGGATAAATTTTTTTGTGAATACGCTAAAATAATTTAAATATTAAATTGAAAAATAAACATTTTGCTGATATAATATAGACGATTGATATTTTCAGAAAAGTGTATGCAGTTAAAAGGGTGTGTTGTATGGTAATACTCGCAATAGGAGATGTTGTCGGAAAAATCGGCTGTACTTTTTTAAGGGAAAAGCTTCCGAAACTGAAAAAGCTCAAGGGTATAGACATTGTTATTGCCAACGGAGAAAACTCCGCAGACGGCAACGGAGTTACAAAAGCTTCAATAGAATACCTCTTTCAAAGCGGCGTTGACGTTATAACCACGGGAAACCACTCTTTCAGACGCAAGGAGTCATATGATTTGTATGACGAATGTCAGTATCTTATAAGACCTGCCAATTATCCTAAGGGAACTACACCGGGTCACGGAATGACTGTTCTTGATATGGGCAGACTGAGCGTTGCCGTAATCAATATAATAGGTACGGCTTATATGGAAGCCGTGGACTGTCCGTTCAGGGCGGCTGACGAGCTTATCGCTCAGGCTGAAAAGGAAAATGCAGGAATAATCATAGTCGATTTTCACGCAGAATCCACAGGCGAAAAAAGAGCTATGGGTTATTATCTTGACGGAAGAGTATCGGCTGTTTTCGGTACACATACTCATGTACAGACGGCTGATGCCTGTATTTTGCCAAAGGGTACAGGATATATTACAGATGTCGGTATGACAGGAACTATAAACTCCGTTCTCGGAGTAAAACCTGAGATAATAATAAAAAAAATGAAGGAAAAACTGCCTCAAAGATTTGAACTTGCTTCTGGTGCGTGCAAAATGAACTGCGTACTTATGGAAATTGACAATAAAACAGGAAAAACTTTAAATATAGAGGCTTTAGAAATACTTTAACTATTGAAAACATATATGTACTTATGTTATAATTCTTTGTGGACTTTAATACAGTTTTGTATTGATTATATATATAAATTCTGAAAGGAAGTAATATGTGATGAATGGTATCGTCTTTAGGAATGCTGTTATATCCGCTGCAAACAATATGCTCAAGGAAAAGCATACGGTTGATGACCTTAATATATTCCCTGTACCCGACGGAGATACTGGAACAAATATGTCTATGACAATAGGAGCTGCCGCAAGGGTTCTCAGAGAAACACCTGAAAATGAGAATATCGCACAGGTAAGCAAGCAGGTTGCTTCTGCAATGTTAAGAGGAGCAAGAGGAAATTCAGGCGTTATAATTTCCCTTCTCTTCAAGGGAATTGCAAAGGGCTTCGAGGATAAGGAAACAGTTACTACTGCTGACCTTGCAAACGCTTTACAGCTCGGAGTTGAAGCCGCTTATGATGCTGTAGCAAAGCCTACAGAGGGTACTATTCTTACGGTTGCAAGACTTTCAGCACTGAAAGCCAAGGAATGTGCGGAAGCTGAAAAAAGTATTGAGGAAACTTTCGAGGAAGTTTACAAAGCTGCAGAGGCTACTCTGAAAACAACTCCCGATTTGCTGCCCGTACTCAAAAGAGCAGGTGTAGTTGATTCAGGCGGAAAGGGTCTGTGTGTAATATATGAAGGAATGCTGTCCGTTATAAAAAGCGGTCAGATATTTGATGCTGAGGATACACAGCCTGTACTTAATCCCATAGACGAAACCAACTATGTAAGTGCTGTAGCAGAATTTGACGACGTTATAAACTTTACATATTGTACAGAATTTATTGTGGGAAAGGATATACCCTGCAAACTTAAAATAAAGCATTTGCGTTCCGCTCTCGAAAAACTTGGCGACTGCGTTGTTGTAGTTGAGGACGATGAAATCATAAAGGTACACGTTCACACGGATAAACCCGGTATTGCATTACAGCACGGTCTTGATTACGGACAGCTTCTCACTGTCAAGGTTGAAAATATGAAGGAGCAGCACCGCCGTGCCGAAGAAGCTGCAGGTATCGTAAAGGATAAGGAAGCCGAAGAAAAACAGAGTGAACTTGACGATGAATTTGAAACCGCAGAACCTGTTGATGAAGTAGGCTTTGTAGCTGTTACCGCAGGAGAAGGCGTAAGCAATCTGTTCAAGGATTTAGGCTGCAACAACACTGTAAGCGGAGGTCAGAGTATGAACCCCAGTACAGAAAATATAATGAGAGCCGTTCTTTCTACAGGTGCAAGAAATGTTTTTGTACTGCCCAACAACAAAAACATAATTATGGCTGCACAGCAGGTTGTACCGTTGGTTGATGACAGAAATGTTATCATACTTCCCACAAAGACTATCCCTCAGGGTATGAGTGCTATGCTTTCTTATGACCCTGACCTTACTGTTGAGGGAAATATAGAAATAATGACTTCCGCAGCAGCCGATGTAGATACAGGACAGGTTACATTCGCTGCAAGGGATTCAGAATTCGGCTCAACCAAAATAAAGGAAAACGATATAATCGCTCTTGAAAACGGAAAGCTTCTTTTTACGGAAAAAACTCCTGAAAGAGCTGTACTTAAGCTTATAAAAGGTATGGTAAGCAAGGAAACCGCCTTTATTACCATTATTTACGGAGAAGATACACCGTCTGAAAAGGCTGAGGCAGTAAACGCTCAGATTTGTGCAAAATATCCCGGAATAGATATTACACTTGTCAACGGCGGTCAGCCTATCTACTACTACATTGTTTCGGTAGAGTGAGAAACATTTTATTCCTGCAGATTTTATACTGAAAATTTCTGAACATAATATTGACAAACCACAGATAATATGGTAAACTTCAGATAGTTCAATATGATAAACCGATGAAGCGAAAATAACGGCATTTATGCCTTTACAGAGAACCTGCGTTGCTGAGAGTCAGGTAAGAAACAGATTGTCAAATGGGTCGCTGAGGGCGTGGTCAAACGAAGGTTTTTTCTTTCGGAGTATTCTGCGACGGTGAGGACAGCCGTTATCTGTCGGGGATATGCTGGTATCCTGTCGAGAACACGGTTCATTCCGTTAAATTAAGGTGGCACCACGGATAATTGTCATTTATTCGTCCTTAACAGAGTTGTTGCACTCTGTTAAGGACTTTTTTTATTTACCAAGGAGGTATTTCAATGAAAATTTTTCCTGCACTCGAAGAAGTCAGAACAATCGCAAAAAGCAATGAATATAATGTATTGCCTTTAAGCTGTGAAATTCTTTCCGACTTCCTCACCCCTATTGAAGCAATGAAAATACTGAAAAATGTTTCCACACACTGCTATATGCTGGAGTCGGCACAGGCAAATGACCGTTGGGGACGTTATACATTTTTAGGTTATCAGCCTAAAATGGAAATCACCTGCATTGACGGTATTATGAAAATAGGTGATGTTCAGGTTGAAACAGATAATCCGTCTGCTTATCTGCGACAGATTTTATCTTCATACAAAAGTCCACGTTTTGAAAATCTCCCGTCATTTACAGGCGGACTTGTAGGTTATTTTTCCTATGATTACCTCACATACAGCGAACCCAGTGTAAAATGTCAGGTTGATGACAGTGAAGCATTCAAAGATGTAGATTTAATGCTTTTTGACAAGGTAATTGCCTTTGACAATGTAAAGCAGAAAATCATTCTGATTGTCAATATGAAGCTGGATAATATCGAAGTAAATTATAATAAAGCCGTACTTGAGCTTCACTGCCTTAAAGATTTGCTCAGAAACGGTGAAAAGCTTGAGGAAAAAAGCGGAAAATTATTGGGAGAAGTCACGCCGTTATTTGATAAGGAACGCTATTGTGAAATGGTAGAAAAAGCAAAGCGATATATTTATGAGGGCGATATTTTTCAGATTGTGCTTTCAAACCGTCTGAGTGCGTCTTTTGAGGGAAGTCTTTTTCATACATACCGCATACTCAGAACCATAAACCCGTCACCGTATATGTTCTATTTTTCGGGAACAGATGTGGAAGTGGCAGGAGCATCACCTGAAACACTTGTCAAACTTGAAAACGGCATACTGCACACCTTTCCGCTTGCAGGTACAAGACCCAGAGGAAAAACAGAACAGGAAGATATTGCTTTGGAAAAAGAACTGCTCTGCGATGAAAAGGAGCTTGCCGAACATAATATGCTTGTTGACTTGGGACGTAACGATTTGGGAAAAATCAGCAAATTCGGTACGGTTGAGGTGGAAAAACTGCACAGTATCGAAAGATTTTCTCACGTAATGCACATAGGCTCTACTGTAAGGGGAGAAATCCGTGAAGATAAAGATGCACTTGACGCAATAGAGGCTGTATTGCCGGCAGGAACTCTTTCGGGAGCACCTAAAATACGTGCCTGTCAGCTTATCGGACAGCTTGAAAACAATAAGCGTGGCATTTACGGCGGTGCGATTGGATATATTGATTTTACAGGAAATATGGATACCTGTATTGCTATCCGTATTGCATACAAGAAGAACGGAAAGGTATTTGTAAGAAGCGGTGCAGGAATTGTTGCCGACTCTGACCCTGAAAAAGAATTTGAAGAATGTCTGAACAAAGCCAAAGCTTCACTGAAAGCACTGGAAATAGCTCAGGAGGAAGAATTATGATTTTACTGATTGATAACTATGACAGCTTTTCCTATAATCTTTATCAGTACATAGGCGAAATTGAGCCTGATATTCGTGTTATAAGAAATGATGAAATGACAGTGGAAGAAATACGTCAGCTTAACCCCGAAAAAATTATTCTTTCTCCGGGCCCCGGCAGACCCGAAAATGCAGGAATTATTATGGCTGTCATCAAAGAACTTGGAAAAGAAATCCCGATTTTAGGTGTATGTCTGGGACATCAGGCGATATGTGCCGTATTTGGTGCAACCATTACTTATGCAAAACAACTTATGCACGGCAAACAAAGTAAAGTACATCTTGATACAGAATGTCATCTGTTTGTCGGTTGTCCTGAGATAACAGCGGTTGCCCGTTATCATTCCCTTATAGCCGATAAAACGACCATTCCCGATTGTCTGCACGTTACGGCTCAGACCGACAGCGGAGAAATTATGGCAGTTGAACACAAGGAATATCCTGTTTTCGGTGTACAGTTTCACCCCGAGTCCATTATGACACCTGACGGAAAAACTATGCTGTCCAATTTTATAAAAGGCAGCTTTAAGGTTCAAGGGCTTTGCCCTTGAAAATCCCACAAGGGGCATTCGCCCCTTGACCCCACCGCTTTTTTGAAAAAAAGCGGACAAAAAACTTTTATGGCTCACTTCGTTCGTAATTTTTTCGGAAATTTCCAAAATTTTCGCAAGAAAATTTTGCCTTGAAAGTTTCGGTCAAGCCTTTTCAAAGGCTTGTGGGGTTCAGGGGCAAAGCCCCTGACAGGGGTTCGGGGATAAAATCCCCGACGACATAAAATATGAAAGGAACAGTAAAGCAATGATTAAAGAAGCTATTGTTAAAATCGTAAGCAAAGAGGATTTGACCTATAATGAGGCATATGCCGTTATGAATGAGATTATGAACGGTGAAACTACCCCTACACAGAATGCGGCTTTTCTTGCAGCACTCTCCACAAAAAGTGCCAAAGCAGAAACTACCGATGAAATCGCAGGCTGTGCGGAAGCTATGAGAAGTCACGCTGTCAAAGTGGAAACAGGTATGGACGTGTTTGAAATAGTCGGAACAGGCGGTGATAATGCCCACAGCTTCAATATTTCAACAACTGCGGCACTTGTTGCCGCTTCGGGCGGTATGAAGGTTGCCAAACACGGAAACCGTGCAGCTTCGTCAAGCAGCGGTACGGCAGACTGTCTTGAAGCATTGGGTGTCAATATAAACCAAAGTCCGAAGCGTTGCGTGGAATTGCTTAACGAAGTCGGTATGTGCTTCTTCTTCGCTCAGAAATATCATACCTCTATGAAATATGTAGGTGCTATACGCCGTGAACTCGGTTTCCGAACAGTATTCAACATTCTCGGCCCTCTTACAAATCCTGCGTCACCGTCTATGCAGCTTCTCGGAGTATATGACGAATACCTTGTTGAACCTCTGGCTCAGGTACTCATCAGCCTTGGCGTAAAACGTGGTATGGTGGTTTACGGTACAGATAAGCTCGATGAAATTTCGCTCAGTTCTCCGACAAAAATCTGCGAAATAAAAGACGGCTGGTTTAAATCATATATGATTAAGCCTGAAGATTTCGGCTTTGAGCGTTGTACAAAAAATGATTTGCTGGGCGGAATACCTGCTGAAAATGCTCAGATTACCAGAGATATTCTCTCAGGAAAAAAGGGACATAAGCGTAACGCTGTACTGATGAATGCAGGTGCTTCGCTGTACATAGGCGGAAAAGCTGCCACTATAAAGGAGGGTATCGCTCTGGCACAGGAGCTTATCGACTCAGGCAAGGCAGCGGCAACACTCGAAAAATTTATCGAAGTCAGCAACCGTGCGGAGGAAGAATAATGACTATTCTGGAACAGCTTTCCGAATATGCAAAGGAACGGTGCGAAACATCAAAACAAAAAGTTTCTTTGCAGGAAATACGAAAAACGGCATTTTCTTTGCCGAAAGGTGATTTTTGTTTTGAAAAGGCTTTGCGGAAATCTGAACTTTCCTTTATCTGCGAATGCAAGAAAGCTTCTCCGTCAAAAGGATTGATTGCTCCCGAATTTCCGTATCTTCAAATTGCCAAAGAATATGAAACGGCAGGAGCAGACTGCATATCCGTACTGACCGAACCAAAATGGTTTCTGGGAAACAATGAATATCTCAGAGAAATTGCGGAAAATGTAAAAATTCCTTGTCTGCGTAAGGACTTTACCGTAGACGAATATATGATTTATGAGGCAAAATTACTTGGAGCATCAGCGGTATTGCTTATTGTATCCATTCTTTCACAGCAGCAGCTCGGAGAGTATATTGCAGTATGCGATGAACTCGGATTGTCTGCACTGGTGGAAACTCACGATGAAAACGAAGTACAGACGGCACTCAACATCAAAGCAAGAATTATAGGTGTAAATAACCGCAACCTGAAAGATTTTTCTGTAGATACACAGAACAGTCAGCGACTTAGAAATATCATTCCTAAGGATATTATCTTTGTGTCGGAAAGCGGTGTCAGAACTGCGGAAGATGTCAGGGCTTTGCGTGATATGGGAGCAGATGCCGTGCTTATCGGCGAAACTCTGATGAAAGCACCCGACAAACGGCAGAAATTAAAGGAATTAAAAGGTTTATTATGATAAAAGTAAAAATCTGCGGACTTTCTCGCACAGAAGATATTGAAACGGCAAACTTTATAAAGCCTGATTATATCGGCTTTGTGTTTGCCAAAAAAAGTAAGAGGTATGTTTCCTTTGAAACAGCCAGAATATTGAAAAGTAAACTGAATCCTGATATTAAGGCAGTCGGCGTATTCGTGAATGAATATATTGACAATGTTGTTTTATCTCTTGATATTATTGATATAATACAGCTTCACGGAAACGAAAATGAGGAATATATACAAAAACTGAGAGCTTTCACCGATAAGCCGATTATTCAGGCTTTTGTTATTAAAAATAAGGAAGATGTCCGTACAGCGGAAAAGTCTGCGGCTGATTTCATTCTCCTTGACGGCGGCAAGGGTGACGGAAAAACTTTTAACTGGAAGCTTCTCGCCAATATAAAAAGACCTTATTTTCTGGCAGGCGGACTTGATACGGAGAATGTCGCCGAAGCGGTACGATATTTAAAGCCGTATGCGGCAGATGTGAGTACAGGTGTGGAAACGGACGGCAGAAAAGATAAAAATAAAATGACAGCGTTTGTAAATGCTGTCAGAAAGGAAAATTGATATGACAAATCCTAAAGGAAGATTTGGCGTACACGGCGGACAGTATATCCCCGAAACGCTTATGAATGCGGTAATTGAACTTGAAGAAGCCTACAATTACTATAAAGAAAATCCTGATTTCAACAGGGAACTGACAGATTTATTCAACGACTACGCAGGCAGACCGTCAAGACTTTACTATGCAGAAAAAATGACAGAAAATCTCGGCGGTGCAAAGATTTATTTAAAGCGTGAAGACCTCAACCATACTGGAGCACATAAAATAAACAATGTACTAGGACAGGCTCTGCTTGCCAAAAAGATGGGAAAAACACGTCTTATTGCCGAAACAGGAGCAGGTCAGCACGGTGTTGCAACAGCTACAGCGGCGGCACTTATGGGTATGGAATGTGTCGTATTTATGGGAGAGGAAGATACAAAAAGACAGGCACTCAATGTGTATAAAATGCGTCTGCTGGGAGCAGATGTAATTCCCGTAAAAACAGGTACGGCTACGCTCAAGGACGCTGTAAGCGAAACTATGCGTGAATGGGTTACAAGAATTTCCGATACACATTATTGTCTTGGTTCGGTAATGGGGCCTCACCCCTTCCCTACCATAGTCCGTGATTTTCAGTCGGTTATATCCAAAGAAATCAGGGAACAGATACTCGCAAAGGAAAACAGACTTCCTGATGTCGTTATGGCTTGTGTCGGCGGAGGTTCAAACGCAATAGGAAGCTTCTATCATTTTATCAATGATAAAGATGTCCGTCTGATTGGCTGCGAAGCGGCAGGACGTGGCATAGATACCTTTGAAACGGCAGCTACCATATCAACAGGAAAGCTCGGTATTTTTCACGGTATGAAATCCTATTTCTGTCAGGACGAGGACGGTCAGATTGCCCCCGTATACTCCATTTCGGCAGGACTTGACTATCCGGGTGTAGGCCCTGAACACGCATATTTATACGATATCGGCAGAGCGGAATATGTTGCCATTACTGATGACGAGGCAGTCAATGCTTTTGAATATCTTTCTAAAACAGAGGGTATTATTCCTGCTATTGAGTCATCTCACGCACTGGCACACGCTATGAAAATCGCTCCGACTATGGATAAGGAAAAAATCATTGTAGTTACCGTTTCGGGCAGAGGTGACAAAGACTGTGCGGCTATCGCACGTTACAGAGGAGAGAATATTTATGAATAGAATTAAACAGGCATTTGCAGGAGGAAAAGCTTTTATCCCGTTTATTACCTGCGGCGACCCCGATTTGGAAACTACTAAGGAGGTTGTCCGAACAGCCGTTGAAAACGGTGCGGATTTGATAGAATTAGGTATTCCGTTTTCCGACCCGACCGCTGAAGGAGCTGTCATTCAGGGAGCAAACCTCAGAGCGTTGAAGGGCGGCATTAAAACCGCTATGATTTTTGATTTTGTCAGGGATTTACGCAAGGAAATCACCATTCCTCTGGTATTTATGACTTATGCCAATGTTGTGTTTTCCTACGGTTCGGAAAAATTCATCTCGGAATGTGCGGAAGTAGGAATTGACGGTATGATTATACCCGATATTCCCTATGAAGAAAAAGATGAGTTTTTACCGCTGTGCCGTAAGTATGGTGTTGCACTTATTTCTCTTATCGCACCTACTTCGGAAAACCGTATCGGTATGATTGCAAAGGAAGCAGAAGGATTTATATATCTTGTTTCAAGCCTTGGAGTAACGGGAGTACGCAGCGAAATAAATACGGATTTATCGTCAATTATTGCCGTTATCCGTGAAAATACGGACATTCCCTGTGCGATTGGCTTCGGTATTTCCACAACCGAACAGGCTGAAAAAATGGCAGAGCTGGCTGACGGTGTTATCGTAGGTTCGGCTATTGTCAGAAAACTGGAGCAGTACGGTAAGGAAGCACCGTCACACATAGGAGAATATATAAAAGCTATGAAAGAAGCTATTTCATAAAAGCAGGGGGAAACTACATATGATTATTGTTTTAAAACCGTCAACATCACCCGAACAGATTCAGCATTTTGCGGATAAACTGTGTTCGGATTACGGAGTAAAAGTCAACCGCTGGGACGGTGTGCAGTCTACAGTGCTTGGTCTTATCGGCGATACACACAATGTTGATATTGAATATATTGATGCTCAGGATATTGTTGAGAGTGTCAAGCGTGTACAGGAACCCTATAAAAAAGCAAACCGTAAATTTCACCCTGAAAATACAGTTGTAAAAATAAATGACAAAGTAAGTATAGGTGACGGCAGTCTGCATATTATTGCAGGGCCGTGTTCTGTGGAAAGTGAAGAACAGATTGTACAGATAGCTAAAGATGTAAGTGCTTCGGGTGCTACCCTGCTCAGGGGCGGAGCATTCAAGCCGAGAACATCACCGTATGCGTTTCAGGGACTTAAATCAGAGGGTCTTGATTTGCTGAAAATTGCAAGAAAAGAAACAGGTCTGCCGATTGTAACCGAAATTATGAGGACATCTCATATTGATATGTTTGAAAATGTAGATATTATTCAGGTCGGTGCAAGAAATATGCAGAATTTTGATTTGCTCAAGGAACTTGGCAGAACAAAAAAGCCTGTTTTACTCAAAAGAGGTTTATCTGCTACCATAGAAGAGTGGCTGATGAGTGCGGAATACATTATGGCAGGCGGTAATGATAATGTAATACTCTGTGAAAGAGGTATCAGAACCTACGAAACATATACAAGAAATACACTGGATATTTCGGCAATACCGATTATCAAAAAGCTTTCTCATCTTCCTGTTGTTGTTGACCCCAGTCATGCTTCGGGAAAAAGCTGGCTTGTAGAACCGCTCGCTATGGCAGCAGTAGCGGCAGGTGCGGACGGTCTTATAATTGAAGTGCATAACGACCCTCCACACGCATTGTCAGACGGTGCTCAGTCGATTACTCCTCAGCAGTTTGACGGTGTTGCAAAAAAACTTTTTGCCCTCAAAAATGCACTGAAAAACTGCTGACAGGCTCGTACATAACTGAAAAATCAGAGAGCAAAGTAAAAGAGGGCTATAATGGAAAAAGTACCAAAATCAAAAAAAGTATTCGTAATAATCAGAAATGTGTTTCTTACAATTCTGATACTGCTTGTTCTTTTTATCGTGGGTATATTTGTTTTCGACAAAATATGCGATGCTCAGGAATGGGATAAATTAAAAGAAGCAGGTTATGTCAATACAGTTTCTGTCGGCTCGCACAACCTTAATGTCTGCATAAAAGGAAATACCAATACTTCGTGTACGGTTGTTTCTGTTGCAGGACTTAAAAGTATGGCAAATGTGATTGATATGGAAAATGTCACGGATAAGCTCAGGTATAAGTTCAAGGATAAGTACCGCTTTGCATTTGTTGACCGTTCAGGCTACGGACTTAGTGACGATACGCACGAGGAACAGACTGTTGAACAAGTAGTAAGCGATTATCGTACAGCTTTGAAAAATTCAGGTGTAAAAGCTCCCTATATTCTTGCGGCACATTCTTTCGGCGGAGTTTATTCGTCCTTCTGGCAGCAGAAATATCCCGATGAAATAAAGGCTGTTATCTATTTCGACCCCACACAGATAGGAAATCTGAATAATTCTGATGAAGAAATGAAGAACCGTCACGCCAATTTCGGAATGAATATGAATGTAATATTTTCCAAACTCGGTGCAGACAGACCGTTTTTTAATTCTTCCGAATATACTGTTGACCTGAAAACACCTAAGCAGAAGGAATATGCCGATATGATGTGGCACAGATGTCCGATGACGTGGGCGGCCTGCTCAGAAGAAAACAACTATTACGAAAACGTGAGAAAAACAACGGAAGCACTTGTTCCGAATAAAATACCCAAGCTTTACATAGATGCTCAGGCATATACATTGGAAGATGTGCGTGAAAAAGTAGCATATTCAAAAATGATTGCACAGCAGTCAGGCAGTGATATGTCTGAATTATTATAGCAATGCAATAAAATAGCACAACGCAATAAAAAGTGATATAATGGAGGAAGATAATAAAGAAGAGGTGTAGAAAATGTTAAGTGAAGACAGT
>ONBJ01000040.1 GCA_900316025.1 uncultured Eubacteriales bacterium
TTGTATCTGTTATGCCGTTGCAGAGCTTTGCAAGCGTATTTCCTGTGCATGGAGCTATAACCATAGCGTCACACATATTTTTAGGCCCAAGCGGTTCTGCTTCCTTTATTGTGTTTATAAGCTTCTTTTCTGAAATCTGCTCTATTTTTTCTTTGAATTCTTTTGCAGTGCCAAATCTTGTATCTGTCGAAGATGCGTTTTGTGACATAATCGGTACTATGTCATAACCTCTTTTCTTTAGCTGTTCCATCTGAGGTATTGCTTCCTTAAAGGTACAAAACGAGCCGCACAGTGCAAAAGCCAATCTTGTACTGCTCAAAATTTTTCCTCCTCAAGAATGTTGAAAATTGTTTCCTTTATTATTTCTCCTGAGGTCTTAGGTGCAGTCTTTCCTGGTAATGACAGTGCGTGTACTGTTTTTATACCCATTCGCTTCGCACTTTCAAAGTCTACCCCTCCGGGCTGCGATGCGAGGTCTATTATCAGGGAACGGACTGCAATCTTTGCCATAATATGTGCGTCCAGTATAAGTGCAGGCACCGTATTGAAAATTATATCAAACTCTCCGCTGTTTATAATGTCAGAATGCTCTACGGGTGTATATCCTCCAAGACGTATCCACGCAAGCGAATCCTTTCTTCTTGCAGAAACATATACCTTTGCTCCCATTCCGCAAAGCATTTTCGCCAGAACTCTGCCTATTCTTCCGTAGCCTGTCACAAGACATCTTGAACCGTTCAGTGTTCCGGGATATTCCCTTATTGCTATTTCTATAGCTCCCTCCGCAGTAGGTACTGCATTGCAGACCTGCATTTCTTCCCTGTTCAGAAAATCGTATACTTTTGCTTCCTGCCAGTATCTTCCTGTTTTTACGAGCTTATCCTTTGACGGACAAAATACAAGCTTTCCTCTGAAAAGTCTGGCAAATTCTTCGTTAAGATATATCCTTTTTTCCGAAAAAGGAGTGTTAAGTGTCATATTATCCTTAGTCAGCGGCAGCGGAAAAATTATTACATCACTGCACAGCACACATTCTTCGTGCGGCATTGTTCCTCCGAAACAAGAAACTTCGTCTTTTATTTTTTCAAAGCCGCTTACGTGTACCGTATATCCTTCTGATTTTATTGCCTGTGCTGCGGCAAGCTGACGCTTATCTCCGCCTATTATTCCGAATGCTTCTATATTTTTCATACTGTACCTCTCTGCCTGATTTTAATACGGTTACTATATATTATGTAGGCATTATGTTTTTGTGTACGGTATTATCAATATTTATTTTTACAGAAAAATGAACGAACTCTCCGGAATAGAAAAAACCGGAGAGTTCATTCAGATAGTGTATTAGGGTTAATTGTAAGTTGTAAGCATTAATATTCTGTAATATCTATTACAACAATATGATAATTTATTTCGTACAGAATGTCAAGTATTTTCTAAAAAATAAATTTTTATATTATAAATTTGTTGAATTTATAACTAAATCGCATAATTTTTTGGCAAATATTTATTAAAGTTTTCAGATAAATACTTTATAAATGTGAAAAACCTCAAAAAAATGAAAATCTGTTACTTTTTCTCGAAGGACATACAGTCTGTACACTGCTCCTCGGTAGGGTTAAGCTCGTGTGTGCCTACCTGTATGCAGTTAAGCGAACAGTTGTTCTTTACGTCACAGTGATGTCTGCACTGGGTAACCGTACATTTTATTGCTTCGTTTGCGTAAGTGTTGTGCATAATTTCTTGCCTTCCTTGCTTTTTGATTTGACGTTTATTTCGTCAATTTTATTTTTGCCGCATAAGCTTCCGTTTATTCACCACGATTAAATAAAAATCATAAATTATATCGGGGGTGATTTTTATGCTTGAAACTGTTGAATATCTTTCGCTTATAATTTTTGCCGTCATCGGAATAACGTGCAGTCTTAAATGTCTGCTGAGATTTTTTCTGAGGAACAAATCTGATAATGACGTTTACATAATAATTCCGATTAAGGAAAGCTGTCAGAATGCAGAACAGCTTGTAAGAAGTACGGCAGAAAGAAGTATGCTTATGGGAAAAAGTCGCTGGGATAAGATAATCTGCGTAGATTACGGCTGTAACAATGAAACAAGAACCATAATTAAAATTATGTGCAGAGAATACGGATTCGTTGATTATCTGACATCTGAGGAATTTCTGCAAATTTTTATGCCAAAGACAGCATTTTCTGAAAACTGCTAAATACAGCTTTTTCTAAGTTTTTTATGTTGTAAAATATTATGAAATATTATATAATACTTTACGGATTTACTCATTGAAAAAAGAAAAGCCTGACAGCCTAAGCGGTGCGATTGCACTCTTCATTCGGACGTTCCGTCCGAATGAAGGCTCTGCGGAGAAAAAACTCTTTTTAAGAGATTTTTCTCCGCAGAGCAGTCAAAAGCTTCAGCTTTTGACTGTGCAATCGCACACATCACAGCCGCAAGCCTGATTTTTCTTCAGTAAGCAGAAACTGATTATGCCTGTACACCGGGTGCAAGCGTATCGCCGTTTCTTTCAAAATTTTCGAGGGGTCTTATCAGAATAATCGGAGTAAGCTCCTTACCCTGTCCAGAGGGGTTGTCCCTTACAAATTTTATAAGCTCGTCCTCAGGAATTTTATTTCTCAGGTCATCGGAAGCTCCCAGAAGTTCCTGACCGAGGTCATTGGCATCAACTATTATGCAGCTCATACCAAGCTTTTCTTTAAGCTCGTTGCATACGCCGTTGGGATTTTCGGGAATTTTTATTCCTATATCTCCGTACTCGTCCCAGACTTTATCGTAAAAGCCATCAAGACCGCTTACCTCAGTACCTACTATTTCATAGAACACGCCCTTTTTTCCGAAAAGCTTTGTAACTCCGCTTGCGATACTTGCCCACAGAACTCTCGGCAGACCTACTTCATGGATAGCGTACTGCATTTTTATTGTTTCGCCTACACCGTATCCCGTATCGGGATGAGATGCAAACTTTGACAGAAATTTTGCCCAGAAACCTATTTTCAGTTCTTCCCTCTTTATTACTCTGTTCTGACAAAGGGCGATTATCTTCTCACTGGTAGAAACTATGTCACCTTCCTGATAGAGAGGCGATACATACTTTCTGAAAACCTCCACATAATCCTCACCCTGCTTTACAAAGTGGGTTTTTATGGAGTGACGCATATATTTTTTACCGTTTACTTCAACCCCGGATTTTTTTCCTTCATTAGCGTAAAATTCCATTTCAATCACTCATTCCTTTTCTTTGGAAAATTGATGCAGTTTTTCGTAGCCTGTTAATTATAAAACAAATTGACATATAATGCAATATAATAAAAAGATAAATATTTATCGGACGGAGCTTAAAAAATGACAAATAATGAACAACTTATTGAGATTATCGGAGAAGTTGAAGATATTATATTTCGCAACGAGAGCAACGGATACAGCGTTTTTGAAATAATCAGCGGTGATGAACCTGTAACAGCCGTAGGTAATGTTGCTTCAATCAGTGTCGGCGAAGAGGTAAAGCTTATAGGACGCTATAAAACTCACCATTCGTATGGTGAGCAGTTTGCCTTTGATGTATGTGAAAAGAGTATTCCGACAAGCACATCTGCCATACTCAAATATCTTTCCTCAGGTGTTATAAAGGGAATCGGCCCTGCTATTGCCAGAAGGCTCGTGGAAAATTTCGGCGAAAATACTCTTGAGGTTATGGAAAAAGAACCTGAGAGGGTCGCTAAAATAAAGGGAATAGGTCTTGAAAAGGCTAAGACAATAAGCAAAAGTCTTACGCATATACTTGGTGTTCGTAAGATTATGAGCAGACTTTCAAAATACGGAATTTCCGCAAGACAATCCATACAGGCATGGAATATGTACGGAAACAGTTTGCTTGACATTATAGAAGAAAATCCGTATGCACTCTGTGCTGAGGGACTGAACATTTCATTTGAGCTTGCCGACAATATTGCAATAGAACAGAACCGACAGTTTGATGACATAAACAGAATACGTGCAGGTTTTCTGCATATTCTGGTACACAATAAAAACAATGGTCATACCTGTCTGCCTATGGAAAAGCTTGTTGACGTATGCGGCAGCTTTCTTTCAACAGACAGAGAAAAAACAGAGGAAGCTCTGAAAAGTATGCTCGAGGACGGCTCTCTCATATGTGACATTGTAAAGGAAAAGGAGTTCGTTTTTTTGCCCGATATGCACAGAAGCGAAAGCTACAGTGCCGCAAGAATTGCTCTTGCTATGCGGTTTCCTGCCGAAAAGATAGAAAACACCGATAAGTCCCTGACCGAGATTGAGGAAAAAAACCATATAAAATATGCGGAGCTTCAGAAAAAGGCAATAGATACGGCACTTTCAAAAGGAATACTCATTCTGACGGGCGGCCCCGGAACAGGTAAAACAACCACTTTAAACGCTATAATAAGTATACTCAGGAAAAACGGTCTTAAAGTGGCTCTTGCAGCACCTACGGGACGTGCCGCTCAGAGAATGAGCCAGCTTACAGGCTGCGAAGCCAAGACAATACACCGTCTGCTTGAGGTTATGTGGAATAATAAAGACCAGCCTTTTTTTATGCGTCACGAAAAAAATCCTCTGGACTGTGATGCTCTTGTAATAGACGAGCTTTCTATGGTTGATGCTCAGCTTTTTGAAAGCGTTATGAGAGCCTTACCGTTCGGGTGCAGGCTTATAATGGTAGGCGACAGTGACCAGCTTCCGAGCGTTGGTGCAGGAAACATACTGAGTGACCTCATAGCCTCTGAGAAAATTCCTGTTGTTCAGCTTAACGAGATTTTCAGGCAGTCTATGAAAAGTCTTATCGTCACAAACGCACACAGAATTGTTAACGGCGAAACTCCCGTTATTGACAACACAACCTCAGACTTTTTCTTTATGCGGCGTAACAGCACTGCTTCCGTTGTCAGTACGGTTGCGGAGCTTTTTGTAAAAAGACTTCCGAATACATACTCTTACTCTCCCCTTAACGATATACAGATACTTTGTCCGGGAAGAAAGGGTCAGACAGGCACTGCGGAAATAAACAGGGTTATGCAGAATGTTATAAATCCAAAGGAAAGCTTCAAGCGTGAGGTAAACATAAACGGAACTGTCCTGCGTACAGGCGACAAGGTTATGCAGAACAAAAACAACTACAACATAGCCTGGACTAAACCCAACGGCGACAGCGGCGAAGGTATTTTCAACGGTGATATAGGCATACTTACTTCCGTTACAAACAATCCTGTTACGCTTCAGGTAACCTTTGACGACAAAACAGCGGTATATGATGCAGAAAGTGCCGCAGATTTGGAGCTTGCCTATGCAATAACCGTACATAAAAGTCAGGGTAATGAGTTCAATGCCGTTATTATACCTCTGTACAATAATCCCCCTCAGCTTCTGTACAGAAATCTTCTTTATACTGCCGTTACGAGAGCAAAAAAAATGCTCATAATTGTAGGAAGTCCGCACACACTTTACAGAATGGTCGAAAACAATAAGAAAACCCTGCGTTATTCGGCACTTAAAGATTTTATAGTCAGGGAAGCGGAATAAAAAATGAAAATATCTTTCAGAAAATTATCAGACAGGCTTTTACAGATGATTTTTCCTGTAGTATGTCCGTACTGCGGCTGCGTCATAATGCACGGTGAGGAAGCCTGCGAAAGCTGTATGAAAAAGCTCTCTTCCGACTGTATAGTTGCGGATATACAAAATTCCCTGTGTGTATCTCCGTTTGAATATGATGGCATATTCAAACAGGCTGTTCTGAATATGAAATTTCATAACAAACCGTTCTATGCCGAAGCTATGGCTGTTTCCCTGTTCAATGCCTTCAGAAAAGAATTTCCCGATGAAAAACCCGAAATAATAACCTTTGTTCCTGCAAGAAAGAAAAGTATCAGAGAAAGAGGCTATAATCAGTCGGAGCTTCTTGCAAAATATCTTTCACAAAGGCTTGATGTTCCGTGCTGTAACCTGCTCGTAAAGGTAAAGGACAACCTGATTCAGCATGATTTGTCCGCACAGCAGCGAAAGCTTAATGTCCGTGATGTATTCGGACTTAACCCTGAATTCGACGTAAAGGACAAAAGTATATTAATCGTGGACGATATTGTTACTACAGGCTCTACACTGCATGAGTGTGTTGAAGTTCTCAGAAAACACGGTGCGGATAAGGTTCTTTGTGCTTCATATGCAGCAACTCCGCTTTAAAAACTGATATGTTAGAGCCCGTTTAGTATCCTGACATATGCCAAAAAGATGCGTGTGGAAGGATATTAAACAAGCTCTTAAGCATAAAGCCATAGTATGGTATCTTCTGAGGCTTGCGGAGCGGACGGCGATTTCAGCCGTCAAAAGCATTCCGCTTTTGACAAATTTCAATGTATACCTTGAAATTTCGTTTCGGACGGCTGTCCGAAACGGGCTGAAATCGCCGTCCGCTCCGCAAGCCCGTACCAAGAGCTTATTTGTAAATTATAATCTAAGATTGGTGATTGAAAATGTATGATGAAACTAACGTAAACGTATATGATTTTGACGACACTATATATAATGGTGACAGCACAGCCGATTTTATTATATACAGCCTAAAAAAACACCCGAAAATTTTTGTGACGTTTCCCGAAACGTTCAAAGCATTTATAAAATTTTACGTCTTAAAAAAAGGAAGCAAAACTCAGTTCAAGGAAGTCTTGTACAGACTTCTGAAATACTGTGATACCGAAAAAGATGTACACGAATTTTGGGAAACACATATGAAAAATATAAAAAAGTGGTATCTTGACAGCAAAAAGGAAAACGATGTCATAATATCAGCTTCCCCTGAATTTCTGCTTAAAATTCCGTGCGAAAATCTCGGAATAAAATATCTTATGGCAAGTCGTGTTGACCCCCATACAGGCTTATATGACGGCGAAAACTGTCACGGTGAGGAAAAGGTAAGGCGTTTTTACGAAAAGTTTTCCGAAAATATTCAGGTAGATAATTTTTTCTCGGATTCATACAGCGATACACCTCTTGCGAAAATCGCCTCAAAAAGCTATATTGTAAAGGGAAACAAGCTTCGGGACTGGGATTTCGGCAAAAAATAAATATCTGTTTTTCGCTTACATACTTGCAAAAAAACAGATATTTAAGTTATAATAAACGATAACGGCTGTCTGTATTACGAAAGCCTTGTTCAAACAAATATTAATTCTGAAAAGGTGCTTCTGTTATGAAAATATGTGAATTCTGCGGAAAAGAGCTTGACTATGACCACGCATTCTGCGATGAAGAGTGCGAAAACAATACTTTCATCTATTATAAAAAAAGAAAACAGTTTCAGACCTGTTTCAACGTTACAAGCATAATATGCTTTGCTGTCATTATGCTTGGAACGTTCATCGGACTGATAGCTCAGAATTTGAAGCTCGGACTTATCATTGTCGGCTCGGCTGTTTTACTTCTGGGAACGGTATACATAATAATTCCTTATTACGGTCTTGATGAGCAGATACGTAAAAAAGGAATTAAGACCTGCCTCAAAACCACAAGAATGATAAGTGCAGCTGTTCTTATTGTAGGTGCAGTATGTCTTGCTCTCGGAATAATCGTTCCGTTTTAAATTTTAAAAATCATACGCATATATAACCTCCTTTTTGAAATAATAACAAAGACAAAGGAGGTTTTTATATGTTAGACAAAATTGCTCTTACCCTGCTTGTAATAGGCGGAATTAACTGGGGTTCTGTAGGAATTTTTCAGTTTGACCTTGTAGCGTGGATTTTCGGAGGTCAGACAGGAATTGTAAGCAGAATTATCTATACCCTTGTCGGATTATCTGCTTTGTGGTGCATTTCTCTTCTGTTCAAGGAAGAGCCTGAGCCCAGAAGAGTTACATCTTAAAACCGACAGTAAATTTCTTAAACGCAGAAATGCCGTACAGCCATTTTTGAGCTGTACGGCATTCTGAATTTAAAGCTTAAATTTGATTTCTACGGGATTATGGTCGCTGTATGCAAACTGTGTATCAATAACGTTTGCATATGTAACATTTATATTGTCGGAAACAATAAAACCGTCAACGGTAAGTGTAAAACAGCTTTCATCATACGGGCGGTCACAGTTGCGGCATGACGGAACTGCTGCGGCGTTCGGATAATCGTCAAGCTTTCGGAAATGCTCCGGAATACGTTCATCAGGAAACGGCTTTGCCCAGCTGTATTCATCAGGGACTTCATTATTGAATATCTCAACGGAATTTTTAAGGAAATCGTGGTTGAAGTCTCCTGCACATATTACATAATTTCCTTTTTTGTACTCGTCACGCATATCTCCGAAAAGCTTTTCTGTCTGCTGCTGCTGTAAATTTCCGTCAGCTCCGTATGCGGAAAGATGAACGTTTATAAGTATCAGCTCCTTACCGTCCTCGACGGAAATGCGGTTGACAGAATAGCAACGGTCGAGGTCAATAAATTTTGAAAATCCTTCGGAAACAGGCAGACTTCGTCTTAAACCTGAGTTAATCTGAATTCTGCTCATTGTAAGCATTCCTGCGTTAGATGAGCCGTGAGGCTGTAACAGAGGATAAAACAAAAAGGCTGAATGATAATTTACTGCCAGAGATGATGACGTATTTTCAAAAGCACTGCGGATTTTACTTACCTCATCGATATGGTAGCTTCTTGTTGAGTTGAAATCCACCTCCTGCAAAAATACAATATCAGCATTTTCTTTCTTAATCATGGCAATATCATTGTCAATACAGTAATTTACACTTTCCTCAGAGCTTGCCCATGACTGTGTCCCTCCGTCCATAAAGAATGTAAAATCGGGTGTATATGCACCAAAGCCGATATTATAGGAAAGAGCAGTATATTCCGTATTCCGCTTTACTTTTCTATGCTCGGCATTCCCCTCAATAATAAGCGTCTGATTGTCCTCAATACGACTGTAGCTTACATATACGTAAATAACATATACTGAAATAACCGCAAACAGTACGCCGACAAAAATCAGAAAAATTTTAAGCCATAATTTTTTCGGTTTTATATTATTTTTAACTTCCTTCACATCTGCCGCCCTCTTCTCAATCTGAAATATTTTTGTCTTTCTGACTTCACCGTACTCTAAAAATTACCGCACAGACCTGACGTTCAACAGCCTAAGTCTGTGCGGTAAAAATCAGTCTTATAATCAGTGCATAAAACGGTCAACTACGTTTATAGCCACTACAAGCAGTGCAAAGCCTATTGCCAGAACCTTTGTCCAGCGTGCAAGCTTGCTGTTTACTGTTCTTGCCTTGTTCTTTGAAAGAAAAGTATCTGCTCCTCCTGTTACAACACCAACTCCCTGAGTGTTTCCCTCCTGAAGTATAACTACAAAAATCATAATTATTGAAAACAGTATAAGTACTGAGCCGATAATATAATCCACTACCAACATATTTCATTCCCACCTTTCATGAAAAATCAAAAATACTCACTGCATATCTTATCATAAAAGGCTCGTTTTTACAAGGGTAATTTATAATTTTTTTAAGTTTTTTATAAATCCGGAGTTATGCCTTTGTTTTTATAGTAGTCGTCTACTGCCGATTTTATAGCCTGCTCTGCCAGAACCGAACAATGTACCTTTACCGGAGGCAGACCGTCCAGTGCTTCCATAACCGCCTTGTTTGTAAGTTTCAGGGCATCGTCCACGCTTTTTCCTTTGATAAGCTCGGTTGCCATCGAGCTGGTTGCTATAGCCGCACCGCAGCCGAATGTCTTGAATTTTACGTCCGTTATAATATTGTCATCTACTTTGATATACATTTTCATTATATCTCCGCATCTGGCATTTCCTACTTCTCCTATACCGTCAGCATTTTCTATTTCTCCTACATTTCTCGGGTTTGCAAAATGGTCTATGACTTTTTCGCTGTATGCCACGATTAATCTCTCCTTTACAAAAGCATAATCAACAGTCTTTTATTTTTTCCCATACGGGCGACATTTCTCTGAGCGTATTAACTACCTTCGGAACTGTTTCGGCTATATATTCTATATCCTCCTCAGTTATATCATCTCCGAGTGAAAGCCTTAACGAACCGTGGGCAATCTCATGAGGAAGTCCTATTGCCAGAAGCACATGGCTCGGGTCAAGCGAGCCTGATGTACACGCCGAACCAGACGAGGCACTTATTCCCTGCATATCCAGCCTTAACAAAAGTGCTTCTCCCTCTATGCCCTCAAAGCACATATTTATATTTCCTGCAAGACGCTTTTCTCTGTCGCCGTTGAGCCTGCTTTTCTCTATTTTCAGAAGCTTGTCTATAAGCCTGTTCCGCAGAACGGTTATTCTTTGAGAACGAGCATCAACCGTAGATACGGCTTTCTCCACTGCCGCCGCAAAACCCACTATTCCTGCTACATTCTCCGTACCTGCACGCATACCTCTTTCCTGAGCACCGCCGTCAATCAAAATCTGAGGTCTGATACCGCTTCGTATATACAAAGCTCCGCAGCCTTTCGGGCCGTGCAGCTTGTGTCCTGTAAGCGAAAGAAGGTCTATATTCTGAGCCTTTACGTCTATGTGAACATTTCCTACCGCCTGAACTGCATCGGTATGAAAAACAACGTTATGCTTTCTGCATATTTCTCCGATTTCAGCTATAGGCTGTATAGTTCCGATTTCGTTGTTCGCATACATTATACTTACTATGGCTGTTGTATCTTTTATAGCTGCCTCCAGTTCCTCAGGTCTTACAAGACCGTCACTATGAACGTCAAGAAGAGTTACTTCAAAGCCCTCCCTTTCGAGTGCTTCGCAGGTATGCAGTACTGCATGATGCTCAAATGCTGACGTTATAATATGATTTTTTCCTTTTGCTTTCAAAGCCCTTGCTACGCCTTTTATCGCCCAGTTATCGGATTCGCTGCCGCCTGACGTGAAATATATCTCGTTGGTTTTTGCGTTGAGTGCTTTGGCTATCTTTTCCCTTGAAAGCTCCACTGCTTTCTGTGCCTCTGCCCCTTTTGCGTACATACTGGACGGATTCCCGTATATATCCGTAAGATAAGGCATCATCTGCTCAAGTATTTCAGGTAATAACGCTGTTGTTGCGGCATTATCGGCATATATCAGTCTGTTCATCGGTACACTTCCCCTGTTATTTTTGCTTTCCCCGATATGCCTTTGTTGTTATTCTATGTCAATATGAATAATTTTTAGCCTGTGCAACAGCCAGACTGTCGCACCTTTCATTCTCGGGGTGTCCTGCGTGACCCTTTACCCAGACTACTTTAACCTCGTGCTTGTCGCATAAATCAAGCAGTATTTCCCATAAATCGGGGTTCAATGCAGCTTCGGTCTTGTTTCGCATCCAGTTGTTCGACCTCCACTTTTTCGCCCAGCCCTTGCTTATGGCGTTGCAGACATACTGTGAGTCACTGTAAAGAGTAACTGTGCAGGGTTCTTTCAGAAGCTTCAGTGCTTCTATAACTGCGGTCATTTCCATACGGTTGTTTGTTGTTTTTGCACTTCCGCCTGAAATTTCCTTTTCGGTTGTCTTGTATCTGAGAACGGCACCCCAACCTCCCGGCCCGGGATTTCCCGAACAGGCACCGTCTGTAAATATTTCTACATTTTTCATAAAAATCCTCTGTATGCACACTTAGGTATTGATTATTGTAACATATACCGTTTTCAATTTCAATATAATACGGATAATTTATACTAATTTACTAGGAATTAGTATTTCAGCATAGTTAAATTTATACTATTTTAATAGGAATTAAATCTCATCTCAGCCCGAATTTACGCTGAGGGCGATTGCAGCACTCAAAAGCAAAGCTTTTGAGTGTACTTAAAGGCAAAGCCTTTAAGTAATTTTTGCGGATAAATCCGCAAAAATCTGCAATCGCCACTACCCTGTCGGAGAACCCTGCCGAAATTATATTCTGTCGAAGTTTCTTACTGTTTTTCCGTTCTTATTCACAATGCTTGTGAATGTATCGTAAGGAACTGCAAAAGACTTGTTTTTTGAAATATCTTTATAAACTACAAGTTTTTCTCCTGTTTCGCTATGCTCGCATATGCACAGAACATCACACTCCGAACCTTCGCAGCTTATGTATTTTCCTTCAGTCACTTCTTTAAGAGGTTCAGTTTCCTTTTTTACGGATTTTTTCCTGTTCTTCTTAGCAGGAATGCTTACCGCATTTTCTTCACTTTCGAGATTTGTGACAACTTCCGTTTTATCATCGAAGCTTAAACTGAAATCCCCGTTATTCATAACAAGTATCCTTGCTCCGTATCCGCAGACAGGTATTCTGACATAGCCTGTATTGTCAAAGCTCTCGTTAGTGAGTGCGTCAGTAAGCTTACTGAATCCGCCTACCGCATTGAATGCTGCCTCACTGTCGTTATGACTGAGGTTTAATGCAACATAGACCGTCTGTGAATTATAGGAGCGTGAAAATACAAGCTGTTCGTTTTTTATACAGTCGTTCCTGTAATTTCCGAACTGGAGCGGTTCAAGAACACTTCTTACCTTACCAAGCTTTGAAATCCATTTGTTTAAATCTTCATCTGCATTTTCTATTTTTCCCAGATTGAGTTCGGGTCTTAAAGGTCTGTCATTGCTTCTTGTTCTTCTTCCCTCTATCCCCCACTCGCTTCCGTAATATACCGAGGGTACTCCGGGCATACAATACATAAGGGTATAGCAGTTTTTCAGATGGTTCTTATCTTTAAGCTGACTTGCAATTCTGTCCACGTCGTGGTTATCAAGAAAGCTGTACAGTGTAAGCTTCTGATAAATTCCTCCCTGCGAAAACTGTCTTTGCAGAGAATGTGCTATTTCAAAGTAATTATGGTCATTATGAGATGAGTACAGTCCCTTATAGCATTCATAATTTGTAACGGAATCAAGCATATTTTCGTTTGCCCAGCGGTTATAATCTCCGTGGATTATCTCCCCCATAAGCCAGAAATCAGGTTTTTTTCTGTTGCAGAAATCTTTAAGCTGTCTGAAAAAGTTCATATCAACGCAGTCTGCGGCATCTAATCTCAGACCGTCAATATCAAATTCATCTATCCACATTTCCACTGCCCCGAGAAGATGTTCAACGACATAACTGTTCTGAAGATTAAGCTTTACAAGGTCATAATGACCGCTCCAGCCCTCATACCAGAACGGGTCGCCCTTCGGACTGTTTCCGCCAAAGTTCAGATTGTGAAACCAGCCGCAGTACATTGAGTTCTGCTTATTCTGCTGAACATCTTTAAATGCCCAGAAATCTCTGCCTACATGATTGAATACTCCGTCAAGAACAACCTTTATTCCGTTAGCGTGAAGAAGGTCACATATTTTCTTAAACGAAGCATTATCACCCAGCCTTACATCTATCTTATAATAATCCTTTGTATCATATCCGTGCTTTGTTGATTCAAATACAGGCCCGAAATATACGGCGTTTATATTCAAAGCTTTAAGATGAGGTATCCAGTCAATAATCTTATCCAGCCTGTAGCTTTGTACTCCGTCATTATACTCGGGAGCTCCGCAAAACCCCAGAGGGTATATGTGGTAGAAAACTGATTTGTTTATCCATTGTTTCATTAAAATCACCTTACTAAAATTAGTTTTGCCTCAAGGTATTATGATTTTGTAAATAATCATTAATACTTCAAAAAAATTACGTTTAATTTTAACATATTAAACAAAAAATTACAAGCATATATTGAATTTTAACTTTATACAAACAAAAAAACTCGGATTTCAGCCCACAGCAGTGCGGCGATTGCAGACCGTCACAAGCAAAGCTTGTGACGCAACAAAAGAGAAAAATCTCTTTTGTTGAACTGTCGAACTTTGTTCGACAGTTGTCTGCAATCGCCGCACGTGAAGTTACATCTGAACCTTAAATGATTATCTTACTATATTCGTAAAATAACGCTGCATATCCTCACGACAGGTTATATTAAGCTCCGAGCTTACAATTTTCCTCTGAATCAAATAAGGAAGTGAATAAAAGTACTCCCTGTCAGTTCGGCTCAGCTTGTCGAAGTTTATCATACTATCACCTCAGACAATATTATTTCAGATTTCCGATTAACTATGCCGAGAAAAAATTTACATATACTGCATATCCTGCTTGTTCTTTATGTAATCAAAATACTGCTTCTTTATTGCTCTGAGGTTTCTCTGACGTATATTTACAATATCACCGCTGAAAAGCATAAAGCTTTTGTCAGCCTTGCTTATGTAGTTCATATTTACAAGATAGCTCTGATGACAACGTAAAAATCTGGAATCATCAAGTTCTTTTTCTATATCGCTCAGATGCCTATATACGGTATAATCCGAACCGTCACTGCGGTGAAGAACGCATTTTGAATTTATGCTTTCAACAAAAACTATATCATTATAGGGTATTCTTATAACACTGCTGCGTATTTTCACAGAATATGACTTTATACTGTAGTTTATTATAATTCTGTTCATAACACTGCAAATCTTTGTATAGCTGTACGGCTTCATAAGATAACCTGATGCGTTTACGTCATAGCTTTCGACAGCAAATATCGGAGTGGACGCTATAAATATTATTTTTCCGTCAAAATTGTTTTTTCTAAGCTCCTTTGCAACGTCTATCCCATGACTTTTATAATTGTCCATATAAACGTCCAGAAATATAACATCAGGTCTGTAATCTTCAATAACCGAATACAGAAGCTCGTGACTTTTTTCATAGCATACCAGCTTATATTCAACCGAACGTTCGGAAAAATATGTATAAAGCAGTCCTGAAACAGTTTCCCTGTCCTGTTTATCATCATTACAGACGGCGATAAGCAACGAAAATCACAACCTTATGTTTTATTTTAAGCAAGTGAGAAAATATATGAATTCATAAATTCTGCAAAATTCATCGAATATTATGATAAATTCAAAAACAGACTAAAATCGCATTTATTTTGTGGTATAATCCCTGCAAGTGATAACACTACACTTCAAAATAACGGGGGATTAAAATTATGTATGAATATTGTGTAGAAAAAGAGATTTTGTATAATTCTCAGCTTGGCAGATATACTTCTTACGGAATAAGCGTTTTTCTTGTCGAAGAGAAATTCCGTGAAAAACTGGATTATTTCTCAGATGTATTTCTTGACGAAAAGAAAGCGTCAGACTTTGTTCTTCTCTGCAACGAACTTGAACTCGAGCCTGTTCATTTAGCGGAGGTTATAGAAGATACTCTGTTAAGCGGAAAATAATCAAGGGAAATTACATCACGCACGATGATATTATATCACATATGTTAAAAAAATCAATATCTTATCGCATCAAATATTAAAAGTTTTTGAAATAAATTGTCACATAAAGCAAATTTTGTTTGGCATTTGATGAGTTTAAGGGCTTTGCCCTTAAAAATCTCACAAGGGGCTTTTCCCCTTGACCCCACCACTTTTGAAAAAGTGGACAAAATTTTTAATTGTCATAGCTATACCATGAGAAAATCATTCCAACCGCTCAGGTGGAAATTTTTTGCTTGCTGCGTCAGGATACAGGTAATTACAATAAACAGGTCAAAACGCTGTATCAAAAAAATCAAGAGAGGTTGCCTGCCGTGTAAATCGGCAGACAACCTCTGATTTTTATTCAGCGTACATTGATTTAAGCTTATTTACTATCTGGTTTGCACACATATAAACATTACCTCCGCCCATAGTGAGAATTAAATCTCCGGGACGTGCATTCTCGCAGACATAATCCGTAATTTCATCAAAGGTTTGTTTATATACGCTGCCGTTTACCTTGGCACACAAATCCTCTGCGTAAATATTATATATGTTTGTTTCCCTGACAGGCAGTATTTCCGAAATTACCGCTGTATCAGGTATGGACAGTGCCTTTGCAAAATCGTCAAGAAGCATTTTTGTTCTTGAAAATGTATGAGGCTGGAAAACTCCCCATACTCTCCTGAAATTCATATTCATAGCAGCGGTCAGGGTTGCCGTAAGCTCTGTAGGGTGATGTGCAAAATCATCAACAACCGTTATTCCGTTAATATTTCCAAGAACCTCAAAACGTCTGTGTACTCCTTTAAAATGCTCTATCGCATCTGCTGCCTGTTCAATATCAGCTCCAAGATATATTGCCGTCGCAACAGCCGCAAGAGCATTCATAACATTATGTTTTCCGGGAACATTCATTTTTATTTTCGAGAGGAATTTACACTGTCAACACTGTTCTTGTCATCTCCGTTTACAACGAGAAGCTTTCCGGTCTGCTTTGCAAAAAGGTTGAACGAATGCTTTATGTCTTCAATATCATTGAAAAAGTCAAGGTGATCTGCATCTACATTAAGTATAACCGAAACTGCGGGGTGAAGCTTCAGAAATGTATTGACATACTCACAGGCTTCACTTACTATTATATCGGATTTTCCGACTACGCTGTTTCCTCCTATAAAAGGAAGTTTTCCTCCGATTATTGCAGAAGGGTCTTTTCCGCACTCTATAAGAATCTGAGTAAGCATTGCAGTAGCAGTTGTTTTTCCGTGCGTACCCGAAACAGCTACGCTGCAGCCATACCTGTCATTTACAATGCCGAGCATTTTGCTGCGTTCTATAACAGGAATACCTCTTTCCCTTGCAGCTTTTATTTCGGGATTGTCGTCCTTGACCGCAGCCGTATGAACCACAAGCTGTGTATCATCTCCGATATTCTCTTCCCTGTGTCCCATATATACCTTTATGCCATAGCCTTTTATTCTGTCCAGTGTATCAGATTCATTACAGTCTGAACCTGTAATATTATATCCATGTGACAGCAATATCTCTGCCAGAGGACACATTCCCGAACCGCCTATACCTATAAAATGAATATTTTTTATATCTTTCATGGAAAAATCACTCATAATTTGCATACACTCCTAAAACAAAGATATTCATACTGCTTTATTATATTGCTATCTTTGAAAAAAATAAATACATTTTAAAAATTTTGTGATATAATATACTTATTAATCTGTAATAAGAAATTTTTGGTATAAAATTAAGGATGTTGTAAAGTGAACTTGAAAAAAAATGAAATATATGAAACAACCGTAACAGGTATGACAACTGAAGGAAGCGGAGTAGGCAGAGTAAACGATACTGCTGTCTTTATCAGCAACAGTGCTATAGGCGATGTTCTGAAAACCAGAATAATAAAAACCTCAAAAAATTATGCCATAGGCAGAACAGAGGAAATAATAATCCCCTCCCCTGACAGAGTAAATCCCGACTGTAAATATTTTGTACAATGCGGCGGCTGTACATACAGACATATTTCATACGATGCTGAACTGCAAATAAAGTATCAGCGTGTTGAAGATGCGGTTACGAGGATAGGCGGATTCCGAAACCTGAAAATAAATCCCATTGTAAGCTGCGAAAACAGATGCTTTTACAGAAACAAGGCTCAGCTGCCATTCGGAAAGGATAACCACAGCAATACTATAATGGGATTCTATGCTTATCACAGTCACAGAATTATCGACAGCGACTGCTGTCTTTTGCAGCCGCCTGTATTTTCAGAAATAAGCCGTATTGTACGTGACTGGGCAGTCAGGAATAATGTTTCTGTTTATGATGAAATTCTGCACAGAGGTCTGTTAAGACATCTTTATATACGTATTGCAGAAGTAACAGGAGAAATTATGGTCTGCCTGGTAATCAACGGAAAGTCTGTGCCTTACAAGAATGAACTTATTGACAGACTGAAATATGTAAACGGATTTAAAAGCTTACAGCTCAATGTAAACACGCAGAAAACCAACGTAATTCTTGGAAAAGAGTGCATAAAACTTTATGGAAGTGATTACATAACAGATATATTATGCGGACTTAAATTCAATATATCACCTCTTTCATTTTATCAGGTAAACCGTACTCAGGCAGAAAAACTGTACTCCATAGCGGAAAATTACGCAAAGCTCAGCAATGATGATATTCTTCTTGACCTTTACTGCGGAACAGGAACTATCGGACTTTCTATGGCAAAAAAAGTAAAAAAACTTATAGGTGTAGAGATTATACCTCAGGCAATAGAAAATGCCAAAAAGAATGCAGCCCTGAACGGAATAGATAACGCAGAGTTTATCTGTGCCGATGCGGCGAAGGCTACCGTAAAGCTCGAAAAACAAGGCATAAAACCTGATGTAGTCATATTAGATCCTCCACGTAAGGGTTGCGATAAAAGTCTTATAGAAACAGTTGTAAAGATGACACCTGATAAAGTTGTATACGTATCCTGTGACAGTGCAACAATGGCAAGAGATATAAGTATTTTTAATGAACTGGGATATAAGCCAACGGAAATTACACCTGTAGATATGTTTCCAGCAACGCCTCATGTTGAAACAGTGGTATTGATGTCACGCCCTCTGACCGAACACGAAAAATACGGCGAATACTTCATGAATAGAAGCGTTTCGGACATTATGAGCGAGTACAGCGAGCAGCATGATGAGTGGCACTGACGACTGTGGGAACATATCAAGCGATTTTTTCGGAGAGTTAAGTGTTCTGTTTAGATGTCAGGGTGTTGTGGCTGTGGTTTGGATGTCATGGCGAAGAGTAGACAGAGAATGTCAAAACATCATATCGTCCATGTCCAGAGATTCGCTGTTTGTGGTAAAGACAAATGATTGAAGTTTTGCTATAGTTTTCTCAGGAGGTGAATCACATGGATCAGATACAAATAGGAAAATTTTTAGCGAAGCTCCGGAAGGAACAAGGACTCACACAGGAGCAGCTTGGAGAGAAAATTGGAGTGACAAATAAAACAGTCTCACGATGGGAAACGGGAGTCTATCTGCCGCCTGCGGATGCGATGTTGGCTTTGGGAGAACTTTTTAATGTTAGTGTTAATGAGATTCTTAGTGGGAAGCGACTAACCGATGCAGAATACAAAAAGGCAGCTGAAGAAAATCTGACGCAGGCAATCAAAGTCAGCATCTTCTCGTCGAAGGATAAAATAGAGTTCTTTAAGAAGAAGTGGCTGAAAGAGCATATCGCCATTATGTTATTTATCGGAATTTGTATCATGGTTGTTCTTGTAGTTGGTATAATAATTAAAAATATTATACTGGTTTCAATTACTCCGATGCTTATTCTCGTTGCGCATGCATGGAGAAACAATACTATGATGGCATATGTTGAGCATCATGTCTATGATGAAACGGGAAATTGACACACAAAGGATCCTCATCGATGATACTGTGCCGATGGTGAGGAGCTTTTAATCTTCAATCTCAATATCTACCCTGACTTTAACTTCACAATAAAGTATTCGTCAAACACAGTAATTCTTTTGGTCAGCCTTTTGACGAGTGTTGCATCAAATTTAGTAATTATTGTATGTTGTGAAAGGATAAAACTATAATAATGTTTGCATCTTTTTCTCGCCGGGCAGTATAACAGAAAATTCGGTTCCCGAGCCGGGTATACTTTGTACACTTATATCGGCTGAGATAAGACTGGCTGCCTTTTTTGAAAGAAACAACCCCAGACCGCTGGATTTTTGCCCCAGTCTTCCGTTTGCTCCGGTATACCCCTTTTCAAAAATTCTCGGAATATCCTCAGGAGCGATACCGATACCGGTGTCGGATATTTTTACCGTGTTACCTTCGACAGATATTGTTATCTCACCTTCGGGCGTATATTTGATAGCGTTGAAAATCAGTTGCTCGAAAATAAACATAAGCCACTTTTTATCGGTGACTGCGGTCTTGTTTGTCGGCTTGTAATTCAGCTTCAGCTTTTTAGCAATGAACTGAGGTGCAAATTTGCGTATCGTCTCCCGTATCAGTTCATCAAGAGAGTATTCTTTGATTACAAGGTCGTTTGAATCACTTCTGAGTCGTATATAACTTAGCACCATCTCCACATACTGCTCAATACGGAACAGCTCTGCAGATAACTCCTTGTTTTCTTCTGCGTTTTGCGACAGCAGTAATTTCATTGTAGCAATGGGCGTTTTGATCTGGTGTACCCATGCAGTGTAATAGTCGTTATCTGCCTGCTTTTTCAATGAAAAGTCGGTTTGAAGCCGGTTGATCTCATCGGCAAGCAGACCGAGCATTTCACAATAATCTTCATCGCATATATCTGCGTCATTACTTTGAAAGCTGCTTTGCAGCAGAATTCTTTTCTTCAGGTCAGATCTTCTTTTTGCTGCCTTCAATTCACCTGCGAAGTCGATGCCGATCAGCATCAGAAAGATTATTAAAGTCAATGATTCCGCATAAAAAAACGCTTCTGTCATAATATCATAAAGCAGAAAAACCGCACCGTTCAGTGCCGTCATCAATATAAAAAGGATGACGGCAATTTTGTTTTTTCTCAGACAATACGCAAACACTTTTCGTTTCACTTTATAATATACCCCGCTCCCGGCTTTGTAATGATAACACCCTCAAGTCCGCTGTCTTCTAACTTTCTCCGCAGTCGGCTCATGTTGACGGTAAGGGTGTTTTCCTCGACATAGATATCGTTTTGCCACAGATGTGTCATCAGTGCGTCACGGCTGACGATTTTACCTCTGTTATCAAGCAGCATCTGTAGGATGCGGAATTCATTTTTCGTCAGTTCTGTTTTTTGGTCGCTGTATGTAACTGTGTAATCTGAAAGGTGCAGAGTTGCACCGTAAAAATCCACCGTCTGCGAATTGCTCGTTATTTCATATGTTCTGCGTAAAATGGCAGTTACCTTTGCATTCAGTACCATTGCATCCACAGGCTTTGGAATAAAATCATCCGCACCCATGTTGATTGCCATGATAATATTCATATTGTCTGATGCGGAAGATAAGAAAACTATGGGCACAGATGAGATTTTCCGAATTTCGCTTGTCCAGAAATACCCATCCTTAAAAGGCAGCTTAATGTCCATCAGCACAAGGTGCGGATTGGCATCTGAAAATTCTGCGGTAACATTCCGGAAATCCTTCACGGCAGTCACCACGCTTCCATAGCTTTCGAGGAGGCTTTTTACTGCATCCGCAAGAGAAAAATCATCCTCAACAAGAAAAATCTTATACATTGCTTACCTCCTCAAAAGGCTGTTCCACCCGAAGAAAAACCTCGGGTGGATTTATTTTAGTGTACAATTTTATAATAGATTTTTGAAGTCATGAAATATACTGCGGTATATACACAGGCGAATACTGCAAAGGTAATTACCGTGCAAATAACAAACAGCATGGTGTTGGAGAGCATAAGTATATTCAGCAGTTTAAGCAGAATGGGAAAGACAAATACCATATGCACCGCCGCCGTAGCAAGCGGCAGAAACATCTGCAATCTGATCTGGCTGCCTATGGTCTTTCTGACTTCGCTTTGTTCCATACCGATCTTCTCCATGATCTGGAACCACCCTCTATCCTCATAGCCCTCAGATATCTGCTTGTAATAAATTATCAGAACCGTCGAAAACAGGCATAAAAACCCCAGCAAAATTCCAAGGAAGAGAAATGTTCCATACATATCAAGAATATTATGCAGTGCATCCCATTTGGTATCAAGATTATATTGCAGTTCTTCGGAAGATAATGATCTAATTCTTTCGGTAATATCCTTCTCAAGAGCCTTACCATTTGCAAAAGCCGCCTGTTCATCAGTAAAGCTGACACCGATCCTGTCTGCATATTCGGAAGCAAACTCTCCGTAAGCCTCTTTTTGTGCAAGGTATATT
>ONBJ01000017.1 GCA_900316025.1 uncultured Eubacteriales bacterium
GAATCCGCAAGTACGAAAATTTATGATATTTCACTGTGAAATATGCAACATAATTTTGTATCCCCAACAAATAACTTACACACTTTACTTGACAAACCCTTACATTGTTTTTTCTTAATTCACAAACTTAAAAAAATCGGCTGTCCGTCAAATTATCGGACAGCCGATTTTTTTAATTAATCTCCAGAACAGTATAGCCTGCTTCCGTAACAGCGTTTATTATGGCTTCATCGGTAACATCTCCCGATACCGTTGCGGTTTTGCTTTCCAAATCAACGCTTGCGGAAGCTCCCTCAATACCGTTGAGAGCCTTTTCAACTCGGCCCGAACAGTGAGTACACATCATACCGTCAATAACAACCTTTTTAGTCATAGTATTTTCCACCTTTACAATTTGTTCTTCTTCGGAAAAATCGCTGGCTACATATTTTTCCGAACCTGTATATTTAAGCTCAGGGGTATATTTCCTGAGTCTTAACGCATTTGAAACTACACATACGGAGCTTACACACATAGCCGCCGCACCATACATAGGGTTAAGCTTCCAGCCGAAAATTCCGTAAAAAACTCCTGCCGCAAGCGGTATTCCCAGTGAATTATACAGAAGTGCCCAGAAAAGATTTTCCTTTATGTTTTTCAGTGTTTTTCTGCTTAATTTTATCAGCCTTACAACATCGTTAAGGTCGCTTCTGACCAGAACAACATCTGCTGAATCTATTGCTATATCCGTACCTGCTCCTATTGCTACGCCTGTATCGGCACGGGCAAGTGCAGGGGCATCATTTATTCCGTCACCTACCATTGTGACCTTATGACCGCCGTTTTGCAGCTTTCTTATATAGTTTTCCTTATCCTGAGGCATAACATCGGATACGATTTCTTCTATACTGCACTTCTTTCCTATGGCATACGCCGTTTCTCTGTTGTCGCCTGTGAGCATAGCAACCTTTATTCCCATATCTGAAAGCTCACGGACTGCCGTCTTACTGCTTTCCTTGACGGTATCTGCCAATGCTATTACACCGATTATATTTCCGTTTTTCGCAAAAAACAGGGGAGTTTTTCCTTCCTTTGCAAGCTTATCGGTTATTTTATCCAAAGAATTTGATTTTATACCGTTGGCATTCATAAGTCTGATATTTCCTGCAAGTATAAAATTACCGTCTGCCTCTGCCGATATGCCCATTCCGCCATAGCTTTTGAAATTGCCTACGGATTTTTCCGAAAAGCCTTTTTCTTTTCCGTACTCTGCTATTGCTTTTGCAAGAGGGTGTTCCGACAGACTTTCTACAGATACGGCAATATCAATCAGAGCCTTTTCCGTACCCGAAAGTATTATAACATCTGTTACCTTTGGCTTACCCTCCGTCAAAGTTCCTGTTTTATCGAGAACAACCGTATCTGTTTTTCCTGCTTTTTCCAGAGCTTCGGCTGACTTTATCAGAATGCCCATCTGTGCTCCCCTGCCTGTTCCCGTCATTATAGCGGTAGGGGTTGCAAGTCCCAGTGCACAGGGACATGATATGACAAGTACTGCAATCCCTGTGGAAAGGCAAAATTCAAGGTCTTTGCCGAGTATAAACCATACAACAGCCGCCAGAACAGCTATACATATTACTATCGGAACAAATACTCCGCTTATTTTATCGGCAGATCTTGCAACAGGGGCTTTACTTGCTGAGGCTTCCTCTACAAGACGTATAATACTGCTTAATGTGCTTTCTTCACCGATACCCGTTGCCCTGATTTCAATATATCCGCTTGTGTTTATTGTAGCACCTGTTACCTTGTCGCCTGTATTCTTTTCAACAGGTATGCTTTCGCCCGTTATTACGGAAGCGTCAACCGTACAGCTTCCGCTGACTATAACACCGTCTACGGGAATTGTACTTCCCTGCTTTACCGATACTATATCCCCGTACTGTACATTTTCGACATGTACTTCTTCCGCTTTTCCGTTTCGTATTACAAAAGCCGTTTTCGGCTGAAGCCTGACAAGACTGCTTATTGCATCTGTAGTTTTGTTTTTTGCTCTGCTTTCAAGAAGCTTTCCCAGAGTTATAAGAGTAAGAATAGTTCCTGCGGATTCAAAGTATAAATCCATTGAATATCTTGAAACGGTTTCATAATCACCGTGACCGTATCCCCAGCCTATTCTGTATACGGCAAAAATACCGTATACTATAGCCGCAGATGAGCCTATCGCTATAAGCGAATCCATATTGGGACTGAGCCTGAACAGATTTTTAAATCCGTTTTTAAAATAATTCATATTGATAAACACTATAGGTACAGTGAGCAAAAACTGCGTAAACGCAAAGGCTATTTCATTTCCTTTTCCGTGAAGAAAAGGGGGGAGCGGCAGTCCTGCCATATGCCCCATAGAAATATAAAACAACGGTATTAAAAATACCACTGAGTATATCAGACGTTTTTTCAGAGCGGCGGCTTCTTTCTCAAAGATACTTCCGCTTTCCTCTTTGGCAGCGGATTTGTTTTTACTCTCTTTTATACTCGCACCGTAGCCTGCTTTTTCGACAGAGGATATAATTCCCTCAGGTGTAATTGAGCTTTCGTCATAGACTACCTCCATACTGTTTGTCAAAAGGTTTACGGCAGCCTTGTCAACACCTGCGGTTTCAGAAACACTCTTTTCCACTCTTGCACTGCACGCTGCACAGGTCATACCTGTAATATCAAAGCTTTTTTTAGTCATAGTTATAACTCCCTCCCTTTTGGTAGGATATATCACCGATTATAAATATTTTTACCGTATTGTCAAGAGATTATTTTTGATGTATAATAACCACTTAGGCGGAAAACAATTTATATTTTTATGTAAAGGCATATTTTCTGCCGTATCAGGCTGTCTTTGCACAGTGAAACATCAACAGATTTTCGGAAAAGAGGTTTTCTTAATGGAAAACAGGAAAAGAATAGTCATAAAGGTAGGAACATCAACGCTTACGTACGAAAACGGAAAGCTGAATTTACGCCGTTTTCAGCAGCTTTGCAGGGTAATAAGCGATTTGCAGAATGCAGGCAACGAAATGATACTTGTAAGCTCCGGAGCGTTGGGTGTCGGAGTAGGCAAGCTGGGAATAAAGGAAAAGCCTTCGGAAACTCCCAAAAAACAGGCTATAGCCGCTGTAGGACAGTGTGAGCTTATGTTCATGTATGATAAAATTTTCGGAGAGTATGACAATATGGCAGCTCAGATGCTGCTGACAAGAAGCGTAATTGATGATGAGCTTCTGCGTACAAATGCACTCAATACCTTTGAAGCACTTATTGCAATGCGTATAATTCCCGTTGTAAACGAAAACGACAGTGTAGCAACTGATGAAATCGAGGGTGCGAACTTCGGCGACAACGATATGCTTTCTGCACTTGTTGCAAAGCTTGTAGGTGCTGACAGACTTGTAATTATGACGGATATTGACGGACTGTTTGAAACAAATCCCAGAGTTGACCCTTACGCAAAGCTTTTAAAGCGTGTACCCGAAATAGATGACGAAATCAAGAAAATGGCAGGCGGAACAGGCTCAAACCGTGGTACAGGGGGAATGTCCACAAAGGTAGCTGCTGCGGAAATTGCAACCAAAAGCGGTATAGAATGCTGTGTACTGAACGGCAGCAATCCTGAGGTTCTGTATGAGCTTATGGACGGTCACAATCCCGGAACAATATTTGAAGCTGTGAAGAAATAATTATTAAATATTTCAGTAAGATTTTATCTGGGGAGTAATTTATGCACAGATTAAAAATAAAAGGAAATATCCTGTTCGGATATGTATTTACATTTATTTTCAGTATTATTTTTATCGGAGCATCTACCGTAATATTCAAAAACATATATGCGGTTGTTTTTACTGCGGCGGTTATTTTTCTGCTTGTATTTTATGTCGGAAATAAATACGGAAAAAGTCTGCGGCTTGGTTCTGAAGAACAAAACCCAAAGAATATATTTTCAATAACCGAAAAACAGGTGAACCGCTTTTTTATTGTTTCGGTTACAGCTATGTTTATACTACAGCTTACAGCAGGATATTTTCTGAAAAGTACACCTGTTACCGACTGGATGACTATAGATGTTATTGCAAAGAATTTTGCAAAGTCGGGCAATTTTGAAAATATGTATACATCGCTTCCTGCCTCAAGATATGAGTATATCGCACGATATACGAACAACAACGGCATACTTGTTCTGCTTTCTCTCTATTACAGGATTGTATATCTTATATTCGGAAAAGTTCCGTCATTTGCACCCATTTTCCTGAACGCAGTTTTTATAAATACAGCAGTAATTTTTACGTTCTTTATTTCCAAAAAGATTTTCAAGCCTTTCGGTTCTTTCCTTACTGTTGTAATATGCCTTCTGTTTCTTCCATACTATACCTATGTCCCCTATTATTACAGCGATTCGTTAAGTCTGCCGTTTACGGTAATTTCCGTCTTTCTTGTTCTGTCGGGGGCAAAGATAAAAACCGATACCAAAGACAAAAAAAGACTTGCAAAAAAGATAGTATATCTGATTACGGCAGGATTTTTTATAGCAGTAGGCTACGAACTTAAAGGAAGTCTTATAATTGTGACAGTCGGAGCTTTGGTTTATATAATCCTCGAAAACAGGCTTAAGGCTGCACTAATCGGTGCTTTATCGGTAACACTTGTAACGCTTATATGTATTTCCGCAATAAACCTGTATAATGATTCCCTGCACTTTACCACAAAGGAACAGCTCTATGAGCAGCAGTATCCTGCGATACACTGGGTAATGATGGGACTCAAGGGTAACGGAGGTTTCGACCAGTCCGACGCTACCGCTACGAGAAACAGTGGAAACTATGACCAGAAAACCGAAGCTATCAAAAAGGAAATAGCTTCAAGACTTAATAAAATGGGTGTCAACGGTATGATAACTCACCTTTACCAAAAGCTTACCTTTACCTGGGGCGACGGCATATATTTTATAGACCACCATCTCAATTCGACGGATTCAAACGGAAACCGGATTAAAAACAGAAGCATTCTTTTTGAATTTGTTCTGAGGGACGGAAAATATAATGCTGTATTTTACGTATACAGCAATACTTTTCATATGTGTATGCTGTTTTTTATGCTGATGTCGGGCTTTTTCGTCATAAAAAAGAAAAAAATTTCAAAAATTACTTTAATTCAGGGTATAGTTTTCGGAGCAACGCTTTTCTTTATGGTGTGGGAAACACGCTCAAGATATATATTCAATATGACACCGCTTTTTATATTGCTGTCTGTTTACGGTCTTTTATCTTTGTGGGATTATCGTGCAAAACTTAATATGCCCGAAAAATAAATCACAGTTTGCGGCTACGCTCATATGGCGATTGCAGACGACAAAAGCATTCGCTTTTGTCAAATTCCAAGCGTACCGCTTGAAATTTCGTTACGGACGGAACGTCCGTAACGGTCTGCAATCGCCGCACTGAGCCGCAGACTGCTGCTTTTTTTCAAAGTTCAAAGTCCTTGGGGTCATATTTCGGCATTTTAGGAGCTGTTTTGGGCACTCTCATAAGCGGGTTATACTTAAAACCCGAACATTTTCCGTTTACAATTTCCCTGTTTGCCCTGCATATGGTTATTCCGTTTATTTTCTGAGATTTATGGCAATATTCGCAGCTTACCTCTATGTTGTTTCCGAAAAGACCTGTTCTGAAAAAATTCATATCGCATACTCCCGTAAAAGCTTTATTATTTATACTATAATCAAAAAATTAAGTCTGTCTGTATTATAACACCACAAGCAATACAATGTAAAGAAAAAACAAGCTAAAGGAGGTTTTCAGGTGAATAATATACCCGAAATTCATAGCCGTACTATGAATCTGAATGTAAAAAACGATGTTCCTTTTTTAACATACAAGGCTCTTGAAAAAATCCCGTTTATAAATCACGCATTCTCAACACGGCTCGGAGGTGTAAGCACAGGTGAGTTTACATCTATGAACCTTGCGTTCAACCGTGGAGATGAATACGAAAACGTAATACAGAATTATAAAATCTTCTGTAATGCCGCAGGCTTTGACTTCAATACTCTTGTTGCCTCGGCACAAGACCACCATACGTTTGTACGAAAAGTAACTTCCGATAACTGCGGAACAGGAATAACACGTCCCAGAGATATTCAGAGTGTTGATGCACTTGTAACAAACGAAAGAAACGTAACCCTTGTTACTTACTATGCCGACTGTACCCCTATATTTTTTGTCGATACCGAAAAAAGGGTTATAGCTCTTGCACACGCAGGCTGGCGTGGTACTGTCGGCAAAATATGCGAAAAAGTAATAAACGTTATGTCAGATGATTATTCCTGCAATAAAAATGATATAATCTGCTGTATAGGCCCGGCTATAGGAAAATGTTGCTACGAAATCGACCAAAGCTGTTATGAAGAATTTGCAAAGGTTGACTGCATAGACATCTGCTCAGTTATGACCTGCAAGGGTAACGGAAAATATATGGCTGATTTGCCCGAAACCAACAGACAGATTATAATATCCGCAGGAGTTCCCGAAAAAAATATTATAATAAGCGACATATGCACAAAATGCAGCAGTGAGCTTCTTTGGTCGCACAGAGCAACAAACGGTCACAGAGGTACTATGAGTGCCTTTATGTGCATAAAATAACAAATCAGATATATGACGGAGGGTTCTGTATATGAAAAAACTCATACTTGTTCTGATTTTGACAGCCTTAATATCACTGTCAGGCTGCGGCGGCAGTGTCAGACCGAATATTTCATCAGAAAGCAATTCCGAAAAATCATCTCAGGACAGCTATAGATTTGTTGAAGAAAAATCAGACGAAACCGTTTCGGAAAACAAGAGTATTTCTTCAAACAAGCCGCTTTCCGTCAAGGATTTCAAGGGCATATGGAAGCCTCTTGCCGCTGCGAGAGTAGCCGATAATTCGGAAGCAGGATTCAGTGAGGTTTTCGGCTCAGATTATTCTGAGGAAAACTGTCAGATGAAAATAGACGAAAACGGCAGCTTTACTATGAATATGGCTTCTTTATCCGAAAAAGGCAAAACCAAAGGCAGATTTACAATGAGCAGCTATAATATGATAGTTACCTATGCAGACGGAAGTCCCGATACCTTTTTGTATATCCCGAAATATAAGAACCGTCAGACTATAAAAATTCAGCTCGGCAAATATTATATATATCTTTACAAGAGCTGATTATCAAAGCACAGCAACATATATTTAATATTTAAATGAGGATATTCTTATGGAGAAAGATAATTCAAAGCGTGTAGCATTAAGAGTTTCAGCAGTAAGCATAGGACTGAATATTTTTCTTACCGTCTTTAAGCTTGCGGCAGGCATAGCAGGTCATTCCGGAGCTATGGTATCAGATGCAATACATTCTGCGTCCGATGTTTTCAGTACCGTAATAGTCATAATCGGCTTTGTTGTTTCAAGAAGAAAAAGCGATTTTGAACATCAGTACGGTCATGAGCGTATGGAGTGCGTATCCGCTATGCTGCTTGCCGTAATACTTGCCGCAACGGGTGCAGGCATAGGATATAACGGAATGCTGAAAATTTTTTCTCAGGATTACGGTACGCTTCAGCAGCCTGAATTTATAGCCTTGCTTGCCGCTATAATATCTATCCTGACCAAAGAGGCTATGTACTGGTACACCGTGTTTGCCGCAAGAAAAATAAACAGTGGTTCTCTTAAAGCAGACGCATGGCATCACAGAAGTGACGCTCTTTCCTCTGTAGGTTCGCTCATAGGAATAGCCGGTGCTATGTGCGGAGTGAAAGTTCTCGACCCTGCCGCAAGCGTTGTAATTTCCGTTTTCATAATCAAAGCGGCATATGACATAACAAAAGATGCAATAGACAAAATGATTGATAAATCCTGCGATAAGGAAACCGTAGCCAAAATGAGTACCATAGTAACCGAGCAGGAAGGTGTAAAACGTCTTGACCTGATAAGAACAAGACTTTTCGGCAACAAAATATATGTCGATATAGAAATATCGGCAGACGAAAATTTAAGCCTCAGAGAAAGTCACGAAATATCGAAAAATGTTCACGATGCTATAGAAACAGAATTTCCGCTTGTAAAGCACTGTATGGTACACGTAAACCCTTTCTTCGATGACAAAAACGAGCCGTAAACAGTTGATAAAAACTCGAAATCTGTTATAATGTAGATGTAAGCAGGATAACAAAAACCATAAAGTTTAGGTCAAGCCTTTTCAAAGGCTTGCGGGTCAAGGGCAGAGCCCTTGCGGTTTCCAAAGGCAGAGCCTTTGGTGGGATTTTCAAGGGCAAAGCCCTTGAAGCGGAAAAGGGGAGAAGCATATGGAAATATACAGGCACGGAAATCCAACGGAGGTTTTATCTCCGTGCGGAGAAGAGGAAAGTCTTGATACCGCTCTGAGATACGGTGCAGATGCGGTGTATCTCGCAGGCAAGGAGTTCGGAATGAGAACCGCCTCCAAAAACTTTGACTATGAGCAGATAAAAAACTCTGTCAGAAAAGCACATTCGGCAGGTGCAAAGCTTTATGTTACGTGCAATACCGTACCTAAAAATGACGAAATAGCAAGACTTCCTCAGCATTTTGAAATACTTGACGATATTGGCGTAGACGCTGTTATCGTTGCCGATGTCGGAGTTATGGAGCTTGCAAAAAAATATGCTCCCAGAACAGATATACATATGTCTACCCAGACAGGAATAGTAAACTACCATACAGCCAACGTCCTGTACAATATGGGTGCAAAAAGGGTAGTCCTCGCAAGAGAACTTTCGTTTGACGATATTGCCGAAATAAGAGCCAGAGTTCCCAAGAAACTCGAAATAGAATGCTTCGTTCACGGAGCTATGTGCGTATCGTTCAGCGGAAGATGTCTTATCTCAGCCTATATGACGGGCAGAGATGCCAACAGGGGCGACTGTGCTCAGCCGTGCAGATGGAAATATCACCTTTTTGAGGAAAACAGAGAAGGACAGTATTTTCCCGTTGAGGAGGACGGCGACGGAACATACCTCTATAACTCCCGTGATATGTGTATGATAGACTATATCCCTAAGCTCGCCGAATGCGGAATAACCAGCTTCAAGATAGAGGGCAGGGCGAAATCCGCTTATTATACCGCAGTTACAACATATGCCTACCGCAACGCTGTTGACCTCTACTACAAGGACAAGCAAAACTATTCCTTACCATCTTGGATAAAAGAAGAACTCGACAAAATAAGCCACAGAGAATACAGTACAGGATTTTTCCTCGGCAGCGAACCCGGACAGGTTCACTCAAACGGTGGCTATATCCGTAAATACGATGTCGTTGCCATATGCAGCGGCTATGAAAACGGTTCGGCTTTCCTTACTCAGAAAAACAAGTTCCTTGTCGGCGATGAGCTTGATGTTCTTCCGCCCAATGGAACGCCTTTTATCATAACTGTTGATGAGCTTTACAACAGCAAGGGCGAAAGCGTCAGCAGTGCTCCCCATGCTATGGAAAAACTCGTTATGCCCTGCAAAAAGGAAATTCCTGCAGGTTCGTTTATACGCAAAAAAAGAATACAGCCTTAGTCTGTATCCGCAGGACGTAATGTCGGTTTTACAAACCCAAAATTAAAAATATATATGCAAATGCTGAAATAAAAATACATCAAAATGAATGAAAAATGCTTTAATTTGTAAAAATGCGGCAAAATCCACAAAAAGTATTAATAAAATTTTAACAAATAATGTATATGAATTTTTGAAACAATATGATATAATGCAGTTGTAAGAGGTTATACCGTTTAGATTGTGCGGAAAAGGTCGTGAGCGGTATAGGTTACCTCCCAACAACTTATATTATTTTTTATAACAAAGGAGAAATGTTCAAATGACAACAAAGAACAGTAAAAAAGGTTTTACACTCGTTGAGTTGGTAGTAGTTATCGCTATCCTCGCTATCCTCGCTGCAATCGCTATCCCTGTAGTTAACTCAATCATCAACACAGCTGCTAGAAACAGTGCTATTTCAAATGCTGATTCTATCGAGCTTCAGATTAAGAACTGCCAGGCTGATATCGCTGCTCGTAACACAGAGCGTTATGCTAACGCAGTAACTGCTCCTAACACAATCTCAGTGGCCGAAGTTGCTACAAAGACAGGTATAAAGACAGCTTTCCAGACAGTTACATACAACAACGAGCAGTACATTCCTGTATGGGATGCAGATGATGACAAGTGCTACTTCATCGGTGCTTCTACAAGTGCAGTTGCAGGTCAGAGAATTGACGATTCAAGCATTACACTTACAATCGGTGCTGGTTCAGGTACAACACATACAATTATAGATCTTCGTGACACTGCAGACACTAACGCTCCTTCAACTACTGTAATGGTTACAAGCCTTTAATTAGAATTTAGGTGCATTTTAATTTTTGATTGTTTCTGTTTCTGTTGAACAGGCTATGGTATGTGTGAATAACTTTTTGAGGTAGCAGGAGGTTGGTAAGGTGCTGAAATCCAAACTTAAAAGTAAAGGTGGGTTTACACTGTTGGAGTTGGTTGTCGTTATGGCTATTTTGGCTGTTCTGGTGACTGTCGCCATACCGGTTGTAAATTATACCGTGAACAGTGCAGTTTTGGAAGGTGCCAAGACCGATGCTAGAACTTTGAAGGGTTCTTTTGACAAGGCGTATTCCGATTTGGTAGTCGGTTACAGTGAGGACTACAACCGTGCTTTGATAAGTACGCAGTCACTTAATGTTGCAGATGTTATCAGTACCAATTCCTATCAGAGTATGTGCGAAAGTCGAAACTATTACGGCAGAGAGTTTGTGTTGGTTTGGAATTTCGATACAAGCAATGTTGAGTTGATGTACGATGATGACAGTACCAATGTTGAAACCGGAGCGGTCATTACTAACTATGTAATTATAACAGAAACAAGTACTACTCTTGTTCTTAACCTGGGCTGAGCGGTACAGAGTTTTCTCAATATTTTCCGTAAATAAAGTAAGGCTCGCACAAAGCGAGCCTTACGCATTTTCAAGAAAAAAATTGCAATTTTGAAAAATGTGTGTTATAATAATATGTTGGCAAAATTGTTATAAAAAATATTTTTATCTAAATAATCATAGCAAAAATAACAATACTTGTTTTGCGGAAATCTGCTGTGGTTATTGTTCCTGAAAGCTAAAATCTGCATTGTTTGCAGAGGGCTGCTGCTAATGCCTTCTGCTTATAATAAATAAAAATCAATAGGTGGTGTTTATTTTTGAAAACAGTTATTGTTCAGGTAACAAGGGAATATTTATGTCTTACCTGCTGCGAACCTATTATTCAGGCTAAAGACCAGAAAAAGGAAGCAACCGTAGACTTGTCCTATCGTTTTACAGCACCGTATGTAAAGCCGCTGGATACAAAGTATATGGAGGGTAAGGATACGGTATGGGAGATACCGAAGGCCTTTGCTACAATGGTAAACGACGGACTCAGGGAGATGAAAAGACCTGAGGTAAAAGAGGTTATACTCCTCGTTGAGGATTTCGACCTCGTTTCATCAGAATTCAAGCACGTAAGATGCAAGAAGAAGATGCTGGACAACATAGCAGTTGAAAATCTGAAGGAAGTATTGCAGGATGATGTAAAGCAGTTCTCCGTAATTACAACCACATACGGAACTCCTCCGAAGGAAGTACCCGAGATGACATCAAAAACCTTTGGTATTCCCAGAGCATTGTCGGCAGAACTTGCAAAGAGATTTTCCGAAATGGGACTTACGCTTGTAAAAATCACACCTGCGGACGTTCCGCTGCTTAAAATCGCAAGAGAAATAGTATACAGCTTCAACAAGACCGTATGCTATATTTCAGTAGACTATGCAGCACTTCGTGTAACTCTTGTAAAGGACTCACTTCCGCTTTACTGCCATACCTTCCATTCACCCGTAACGGAAGCTGTAGACATTATAAGACAGGACAGACAGCTTGATATACCTCAGGCTATAGAATACATCAAGCAGAACGGATTTGACCTTGAATATGATTCCAGACATGATGATGCACTTCAGAGAATAAGCAATGTCCGTGAAGATCTGATGGCAGACGTTGTTCACAACATAAACCTTGTTGCAATGAGCTTGGATCTCAATATAGATCAGGTTGTTGTCAGTGATGTTGTAGGCTTCTTCCCCCGTGTTACAAATACAATAAAGAAAATGGGTATAAGTCTTGATGTTGACCTGATTTCCGACCAGTTCAATACCAAGATGGCAGTTCCGGAGCTTGATATAGATGCCCGTGATTCCGGTTTCAAGACGGGAAGCTTCATACTTTACAATAACCTCCTTAACTGCGGAGATAAATATAAGAACAACCTTATGGTAGGTCTGCAGCCACTCAAGGAGAAATCACTTGATATAGGCAAATATGCAAGTATCGTATTTGCGGCACTGGTAGGTGTTTCGATTGTTGTTGCAGGCGGATATTATGCTTTCCTGAACATTCAGAAGTCTATGGACGAGGCTAAGCTGCAGGAGGATAAGTATCTGCAGGCAAAGGATCTTCTCGAAAGACAGGAAACTATCCAGACTAAACTGAAAAATCAGGTCAGCGACGCAAAAAATCTGCCGAAAACTCCACTTTATGTTTCCGATACCTTTGAGCAGGTCAAAAAGCAGGTTGCTGACAAAACAAAGAACTTCAGCGGATACAGTCTTTCGTATGATTCATCAGGCAAGGATAAGAAAAGCTTCAAGATTAATATACCTGTAAATGCAAGCATAGGCACGTTCAAGGATTTTCTCGCACTTAAGGACGAAATAATCAGCAACGGATTCTTTACTGTTTCAGAAAGTTTCAGTATGTCAGAAAATGCGATAAAGGGTGCTTCTACTTATGATTTCAATATGACATTGACTAATGTAATAGATACGGAAGAAGAAGAGGCGGCTTATGCTAATATGACGCAGACTTCAACATCTATAGTTGCTTCCGCACAGAAGGCAACCGAAAAGGCAACATCTAAATAAGAAGGGAGAAAGATACTATGAACAACAGCGATATAGATTTGAGTAAATTACCGAAGTTTGTGTATATTTTCCTGATTGCACTTGTAGCAGGTATCCTTTTCTGGGCATTTATAGGAAGTGCATTGCTGAGGGATGCTCCTGAAATGCAGGAAGCACATGACGAAACCGTAAGACTTGTAAAGAAATATGATACTGCCATGGAGCAGAAGGATACAATCGAAAAAGAAATAAAAAGAAACAACGAGGAATTTGAAAAGAAGCAGAAGGAGCTTTTCATAGACGTTGACACATGCTCAAAGGAGCTTGAGCAGTATTTCAAAGATAACGGAATAAAGCTTGATACATATGCACTTTCTGCACCCGTGGCAGACAGTCTTAAAAGAGTTTCTTCATCGGGCTATCCTGTTTATTCAACAGATTTGAGTATAGCATATAAGGATACATATGAAAAAACGCTTGCTTTCCTCAAGTATATCGAAAAGCAGACGAAGGGTTGTTATTATGTAAAGAGCTGTGCATTCAAGCCTGACGATGCAGCAAAAACAGGCGATGTAAGTATATCGGTTACACTTTACTACTACAACACAGACGAGGTTGCAACACAGGCTCCCACTCAGGCAGCTACTACAAAATAAAGTATGAACGGTTTTTTTGTAGAACTGACTGCATTCAACATCATAATGGCGGCAGTATCCGCACTTATTGGTGTACTGCTTTTCGTACTCAGCATATTTGTGCTGAACAAAATACCGGCGGAATGGCTGTGTGATTATGATGAAGAACCTTCCGAGGAGCTGCTCAGTCAGAAAAGGTTTAAGGGCGGAGTGCTGTATGCTACAGGAGGAATACTTTCAGCCGCAGCGTTTGCACTTGTATATCTTGTGTTCGGCTTCAGCCTTTACACACTGATTCTGACGGCACTTACATATGTACTGATTATGGTAATACTTTCGGACGGAAAATATTACATAATCCCCGACCAGTTCGCTTTGTTTGCAGGAATAATCTCGCTTGTATTCGCCTACTATGACCTGTTCAACAGACAGATTATTATAAAAAGCTGGTGGTCACCTCTTGCCGCAGGGCTGGGAGTGGGACTGCTTATAATTCTCGTTAATCTCATTACGCTCTTTATTATGAAAAAGGACGGTATGGGCTTCGGAGATGTCAAGCTTTTTGCAGCGGTAGGAATAGCAACGGGATTTCCCGATATTTTAACGGCACTGCTTGCAGCCGTACTCACAGCGTTTCTTCTTATCATAGGTACGCTTATTGTAAACGCTGTTAAAAAAGAAGAAACTCAAAGTTATATTCCCTTTGGGCCGTCAATATGTATCGGCGTATTCTGCACGATAGTTCTGCACGGTCCAATATCACACCTTATCGAATTGTACTTTAACCTATTGAAGTGAGGGAGTAATTATTGTATGAAAAATTCGGCTTTTAATATTCAGAGCAGTCTTATAGCCAAAAATCTTATAACAGAAGAGAATATCAAGACACTTCAGCAGAAGTATAAGGACGATGATAACCTTACCCTTGAAAATGCACTCATACAGGAAAATATGGTGAGTGAAGAGGATATTTACAAAACTGTTGCTGAACGTTTCAAAATAGATATGGTAGACCTTACAGACATTCAGATACCCGAAGAGGTCTACGATACCATACCTCAGGCTCTTGTTGAGGATTACGGCATTACTCCGATAAAAGAAGAAGGCGGAAAGCTGACTGTCGCTACTTCAAATCCCGCTGATTACAAGATGATTCAGGTAGTAAGCAGCAATACCAAGAAAAGGGTAAGAATGGTTGTTGCGACACCTACTCAGATAAAGGCTCAGCAGGAGAAGATGTTCAGCTCCAATCAGCAGGAAAAGATGTACGATGAGGCTCAGGAATTCATCAAGCAGCAGATGGCTGCCAGCGAGGACAGCGTCCGTGAGGACGACAGTGCGGCTGAGGATCAGCCTATTATCAAGCTGGTAAACAAGATGTTTGAAGATGCTGTAAGTATGAAGGTATCCGATATTCACGTAGAGCCTCAGGAAACCGATATGAGAATACGCTTCCGAATTGACGGTAAGCTCACAGAGTACACACGTGTTACAAAACAGCTCGCCCCCTCAATCATAAGCCGTATAAAGTTCATATCGGGAATGAACATAGCAGAGAAGAGAATACCTCAGGACGGTCGTCTGCACTATAACGTAAAAAATACGAAGATAGATATGCGTGTGTCCGACCTTCCCGGAGTTTTCGGTGAGAAAATCGTTATCCGAATTACGACAGCTATCGGTATGGAGCTGAAACTCGATGCTATCGGATTTCTGCCGGAAAACAAGAAAAAATTTGAAACTTTGCTTCACAGTAACAGAGGAATTATCCTGCTTTCGGGTGCTACAGGTTCTGGTAAATCAACAACCCTTTACACAGGTCTTTCACAGCTCAACCAGCCCGATACAAACATAATCACTGTTGAAAACCCTGTTGAAATGGTAATTCCCGGAATTACACAGGTAAACATCAACGAAAAAGCAGGACTTACATTCGCAAGCGTATTGCGTTCCATCTTGCGTCAGGACCCTGACGTAATAATGGTCGGAGAGATACGTGATAAGGAAACCGCCGAAATAGCAGCATCTGCGGCTATCACAGGTCACCTGGTTCTTTCAACAATCCATACATACAACGCAGCCAGCTCCGTAGTACGACTGATTGATATGGGCGTTGAAAAGTTCATGGTATCCTCATCACTTCTCGGAGTAATAGCTCAGAAGCTCGTGCGTAAGGTCTGTCCCTACTGCCGTGAACCTCACAAGGCAACAGAGTCAGAGCTTGGCATAATCGGAATGCCCCTTGACAGCGACATCATAATATATGATGCAAAAAAAGGCGGCTGTCCCAAGTGCAACTACATAGGAAACAAGGGTCGTACCGCCGTACATGAGATTATGATTGTTGACAACAAAATAAAGCACGCAATACACGAAAACAAAACTACGGAACAGATAAACGATATAGCTATTGAATCGGGTATGATTTCAATGAAGGAGAACCTCAGAAAGCTTCTTGTTGAAGGAATAATCACATTTGAAACATACTTCGATACAGTTGCAGAGGTATACAGCGATGACGATTAAGCTCATCGTGCTGAAAAAATAAGAAAGGAAGGTGTTACAGTTTGGAATTTGAACAAATGGTCAGATTTGCTGTTGCACATAATGCGTCGGATATTCATATGGCGAGTTACAATGCACCCGCATACAGAGTACACGGCGTAGTTACGTACTTTGAGGGAATGCCTCCGCTCGATGATGAAACCGTACTTGGATATATAGCACAGGTACTTCCTCCCGATGGTCTGGCAGACTTTATCGCAACGGGTGACTATGACTGCTCATATGCACTTGAAGGTTGTGCCCGTTTCAGAGTAAACGCATTCCGTCAGCGACACGGCTCATCACTGGTAATGCGTATTATCAAGGAGAAGCCTCCCGAAATGTCAAGCCTGAGCCTGCCCGAGTCACTCGGAAAAATTTTGCAGCTTCAGGAAGGTCTTGTACTTGTAACAGGCCCTACAGGTAGCGGTAAATCAACGACGCTTGCAGCAATTATAAACGAAATCAACAAAATGAAGTATCTGCATATAATCACACTGGAAGACCCTGTTGAGTATATGCACACACCTAACAAATGTATTATCAACCAGCGTGAAATGGGTGAGGATAGTGAAACTTACTCAACAGCCCTCAAGTCGGCACTCCGTGAAGACCCTGACGTAATCCTCATGGGTGAGATACGTGACCTTGAGTCTATGGAAATAGCACTGAGAGCGGCTGAAACAGGTCACCTCGTATTCTCAACGCTTCATACCGAAAGTGCGGCTAAGACAATCGACCGTCTTATAGATATGTACCCCGTTGAAAGACAGAAACAGGCACTCAGCCAGCTTTCAACAACGCTCAAAGCAGTTGTATCGCAGAGATTGCTGCCCAGAGCTGATACAAAGGGTCGAGTAGGTATGTTTGAGGTAATGTTTGTAAACTCAGCTATCGCTAACCTTATACGTGAAAACAAAATTCCTCAGATTGAGCAGAATATCGAGCTTAATCAGGGTGCAGGTATGATTACGAGAAAAATGTCAATCGAAAATCTGCTTGCAGCAGGAATTATTTCTCCCGAAACCGCATACGAATACAGCTTTGATGCCGGCAGAAACGAGATGTTTGAGGACGCAACATCATCTTCAGCACCTCCGGGACGTCCTCAGAATTCAGGAACATCTTTGCCCGGTGTGGGAAGAAAGAGCGGCAGTCAGGGTCTTGGCGGAACGGCTGCTTTCTTAAAGAACAGGAGGTAGTCCTTTATGCCTAAGTATACGTATGTTGCAGTAAACGAAAAAAATCGAAAATATAAAAACGAGATGATAGCCGACAGTGCCGAGGAAGTAAGAAAGAACCTTAGAGCAAGAAATCTCAATCCTCTTTCGGTAACTGAGGTAACGGCAAAAAATCAGGCAGACGGCGAAGAAAAGTCAATATGGGATTTGGAAATCGGTGTAAACAAGGACGTTCACACACTGAAAATATCCAAGAACAAAATGCTTGTATTCTTCCACCAGATGGCTTTGATGATGCGTTCAGGTATATCCCTTTCGATAGCTATGGAAGTTATGCTTGACTCGGAAAAAGACAAGAAGATGCGTTCCATACTCAGAGATATAAGTATAAACCTTTACAACGGTCTTACTTTGTCGAGAGCTATGGCAATGTTCAAGACTTTCCCCACACTGTATATAAACATCATACAGGCAGGTGAGGCAAACGGTAAGCTTGACGATGCGTTTGACCAGTGTTCGGATTTGCTTAAAAAAGAGCTGAAGTTGACAGGAAAGATAAAAGGTGCTATGATGTATCCGGCGTTTCTGCTCGTGCTTACACTTGCCCTTATTATAGTAATGAGTATTGTCGTACTTCCTGCATTTAAAGGAATGTTTGAGAACTTCGGTTCAAAGCTTCCTGCGATGACGCAGTTCGTAATGGACGTATCAGACTTTCTTGTAAATTACGGCTGGCTGCTGGCAATAATCGCAGTTGTTCTTGTAATTGTGTTTATGGCAGTCCGCAAGAGAAACTACACTTTTGCGATGTGGTGTTCGACAGTAATGCTTAAAATTCCTATTTTTGGAGAAGTTGTCCGCCTTACTAATGTAGCAAGGTTTGCAAATATGATGGGAACTCTCGCAGACAGTGGTGTTAATATTTTGGATTCTCTTACTCTTTCCAGAGATGTTATCGCCAACCTGTTTATGAAAGACTGCCTTAATCAGGTTATAGAAGATGTTAAGATAGGTACTCCTATCAACGTATCTATGAACAGATACAAGGCTGTTTTTGACGGACTGTTCACATCAATGGTACGTGTCGGTGAAGAAAGTGGTCAGTTGTCTGACTCGCTTAAAAAAATCGCAGGTATGTACGAGGAAAAAGCAGATGATTCTACTCAGGCGATGACTGATGCGATGACCCCTATGATGACTATTATCATAGGTGTAGTTATCGGATTTACCGTTATAGCTATATTCTCCGGAATGTTCGGAATGTATGGCGTAATCAAGTAAATCAAAGAAAGTAAGGCTTCATAAATTTGTCTTATTGGCGTGGCGGTGTCGTGATGATGGCACAAAGCGGCACCGCTTTTCAGGCGAGTTTAAAATCTGAAGCCGAAAAGGTTACATTTGAACTAATGAATGGAGTGTGAGATTTATGTCAAATTACTTGAACCTTAAGAGTAAGAAAGGTATTTCGTTGGCATATGCTTTGGTTATCTGTCTGTTTCTGATTATGATTACGGGCAGTATTACAACGATTGCGATTCTTCAGCAGAATGAAACAGGATCGGATCTTAATACCCGCCAGGCATATATTTCGGCAAAGAGCGGACTCAGCACAATACGTGACGCTCTGAAAAATAATGCTATAGCTTCTTCGGATTTGCCCAGTGCTTCAACTCCCAAGAAATATTATGTACTGCTCCAGCCTGTTTCGGGTGGCACAGTCGTAAAAAAATCGTTTGGCACAGAAGCCGAGGCACAGGAAGAGGCTTCAAAGTGGAGTGACGGCACAACCTATAATGTTATCGGCGGTGACGGTACGTATTTCAGAATGGAATACAATTCCCCCGGTGATTACTCTGTTACAGCACTCAATACCACAGGAAAATACAATAATAATGTAAGTCTTAACAAGGGTGACTTGTCATTCGAGGCGGTTTCGTATACCAAGTATACATTTGACCTTGACCCTACATTACCGCCTACACAGCCTCCCACAACTGCTACGTCTACACAGTCTCCTACACAGCCTCCTACACATACACCGCCCACACCTAACGGCAGCGGAGCAGGAGCTTTCCTTATGGTTAGTCAGCAGACGGCTTTGAATGAGAACAGATCAAACTCAAACGGTTACAGCTCAGGTAAGTCATTGAATAAAATATCAAACAGTAATGGTCAGGTATTCTATGAAGGTGACACAAACGCTAAGTTTGAAAACAACAGAACATACTTCCCTGTAGTTATGGACAGAACCTTTATGGCTAATACCCAGAATGACCACTCCATAACAGCAGCATACAATCAGGGCGTTTATTTCCTCGGAAGTTTCCACGGAGCTAAGGTCAATGATGCTGCACGTTCCGACAACAACGGTAACGGTCAGGATTTGGGAGAGACCTGCTACTTTGAGGAAAATACAGATTTCGGACAGAGTATAAGATGTGCGTTACTTGTCATAAAAAACAATGTTGTTGTAAGATCCAACGGAGGAGATATCAATAATGCTCCCAAGGTTATATACTACGGAGATGGAGATAAAAACCTTTATAATGGTGAACATTATGTTTATATTTATCTTCCCAATGAAGTCAAGTTTTGGATGTGCAACGAAAACACATATGTACACAATGCCAACACCTTCAAAAGAGGTGCAGGTTACTGGATGATAAAGAGCGGTAAATCTCTTTATGACCAGAGTGCGTGGAAACCTTTGGATAGTTCACTGCTTCCGGCAGCGGAGAAATTGAATATGTATAACCAGATTATGACCTACTACGATGACGGCGGTGAAATCCATACAGGAAGTAACGAAACAGAGCTTGGCAACAGCAATGTTAAGATAGTAGGAAATGACGGAGGATATCTGAGCGGTACCAAATCAGGTTACGACAACGCAAGAGATGTTGACAGTTATACTTTCGATCAGGACAGAAGCAGAATGAATATCTTCTTCTCTCCTAATATGTATCCGACAAATTCCGGATACTATCACTGGTATGCAGGACGCTCATTCAATATGCAGTGGTTCAGAAGTGATACAAGATATCAGTACAACGAATACTATGACGGTGTTAAACGTATTGATCAGGGCGGCATTGATGCAGACTTTATTGTAGGCAACAATGTAAATATAAGAATAAGTTCACCCACAGTTGTTCTTACCATCGGCCCTGCTATCACATGGAACAACCCTACGATACACTTTGACTTGGTTGGTAACATATCCAATACTATAAAGAAGGTTGACAATGGTTCATTCAAGCTTTACGGCTTCAATGACGGCAGAGCACAGGGAAGCTGCAAGCTTATGGTAATGGTTCCTTTCAACGTAGTATATGACGGAAAGTCATATACAGTTGCAGAAGGTACATATGCGGCTGTCCCCGAAGGACTTGAGCTTTTCTCAGACGCTGCAAAATATTTCTTCACAGGAACAGCAGTTTCAGGCGGAAGCTCTCTCCAGACTTCAACAGGCAGCGAAAACAGACTTATCCCGGCAGGCATAGGTTTTGCATCATCAGGCAGCAGCTTCAAGCAGAGCAATGTATTTACAAGCGTATTTTCAAATATTCTTAATCTTGTTCCTGCAGCAACTGCAACATATACTCCCGGAGCAGGTTCGGATACTCTGATTTTCAGTGCAGCACATATGTCGGGCAACTCTTCTGTTACATTCAGCAAAACTCTTAAAAGACCGTTCTATCTTAATCCAAATGCGGCAGGAACGCTCAATACTCTTCCCATAATGGATATGAGCGTTTATCAGGAGCTTAGCAACGGTACAAAGGTTGAAACGATAAAATTCCAGACAGCAGGAACTTATAACATTCCTATTGTGAGCAACGAGGGAATTGTTGGTGTGGCTTTCAACGGTGAAATTCTCAAGGCAAGATCCATAATGACAACACAGGGAAGCAACTTCCATCTTGTAAGTCAGGAAACAAAATTCGATGTTGCAAGTGAGAGGTATTATTAATGAAAAATTTATTAAGCTCTAAACCTAAAAGACGTATTAACAACAAAAAGGGTCTGTCTTTGCTGGAGCTTATTATTGCGGTTACAATTATTATGCTTACGGTCGGAGCTTCCATAATGGGGCTTAACCTGAGCTACCGCTCTGTACAGATGGGTGCAAAAAAAGACGATGCACAGTCGCTTGCACAGAGAGATTGCGATATTATAATGTCAATTCTCTCAAAGAAGGCAGAACAGCCTTCAGTGTCGGGAACAGGTACGGCACTTGAGGACTGTCTTACAGTGGCAGGTAGTGCAGTGTCTTTTGAAACATCTTTCTTTACAAATACTGTTCAGGCTGATACAGATATACATTTGTACAGCACAATCTATGATCCTTCACAGTATTCTGTGCTGGAGCAGCAGACCGCAACTTCAGGGCCTGATCCCAATATTCAGAAAAGATATGTAAGTATTCAGAAAGACACAAGACAGACACAGGATACTGTGTCTGGTACGGTGCAGACATATGATGTTTACAAGATACAGGTAAGTGTTTATTACGGCACAAAACAGGGTATGTTCTTAACCTGCGAAGGTGAAGTAAATGTTGAAACTTAAAGGAGGGATATAAGCTGTGAATTTAAAGACCGACTATATAAAAAGAATAGGCAGAAAATTCAGAAGCAAGCGTGGTACAACACTGATTGAAATGCTCGCTACACTGGCTATACTGGCTATAATAGCAGTTATGTCCCTTCAGGTTGTTGTCACCGCAATGGAGGACTACCAGTGCGTAAGAAATATATCGGAATCCCAGCGTTCCATATCCCTTATGCAGGAAAACTTCAGCAAGTATCTCAGAAATGCAGTTGATATTCAGCTTGTGGATAATTCTTCAAGTACGTTTCCTACCTTTGCAAATGCGTTGTCAGATTACGTAACCGACAGAAACACAGGTACTGACCCGCTTCAGGATTCGGATACCGTTGCGGCAGATGAATATAATGACTACGTTCTCTACAGATGCGGAACATTCAAATATGCTCTTGCAAAGTATTATACAACGTATACAAAACCCAATGGTACGATAGTTTCCAACTATTTTGTACCCGTGTTTACCGTTGATAATATAAAAGAGGCAAGCTTTACATTCAGAAGTATAAACGGCACAGGTTCACCCACAAGTCCCGATAAGCAGTATATGCTTGACTATGTATTTACTTCCCCGACAAACGAAGAGTTTCGTTTTATAAAGGGCGGTAATGCCGCTGCAATAATGCCTACGGACGGCAGCGTTACGGCAGATGCCAATTTCATAGAGGCAATTGCCAATAACACAACAAAGGGTGACTACTCTATAATGTCCGGTACTATACTCAACAATATGTACGGCAACGGTTATTCCACGTCTACAACAACCCTCAGAATATGCGAGGGCATTACAGATACTTCAGGTTCAAACGATGGTTCTTTCAAGAACTTTATCTTCATAAGAACTACACCCAGAGTAGCTATCTGATTTTCATCGTTTTTCTTAATACGTCAAAAAAGGCAGCTTTAAGCAGAAATTTCTGTTTAAAGCTGCTGTTTTGATTGAAAAATAAATTTTCAGTCTGGAGTATTGATTAAGTTCTGCGATTTCCTGCGTCTTAGATAATCTTCAAGTATAATGACGGCGGCTACACTGTCAACAACCTTTTTACGCTTTTTTCCTCTCGTATTTGTGGTATTCAGAAAATTATGTGCTGTCACGGTTGTTCCACGTTCGTCCTGCATAACACACTCTATACCCGAAATTTCCGACAGGTAAGCGGCAAAGCTCCGTGCATTATCTGCACTTTCGCCCTCTGTACCGTCCATATTTTTCGGAAGTCCCACAACAAAAAGCTCAACACCTCTTGTTCTGGCTGTTTCAAAGACTTTTTCCGCAGTTTTTTCTGAATTTCTCTCTTCTATCGTTCCCAATGGCGAAGCAAGAAGCTCGTTTTTATCGCATACTGCAATTCCGGTTCTTGCTTTTCCTAAATCCACTGACATTATAACCATAGCGAAGTCACCATACTTTTATGGTCTTTGTCAGCTCAGTTACTGAGGCTATACCGTTTTCGTCAAGAAATCTGTTCATACCCTCAGTTATTTTTATCGGGGCATAGGGGTCTTTGAAAAGAACTGTACCTATCTGCAAGGCACTTGCACCTGCAATCATCATTTCGACTGCATCTTTCCAGTCTGAAATGCCTCCCATTCCGATAACGGGTATCTTTACTGCCTGTGCTGTCTGATATACCATTCTCACTGCAACAGGAAATACCGCTGCTCCCGAAAGTCCTCCTGTATTGTTCTTTATTATGGGTCTGCGTGTATTTATATCTATTCGCATACCTGTAAGCGTATTTATCAGTGAAAGAGCGTCTGCCCCCTCAGCCTCAGCCGCCTTTGCTATGGAAACAATATCCGTAACGTTAGGGGAAAGCTTTATGATAAGAGGCTTTTTACAGTATTTACGCACAGCCTTTGTTATAGCTCCCACGCTTTCGCACGATGTTCCGAACTGTACGCCGCCGCTTTTGACGTTCGGACATGATATGTTCAGTTCTATCATATCAACGTCAGTATCGGAAAGCTTTTCAGCCATACTGCAATATTCCTCATATGTATTTCCTGCTATATTTGCTATTACAACTGTTCCCTGCTGCTTCAGCCAGCCTAAATCTTCATTTATAAAATGCTCGACACCGGGGTTTTGCAGTCCTACCGCATTGAGAATACCCGAAGGTGTTTCGGCAATTCTCGGAGCAGGATTTCCAAGTCTTTCTTTAAGCGTAATTCCTTTGCAGGATATTCCGCCCATAACCGACAGCGGATAAAATTCGCTGTACTCTCTGCCGAATCCGAACGTTCCCGATGCGGCTATTATGGGATTGTTAAACTCAACACCTGCTATATTTACCTTTAAATCTGCCATTACCAAACAACCTCCTCTGCATTGTAAACAGGGCCTTTCTTACATACATGACTATGTTCAATATTGCCGTCTTTATCGAGCGTTTTGCAGGCACATACAAGACACGCTCCTATACCGCAGCCCATTCTTTCCTCAAGCGATACCTGACAGGGCTTATTGTGTTCCTTGCAGATTTCAGCTATAACTTTAAGCATAGGCATAGGGCCGCAGGCACATACCATATCTATATCATTTATTATGTTCCTGAGAATATCGCTTGTAAAACCGTGTATTCCGAAACTTCCGTCATCGGTCGCAACGAATACCTCACTGCATACCTTTTTGAAATCCTCTGTCAGTATTACCGCTTTTTTGTTTCTGAAACCCAATACTGCTACGGCATCATCAGCCTGCTTTGCACTGAAAAGCATAGGCGGTACTCCTATTCCTCCTCCGACAAAAGCAATCCTTTTCCCCTTGGGAATATCAAAGCCGTGTCCCAGCGGTGCAAGAATATCTATCAAATCTCCTTCCTTGCTTTTGGAAAGTATTTCTGTTCCCTCTCCTTTTATCTGAAAAACTATCCTTATATTCCTTTCGTCTGCATCACATATTGATATTGGTCTGCGTAAGGTTTTCCCCGGTACGGCAATGTGGGCAAACTGACCCGCTTTTGCTTTCTCAGCAAGCTGCGGACATTCCAGCACAAAATCAAAAATATTCTCTGCTGTTTCTTCTTTTTTTATCAGTTTAGCGTAAGCTGTATCATATTTCATACCTTGTAGCCCTCCCTGAGCGTTTATTTTTTTCCATTATAACATAGAATTGATTTTTCGTACAGAATATAATTTAAAAAATGCTGTAACTTTTGTCATAGTTTTATGGTATAATCAGAACATATAGTTACAGCAAAAGCTTCGGGCGGCGATTGCCGCCTTGCGGACTAATCCGCAAGGCGGTTAAAGGGTTTACCCTTTAACCGTATCAAAAGCAAAGCTTTTGATACAGGCAATCGCCGCATATGCGAAGCCGCAAGTTTTCATATGAAAAGAGGAAACAGCTATGCGTATTCTTATAGTGGAAGATGAGTACAGTCTTGCGGACGCACTCAGAGAAATTTTAAAAAAGGAAAAGTACACGGTTGACATATCGGACAACGGACAGGACGGTTTATATCAGGCACTTACAGGAATATACGATGCCGTAGTGCTTGACGTAATGCTGCCTGAGATGAACGGCTTTGAGGTTCTTCAGAATATGAGAGCCGAGGGAATAAAGACACCTGTTTTAATGCTGACGGCAAAAAGCGGACTTGATGACAAGGTACAGGGACTTGACTGCGGTGCGGACGATTATATGACAAAGCCGTTTCAGACAAAGGAGCTTCTTGCAAGGCTGAGGGCTATAACAAGAAGAAAGGGCGAAATTGAAAGCAGTGTAATAACCTTCGGAGATATGGAGCTTAATACAAATATGGGCGAAATATCCTGCGGCAAGACAGGCAAGAGTATGAAGCTGGGAGTAAAGGAATTTCAGCTTCTTGAACTTATGATGAAAAACAAAAATCAGATTGTCACCAAAGAACAGATAGTTGAAAAGCTGTGGGGACTTGAAAGCGACAGCGAATATAACAATGCTGAGGTTTACGTATCGTTTACAAGAAAAAAGATAAAATTTATAGGTTCAAAGGTATCAATCAAGGCAGTGCGTGGGCTTGGCTACATACTGGAGGAAGCTAAATGATTAAAAAGCTGAGAATCAAGCTTATTCTTCTGCTTACCCTGATTTTATCGCTTGTACTTACGGGAGTTCTTCTTGCGGTAAACATATCAAACTATCATGCGGTAACAGATGTATCATACGGCAGACTTAACCGTATAATGGCTTCTCTTTCCGCTCCCACGAGCTATTTCGGCAGTTATTTCGGAAATTATTTCGGCAGCACCGACAAGTACTATTACTATGATGAGCGTGGCTATGAGGATAATGACATTTATATAGCCTTTGTAGGAACTGACGGAAACATAACAAATATTGCTGCTCAGGACGATGACGGCTATTCTTACGAGCAAATATCCGCACTCACCCGACAGGTATTATCCGAAACGTTCAAAAGAGGAAGAATAAAAGACCTCATTTTCATTGTAAAGGATTTTGATTACGGCGGTTTCGGAACAAGCCATATTGTCGGATTTATGGACAACCGCTCCATTGTGCAGAGTACTCAGACAATGCTTTTCAGTTCTGTAATAATATTTGTATTCGGTATGGCGGTTATTGTCGTGGCTGCGTTTCTTATCTCCGCAAATATTGTAAAGCCTGTGGAAGAAACCTTCAACAAGCAGAAACAGTTTATATCAGACGCAAGTCACGAGTTGAAAACTCCGATAGCCGTAATAAGTGCCAATGCGGATATACTGCACGAGGATATAGGCGAAAATAAATGGCTTGGATATATACTATCCGAAACAGAAAGAATGAGCAGACTTATAAACAGTCTGCTTACCCTGACAAGGCTTGAAACAAATTCCGAAAACAGCACTATGCAGAGGTTCGACATATGCAACGCAATTATGGAGGTTACTATGCCGTTTGAAAGCGTTGCTTTTGAGAAAGGCGTACTCCTTATGTGCGACCTGGACGAAGAAATAATCGTAAACGGAAACGAGGAGCAGCTTAAACAGGTTGTAGCAATACTTACCGACAATGCAATAAAACACTGCTATGAAGGCGGCACGGTAACGGTAGACGCTAAGCGTATAAAAAACAGATGTATGATAAGCGTATCAAATCAGGGCGAGCCTGTACCGTATGAACTGCGTGACAAGATTTTTGAGAGATTTTTCCGTGCCGATGAATCACGTTCAAGAGAAGAAAACCGCTACGGTCTGGGTCTTGCCATAGCAAAACAGATTGCCGAAAACCATCACGGAAGCATTTCGGTAAAATGCAGCGACAGTACAACCACATTTGAAGTGATAATATAATTTTTTATCTGACAGGAGTGTTTAAAGTTATGAGTAAAATACGTCTTGCAGGCGTTGTAAGAGAATCCATTGTTGACGGCCCCGGAATAAGAATGACGGTATTTACACAGGGCTGTCCTCATAAGTGCGAGGGCTGCCACAATCCGCAGACACACGACTTCAACGGCGGTTATATGAGCGATACCGACAACATAATTAAAGCTGTCGAACAAGACCCTATGCTTCAGGGTGTGACCTTTTCAGGTGGCGAACCATTTATGCAGTGCGAACCTCTTACGGAGCTTGCAAAGAAATGCCATAAAAAAGGGCTTAACGTGATGATTTATACAGGCTTCACCTTCGAGCAGCTTCAGGCAGGATTTTCCGAACACCCTCAATGGAAAGAACTTCTTGAAAATGCCGATATTCTTGTTGACGGCCCTTTTGTTTTGTCAAAGAAAAGTCTTATGCTGCATTTCAGGGGTTCGTCAAATCAGAGAATACTCGATGTTCAGAAATCATTACAGGAACACCGCCCCGTAATTATTGAAGAACTCAACAATAATCCTGATAACCCTGAAAACAGTCAATAACTCTTTTTGTAATGTTTTATAATCAATATTTCGTTGTAAAAGCGGATATTTTATGATAGAATTATTCTGTAATTCAATTAACCGATTGAAAGGACTGATTTTTTTAATGTCACAGGTGACGAGAATATTTGTAGAAAAGAAAAAAGGCTTTGATGTTGAAGCATCTCAGACGCTTTGGGATTTAAGGCATAATCTCGGACTTAAAGCTCTTACGGCTCTCAGACTTGTAAACCGCTACGATGTATCGGGACTTACTGCCGATGAGTTTGAAAAGGCAAAGGTTATTGTTTTTTCCGAACCCAATCAGGATAACGTTTATGACGAGGAACTCCCCGTTGAGGACGGCTGGAAGCTGTTCGCTATGGAATACCTCCCCGGACAGTATGACCAGCGTGCCGACAGTGCTTCACAGTGTGCCCAGCTTCTCACTCAGGGAGAACGTCCGACTGTAGTAAGTGCAAAGGTTGTTGCCGTAAAGGGCGATATTACAGATGACGACCTGATTAAAATAGAAAATTATATGATTAACCCTGTAGAGTCACGTCTGGCATCTCTGGAAAAACCTGAAAATCTTGAAATCCCCGTAACTGCTCCCGAAAAGGTAGCCGAGGTTGAAGGCTTTATCTCATTTGACGATGAACAGATGTCGGAATACTATAATTCAATGGGCTTTGCTATGACGCTCAGCGATTTGAAATTCTGCCGTGACTATTTCAGAGATGACGAAAAAAGAAATCCGACCGTAACGGAGTTAAGAGTAATAGATACCTACTGGTCAGACCATTGCAGACATACAACTTTCCTGACCAGACTTGAAAAAATAGAAATAGAAAAAGGTGCGTTAAGCACTGCTATAGAAAATGCCCTTTCAGAGTACTACGCTTCAAGAGATGAAATTTACGGAGAGAACAGTACAAGAGATGTTTCCCTTATGGATATGGCTCTCACAGGAATGAAGCTGCTCAGAAAAAGAGGTCTTATACCTGACCTTGATGTAAGCGATGAAATCAATGCCTGTTCGATAGAAGTACCCGTTACAATAGACGGAGTAACCGAAAAATGGCTTGTACAGTTCAAGAACGAAACTCATAACCACCCTACCGAAATTGAACCCTTCGGCGGAGCTGCAACCTGTCTTGGCGGTGCTATCCGTGACCCCCTCTCAGGACGTTCCTATGTATATCAGGCTATGCGTGTAACAGGCAGCGGTGACCCCACTGTCGCTTTCAAGGATACAATGCACGGAAAGCTCCCAAGCAGAAAAATCACAACGGGAGCAGCAGCAGGCTACAGCTCATACGGCAACCAGATAGGTCTTGCAACAGGACAGGTAACCGAACTCTATGATTCGGGCTATGTCGCAAAAAGACTTGAAATCGGTGCGGTTATAGGTGCTTCTCCAAAAGAAAACGTTATCCGTGAAGTACCTCTTCCCGATGACATAATAGTTTTGCTCGGAGGAAGAACAGGCCGTGACGGCTGCGGCGGTGCTACAGGCTCTTCAAAGGCTCATACGGAGCAGTCAATCGAAACCTGCGGTGCAGAGGTTCAGAAAGGAAATCCCCCTACAGAAAGAAAAATACAGCGTCTTTTCAGAAATAAGAACGTAGCAACTATGATAAAACGCTGCAACGATTTCGGTGCAGGCGGTGTATGTGTAGCTATAGGCGAGCTTGCAGATGGTCTTGCAGTCGATTTGGATAAAGTTACTAAAAAATATGAAGGTCTTGACGGCACAGAGCTTGCTATATCGGAATCTCAGGAAAGAATGGCTGTAGTACTCTCTCCCGAAAATGTAGAAAGCTTTATAGAATATGCCCATACCGAAAACCTTGAGGCTACTGCCGTAGCTGTTGTTACCGAAAATCCCCGTCTTACTATGACATGGAGAGGGGATACCATTGTAAACCTCAGCCGTGCATTCCTGAATACAAACGGCGTTACCCAGACGGCTAAGGCTTATATAACCGCTCCCGATGAGGAAAGCAACTACAGAAACAATGTTCCCGATATTCTTAAAAATATGACAAAGGTCGAAGCGTTCAAAAACAATATGTCACGTCTTGAGGTATGCTCACAGATTGGTCTTGGCGAAAGATTTGACGCAAGTATCGGTGCAGCTACCGTAATTATGCCCTATGGCGGAAAATATCAGCTTACACCTCAGGACGCTATGGTTGCAAAAATTCCTCTCGAAAAGGGCGAAACAGACGATGCAACCTCTATGAGCTTCGGATTTATTCCCGGAGTGTCACGCTGGTCACCGTTCCACGGTTCGGCGTTTGCGGTTGTCGAGTCACTTTCAAAGCTTGCCGCTGTCGGTGCAAATCCCCTTACGGCAAGACTTACCTTCCAGGAATATTTCGAGCGTCTTTACGATAAGCCCGAACGCTGGGGTAAGCCTGCGGCTGCTCTTTTAGGTGCTATGTCGGCTCAGCTTGGAATGGGTATACCGTCTATCGGCGGTAAGGACAGTATGTCAGGCTCATTTGAAAGCCTCGATGTACCGCCTACACTGGTCAGCTTCGCCGTTGCTATGACAAAGGCTTCAAAAACCGTTTCCGCTGAGTTTAAAAAGGCTGATTCCAACGTAATATATATTCCCGTTCCCGTGGATAAGACAACACAAATGCCCATATGGGAAGCTCTGAAAAAATTATATAAAGCTGTCTATGAACTTGCCTGTGACGGAAAAATATTATCCGCTTCGGTTGTAAAAGAGGGCGGTGCGGCTGCCGCAGTAGCTAAAATGTGCTTCGGAAATAAGATAGGCTTCACCTTTGACCACGAACTCACCGAAAAAGAACTGTTTGCACCTCATAGCGGAGCAATTATCCTTGAACTTTCCGAAAATGCAGAACTCGACAGCGGCGTTCTTGCTTATCCCCTCGGAAAAACTTTGGAAACTCCCGTAATAGACATAAAATGCGGAAAAATTCAGCTCGATGAACTCATAGATATATGGTCGGGCAAGCTTGAAAAGGTATTTGCAACAAAGGCAGAATGTCCTGCAATAACTCACGATATTCCGCTGTATACACAACGCAGCGTACTTTCCCCTGTAATAAAGACTGCTAAGCCCAGAGTGTTTATTCCTGTATTCCCCGGAACTAACTGTGAGGTAGATACCGCAAGAGCTTTTGAAAAAGCAGGTGCTTTGCCTCAGCTTCTGATTGTAAAAAATCTTACTCCCAACGATATTGAAGAAACAATAGCTCAGATGGAAAAAATGATTAAGCAGTCACAGATTATAATGCTCCCCGGTGGATTCAGCGGCGGCGATGAGCCTGACGGTTCGGGTAAGTTTATAGCAACTACTTTCAGAAACCCTGTTATTTCTCAGGCTGTTACAGATTTGCTTGAAAAACGTGACGGTCTTATGCTTGGTATATGCAACGGTTTTCAGGCTCTTATCAAGCTTGGACTTGTTCCTTACGGAAAAATTACCGAAATCAAGGAAAACTCGCCCACTCTTACATTCAATACCATAGGCAGACATATTTCACATATGGCATATACACGCATTACTTCCGTAAAATCCCCTTGGTTGTCGGGTGTAAATGCAGGCGATGTCTTTGCTGTTCCCGTATCTCACGGTGAGGGAAGATTTATGGCTGATGATGATATGCTCAATACTCTGATTGCCAACGGACAGGTTGCTACACAGTACGTAAATCCTGACGGTTTACCTTCTGATGATATTGCTTTCAATATCAACGGTTCTGTATGTGCTATAGAGGGTATAACAAGTCCCGACGGAAGAATATTCGGTAAGATGGGTCATTCGGAGCGTAAGGGAGAAAATCTTTACGCAAATGTTCCGTTTGAGAAAGACCAGAAGATTTTTGAAAGCGGAGTAAACTATTTTAAATAATCAGACCCCAAAAAACACAAACCATAAAGTTTAGGTCAAGCCTTTTCAAAGGCTTGCGGTTTCCAAAGGCGGAGCCTTTGGTCAGGATTTTAAAGGGTGAAACCCTTTAACGGAAATAGATTGCTGAAAAGGTTCTTGTAAATTATTCTGTAATCTGATACAATACTTCTCAGTGTATGACTGATAATATCCAACAAAAAGGAGCATCGGATAAATGAATACAGGCTTTGATGAAGGAAACAGGACTAAGAAAAAATACGGTATTTTCAGCTCAAAAGGGGATATGATAGGAACAATCATTGTGATACTTGTTTTTCTGTCACTTCTTCTTTCAGTTTTTCTTTCTCCGAATATATATTTGATTAAGACGGCACGATGGACTGACTGGAATGAATCAGACAGGCAAAATGTTACAGCGGCGATGGGTGAAGAAAAAACCGAGGAAAGATTTCGTCTGTATTTTCAGTATTACAACGTGATTCACGAAATGGGACACGGTCTGATGCGATATAATAAAGGTGTTGATGTTTCCGCAGCAGATGAAGAACAGCTTGTAAATGACTTTGCTGTTGCGTACTGGAATTATTATGGTGAACCTGAAAAAATGGAAGAATTGTATGATATTGTTACCTATGCTGTGGAAAATATCGGGGATAATTATAAAAACGGCGTTGATTATATGGAATTTGCCAAAAAGCATTCAGATTACAGCAGATTTCACAATGATTTCTTTAACTTTAATGACTATGGCTGGTTTCAGTTCAGCAGTGTGAAACATTCGATTGAGCAGAATAAAACACTGGAAGATGTGCTGAAAGAAATGGGATTTCAAAATTTCAGGCTTACTCAAAAGAAAGTATTGAAGCATACTGTGACCGATGAAGGGGAAAGCACCGCCATAATAAACGAAGCTGTCGTGAATTTCAACGAATGGGGACTATATTTTCCAGAGTCTCACCAATCTTTCAGTAATAATCCGAATGAGAATGTTTCCAGACCGTCAAAGAAAATTATGGGGATTTTTACTTTCGATTTATTCTGATGTTTTATATAATTCAGCTTTGCATCACGCAGAGCTTTTTTATTTTGTAAAAATGTGAAAAGTGTAGCTTTCATTAAATGACATATGGTATAATGTTCAAAATATGATTTTGAGGAGGACAACCAAATGGATAAGAACAAGGACTATTTCTTTCGTGTGATTTCCAATAATGTACGATTTGGCTGCGGTTACAGAACACATAACGGAAAAAGACAGTATTTTGCATGGCACGGCTATCCCGACAGAAACAGCGACTATATCACGACAAGTGAGATAAGCGAAAGTGAATTTGACGAAATCTGCAAAAAATATCCTGAAGAAATTACTGCAAACAGAGCTAAAGCAGAGTATTTCCGCAATAAGTATGTTGACGGGCATACGGTTATTTTACAAGGCTGGGACAGATTGCTGTAAGTTATCCGATAAAATATTTAACTTAAAAATACGGCTTCCGCCCGAATGGACGGAAGCCGTTAAGTATTGAATTAAAATCTTTATGTTTTTTAAACAAGACCTGCAAGAACAAGGTTGTTCTGATGTTCGCTGAATGTAGCAGCATAGAAAGGAGTTGCACCGTCTGTTTCTGTAGGAGCTTTATGGCAGAAGTAGTAATAGTTGGTGCTGTCGGGATTGATTGCGGCATCAATTGCATCAAGTCCGGGGTTGCATATTGATCCAGGCGGCAAGCCTGCGATATTGTAGGTGTTGTAATTGCTCTTGAATGTAGCCACAATTTCCTGAGGAATATCTTCCTGAGCACTGTAGGGATAATACAGCGTTGCGTCTGATTTCAGCTTGTCGAGGTCGTAGTCACCGTAAGGCGATACACCGCCTGTATTTACAGTAGCAAGTCTGTTATAGAATACGGAAGAAACAACGTACATATCCTTTATGTCGGCAGCCTCAGCCTGAATAAGTGAAGCCATTTTAACAACGTCATCTAAAGTCTTTCCTCTGTCCTTGATTACACGCTCGATTGAAACAGCCTCGGGATAGCCTGCAACGTTGCTGGTCTTTTTGCATATCTTATACTCAAAGTTATCAAGGAATCTTCGTACACTGTCGTCTGCGTCCTCACCGATATAGAACTCATAAGTATCGGGGAAGAGATAGCCTTCAAGCTTGTATGCACAAAGGTCATTTCTTTTGATTTCCTTGAGGAAGGAATATTCCTCATCAAAGGTATCGGAATTACACAGCTCGAGGAATTTATCAGCCTTGCATACCTTCTTATCCTCAAGAGCTTCGGCAACCTGTCTTACCGTCATACCTTCCTTGAACTGTACGGATATGGTTTCGGTAGGTCTTTGTCCCGACTGAAGTGTATTCAGTATAGCTTCGTAGTCCATATTGGGACGCATTGTGTACATACCCTCTTCAAAGCCCTTTGTGGAATGCGTTATATGAGCATAAAGACGGAAGAAAAATTCGTCCTTTATAAGATTGTTGGATTTAAGCATTTCGACAATCTGATTGAAGCTCATATCGGGCGGAACATCGAGAATTATGCTGTCGCCCTCCTCAGGTCTGTTTATTCCCAGAAGGTCACGCATACCGTTCCACATAAACATTCCGAGTATAATCGAAACGGATACAACCATACACAGCCATATAAACCTGAACAGACAGCCGTTTTTTCCCGCCTTTTCTTTAAGACGTGCCTTTTCCTTTTTCTTATACTCTTTTGCTGCCTTACGTTCAGCCTTATCCATCTTGTATTTCTGTTCTTTGTTGGAAAAGCTGGAGATTTCGAGAGAGGGGTCTTCATCGTCATTATCAACGATTGCACGTTCCTCACCCTCAAAGATTTCATCGGAGGAATTTTCGTTGTCTATCTGGTCGGCAGATGTATATTTGTGAAGTGAGAATTTGTCGGAAAAATCATCTGCCATCATTTTTGCAGATGCTTCGGTATCAATTTCGCTGCTGCCGCTGTCGGAGTTACTTCCGAAAACGTCCGAATTTGCATCTTCCTCAGCCGCTTTATTATCCAGATTCAGCTTAAAGGATTTTACACGCTTTTTTCGGGCGGCTTCTATGTCTGTTGAAAAATCCATTTTCATATCGTCATTCATATAGCTGTTTCCTTTCTTTAAGTCTAAAACTTAACAAATTTGCCGTATAAATCCATTTACCAGGCTGTATGCCGTGAATGCCTTTGTTCGGGAAATCAACTGATTTATACAGCACAGCATTCCAAATTATATAATACCCCAAAGTAAATTATTTTGCAATAAATTTTGTAAATTTCTCGGTAATTATGTAATTTACACGTACATCTAAGCTGTCGTGCAAAACACATTTCCGAATACAGTTATTGTAGCATATGCCGATTTTTTCTCCGTTAAAGTCGGGCAGATACCTGTCATAGAAGCCTCTGCCGTATCCTATTCTGTAGCCTCTGCTGTCGAACGCAAGTCCAGGTACGATAATGATACCTGACTTTTCCGTTGCCTCCTCACATTCTTCCGCAACAGGCTCATAAATTCCGAAGCTTCCTTTTTTTAACTGCTGTTCACTTTCTATATAGAAGAACTTCATAATACTTGTTTCGGGAATACAGTACGGCACGGCAACCTTTTTTCCGTTGTTCAAAGAGCAGCGTATAAGCTCTTTTGTGTCTGGCTCTGTTGAAAATGAAACATAGGTAAAAACGGTGTCTGTATTTCGGTAGAAGTCAGCCGACATTATTTTTTTAGTTATTATGCGGCTGTATTCCTTTCGTGAGCTTTCGTCTGACGATGCACGTACTTTTTTGTAATATGCCCGAAGTGAGTTCTTGATGTTTCTTACGCTGTTCTTATTCATAGCTGTACGGACACTGTAAGGAAGCCTGTACGCTTTCTGCGGCAGCCTTTCCCTTAAACAGTTCGGTCAGCTTGAGTGCAAAAGGTATTGTTGCTCCCATACCTTTTGCGGTTACGATGTTTCCGTCACATACAGTAAACTCAGGGGTATATTTTGCAGACTTGAGGAATTTTTCAAAGCCGGGGAAACAGGTTGCTTTTTTTCCGTTAAGAATATTCATCTTGCCAAGTACGGACGGTGCGGCACATATTGCACCTATGATTAAATTATTGTCCGCACAGTAGGCGGTATATTCAACCACAACTGCGGAATTTTCAAGATTGAGCGTACCGGGCCTACCTCCGGGCAGTATTACACCTTCAAGATTTTCCTCAGTAATATCATTCTGGTTAATATCGGCGGATACGGTTATGTTGTGAGAAGATGTTACCAGAGTGCCTTCCTTCTTTACGGCTACGGTTCTGACATCAAGTGAGGCTCTTCTCAAAATGTCTACTGTTGTCAAAGCTTCTGTTTCCTCGAAGCCGTCAGCTAAAAAAACGTAAATCATAGTTTTATACTCTCCTTTAATTATCTTTGCCCCAAAGTGTGCGGAAAGCTTTGGCGATTGCAGACCACGGCATTGCCGTGAAATAAAAGCATTCGCTTTTATTTGGTCAAAAGCAAAGCTTTTGACCGTCTGCAATCGCAGTGCGTACCTGCTCCATACCTTCGGGGATATTTTTAATGTATCAGTTTATAAAAAGTTTTCCCTGACTATATCAAGTACTGCGGAGTGAACAGCCTGTACCGATTTAGCTTTCCCATACTGTGAACAATCTATTATATGCCAGCCGTATTTTTTTGCAGAGTAGAGAGCCGATTCCCTGCACTGCTGCAAAAAGCTGAAATTGCTTTCGTGCAAATCCTTTTTGCTTGAATCGCCGTTGTAACGCTTTGCAAGAAGCTCCTGCGATATTTCCGGAGGCATATCAAGATAAACTGTAAGGTCGGGTACAGGAAGCTGAAGCTGATTGTACTCGTAAAATTCCAGCCATTCAAGAAATTCGTCACGGCTGTCGGATTTAACCTTGGAAAGCTGATATATTGCATTTGATGTGGTGTATCTGTCGGCTATTATTATTTTTCCGCTGAGGTAGTCCTTTTCCCAGAACTGTTTATAGCTTGCGTATCTGTCTACAGCGTAAAATGAAGATGCGGCATAGGCATTTACATCATCGGGATTTTTTCCGAGTTTTCCTTCAAGATAGAGCTTTACCAGTGCCGATGACGGATTTTCGTAGTCGGGAAAGCTTATTTGTCTTACATCGAGATTGTTTTTAATGAACCATTCTGTAAGCAATTTTGTCTGAGTAGCTTTTCCGCTTCCGTCAAGACCCTCTATAACTATGAGCTTTTGCATATACTCCTCCCGATAATCAAAGCTTTGAGAAGAAATCCCGAACCTGTTCTGTTTTGCCGCAGCACATTTTACCCTCGGGACATTTTCCCTCAAGACATTTCGGCCCTGCACTCTCAAATAAAGAAGGTGCTGTATCTTTGCAGATTTTGAGCATTTGTACGGCAAGCTCCCTTATTTCCCACTGTGCCCTGTTACAGCATCTGTGTGCGAAAAAGTTATGAAGAGAGCGTACATTCATTGTAACTACTATTGAGGTAGTACAGGCATTCGGAAGAATAAAGCGTGCGTCCTCGTTTGCTTTTTTGGTAAAGTCTGCAAGCTTGTTTTTATTTATAAGCCTGTATTCTTCAATAATATTTTCGTGAGTTCCTTTAAGGTGATTTCCGTCATCGGAATTGCGTATGCTTTCACATATTAGTGTATCTCTTATAACAGAATATGCCTTGCTTTGGGTTTCTATGGCTTTTTGGTATTCTGCGAGAGCATCGGGACACTCTGCTATGGACGGCGGTGTTACAAATCCGAAGCAGTTGCCGTCAACATACCTTTGCGATTGCTGACTGTATGATGCTATTCTGTGTCTTACGAGCTGGTGTGAACAGGCTCTTGAAATTCCGTCAATACCAAAGGTAAAGCTTACGTGTTCCATAGGACTTTCGTGTCCCATTGAAGCAAGCATTCGGATAAAGGAACGGCTTTTTTCTTCATCAAGACCGTCCAGAATATCGTCAACCGAGGACGGCGAATAGCAAAGCTTTGCCGCAGCCGCAACTGTCTGCTCAGGATTTGGGGTATGAGCTATAAGTTTTACATTTACGGACATAAATTTTATCTCCTTACAAAAACGAATAATTTGTCGAAATATATCATAATGTCTGATTAATTTTAGCATATATTTAAAATGTATACAATATGCTTCAGACTTTTTACTAAATTCTGGCGATTGCAGACCACGGCGGCTTTGCCGCCGTGCCGTTCAAAGCCTATGCTTTGAACGGGACAAAAGCGTAGCTTTTGCCGTCTGCAATCGCAGCTTTATCAAAGCCGAGGGTTATGCTCGGACTGTTTCTATAGAAATGCGACAGCTCTGACTTTTAGCAGACTGCCGCATTTTTTGTTGAGTGATATAGGCTCAGAAATTCTCAATGAACTTACATTACAAAATCATCTAAATTCTGATAAATTGTTATTATGTCATCTTCTGCACCGTCATCAGGCTGTGAAGATGATATTCCTGATGAAGAAGTGACGGTTGAAGAACTGCTCGTTGACGAAGAGTCTGACGGTTTGCTCTCTGCAGAACCTGACGAACTGCTTTCGGAGCTTGAAGGTCGGCTTTCTGTCTTTGACGAGGAGCTGCTTTCACTTTTACTTGAAGAAGGCTGGCTTTTACTTGTTGATTTTTCAGTAGGTGAGGAGCTGTCCTTACTGCTTGCGGCTGAAGATGAAACGTCTGAGCCGTTACTTTCTGAAGAAGAGGAGGTCTGAGTTTCCACCTTAGTTTCCCCCTTATTTTCGGAAGTTGTTTTTGAGTACTGATAGCCGTTGATATAAAGCTTGTTTCCAGATACTCTCCACTGATTTTGTGCAACAGAGCTGCTGTCAGACGGGGCATATTCAAAAGTCATAGGTGCAGCATTATCTCCGTCGGGTGTTACGGTAAGAGTATGCTTATCATCGACACTATAAGTACCATTTACTCCGCCTATTTTACAGGTACCGTCATCGTTGAATTCTGCTTCAACATTATCGGAGCGTTCTCCCCAGTTTCCTACCAGATCTTTTTCGGGGGAGGAGGATATTTGTTGCGAAGAATTCTGCGAAGCTGAAACAGACGAATTCTGACTGTTTGAACAGCCGCAGCTGCTCATAGCCGTTGAAGCGGCTGCAAGAACTACAAATGAAAATATAACTGCAAAAAATTTTTTCATAAAAAAACTCCTTATACATACAGCTTACAACTAAATTGTACGAAAATCACGATAAAAAGTCAATTAACATACTGTAAATGTTTTTAGTTTAAGGGCTTTGCCATTAAAAATCCCACCAAAAGCTCTGCCTTGGGAAACCGCAAGCCTTTGAAAAGGCTTGACCTAAACTTTATGTTTCATACTTTTATAAAAAACAAGCGGCAGTGTGAAACTGTCGCCTGTAAATATCATAAAAGCTTACTTTACTTCGCAAATCCAGCCCTTGGGAGCTTCGATTGTACCCATCTGTATGCCTGTGAGCGTATCGTAAAGTTTCTGAGTAATTGTACCCATTTTCTCCATACCGCTGGGGAAGCATATTTCGTTGCCGTGGTCTACAATCTTTCCTACGGGAGATAAGACCGCAGCCGTACCGCACAGACAGCACTCTGCAAAATCTTTAAGCTCATCAAGATAAACCTCTCTCTGCTCAACCTCAAGACCGAGATAGTTTTCTGCTACATACATAAGCGAACGTCTTGTTATTGACGGGAGTATGCTGTCCGATTTCGGAGTTACTACCTTGTTGTCCTTGGTTATGAACAGGAAATTAGCACCGCCTGTTTCCTCAACCTTTGTTCTTGTTGCAGGGTCAAGGTAGAGGTTTTCGTCAAAGCCTTCCTTGTGAGCGGAAACTATAGCGTGAAGGCTCATAGCATAGTTAAGACCTGCTTTTACATGACCTGTTCCGTGAGGTGCTGCACGGTCGAAATCGCTTACTCTTATTGTTATAGGCTTTGCACCGCCCTTGAAGTAAGGACCTACGGGTGTTGTGAATATTCTGAACTGATATTCATCGGCAGGCTTAACGCCTATAACGGGATTTATACCGAACATATAAGGTCTGATATAAAGTGTTGCACCTGAGCCGTAGGGAGGTACATAAGCTTCATTAGCCTTTATGGTTGCCACAACAGCCTCTACAAATTTATCAACGGGATACTGGGGCATTTCAAGTCTTGCACAGGTATCGAACATTCTCTTTGCATTGAGGTCAGGACGGAAGCATACAATTCTGCCGTCTGCGGTGGTATATGCCTTAAGACCCTCAAAGCAGGTCTGTGCATACTGAAGTACGCAGGCACACTCGCTCATTGTAATCATATCATCTTCAATGAGTGCTCCGTTGTCCCACTTATTATCCTTGAATGTAGAAACAAATCTCTTGTCAGTTTTTCTGTAACCGAAGCCCATATTGGCCCAGTCCAAATTTTTCTTTTCCATATATGTATTCTCCTTTTCAAGACCGCTGCATACACTGAATATTCAGTGAGTGCAGTTATTCTGAAACCTGACAGATTAATATGTCAGGTCGATTAAAAACGTATTACAGCCGTTTTCACGGAATGCGGTTTTAACGCTGCATTCCGATAAAGCCGACACTAAGTCTTATTATACTCTTTTTTTATAGATATTTCTATACCCTGTAAAAAATTTTTTATAAAAACTCATATAAATTTTATCGGAAATTTTGACTAATATTAACATTTTTATATTTGCAGGGTAAAAAACATTATGAGCAGTATATAACGATGAAAGAAATTTCCGTATATACTGCCCCTGTATAAGTTATCTGTTATTTTTTTCTGTATTAATTTTCTACGTGTATATTGATTATTTTTCCGTAAGGTGCAGGCAGCTCTGCCATATATACCATTCTTTTATTTTTCAGTTCGTGATACGGTATACTTTTTTTGAATACCCTTACCTCACACGGATCTGCAACAGGCATTTTATCCTTGAATACCCTTACAACAGTATTCTTTTTCAAATACCTGAAAAATTGTCTGAGTGTCATTTTTCTGCCTACCTCTTTTCAATCACTGAGATTAATTATTTGTAGTTTCAATCAAGCTTAAATCGGTTATATCAGAGCCGCACGCTTGACTGAGGTTCAACGGAAACCTGAAAAATTCGTTTAAACCTCAGTCTGTTATGCGGCAGCACATTAAACAGGTTCTTAATAAACGTTAGTCTTTAACGTATACGTTTACTACTTTGCCGTGCGGAACAGGTATTTCCTCCACATAATCTACAGTTGCTGTCTTGAATATCTTATATTCCATACTTCTCTTGAATGAATAGACCGTGAAAGCACCTGTTGCCGGCTGACCTTTGAGGAATATCCTTATAATATCTTCATCTCCTACTTCTCTCAAAAACCGCTTAAGCTTCATCTGAAAAATCCCCCCGTTCCGAAGCAGATTTATATTTATATCACAAAGATATGATTATCTTTTTCCGTTTCTTCTGTTTCCTCTGGGACGTGGAGCGTACTGGCTGTTATGCTCAGGTGTAAGACCCTCGACCTCAATAAGTGCGTCACGTCTTGAAAGATTAAGTCTGCCCTTGTCATCAATTTCAAGAACCTTTACTATGATTACATCGCCTACATTTACAACGTCCTCAACCTTTTCGGTACGTCTTACGTCAAGCTGAGAAATATGGCACAAGCCTTCCTTACCGGGTGCTATTTCGACAAATGCACCGAAATCCATAATTCTTGTAACCTTTCCCTTGTATATAGCACCGGGTTCGGGATCTTTTGCTATTGTATCTATTATTTCAATAGCACGTTTGCAGTTTTCAAAGTCAAGACCGCTTACGAATACGTTTCCGTCATCTGTTATATCTACCTTGACCTCGCACTCAGCCTGAATTTCCTTAATAACCTTTCCGCTCTTTCCTATAACCTCGCTTATCTTGTCAACGGGTATAGTGGTTGTGAGCATCTTGGGTGCGTATTTTGAAAGCTCGGCTCTGGGTTCGGGAATAGCCTTGAGCATAATTTCATCAAGTATATAATTTCTTGCCTTGTGAGTTTTTTCAAGAGCTTCCTTTACCATTTCGGGAGTAAGTCCTGAAATTTTCAAATCCATCTGTATTGCGGTTATACCGTCATGAGTACCTGCAACTTTGAAATCCATATCGCCGAAAAAGTCTTCAAGACCCTGAATGTCAACCATAGTCATCCAACGCTCGCCCTCGGTGATAAGTCCGCATGAGATACCTGCAACGGGTTCTTTTATGGGTACGCCTGCGTCCATAAGAGCCAGTGTAGAACCGCATATTGAACCCTGTGAGGTTGAACCGTTTGAGGATACTACTTCTGAAACAAGTCTGAGAGCATAGGGAAACTCCTCAACAGAGGGAATAACGGGAACAAGTGCTCTTTCAGCCAATGCTCCGTGACCTATCTCACGTCTGCCGGGACCTCTGCTGGGTCTTGTTTCTCCGACAGAGTATGAGGGGAAATTATAGTGGTGCATATATCTCTTTGTTTCCTCGTCATCTATGCCGTCCAGAATCTGCTGGTCACTTACAGGGCCGAGTGTAGCTACTGTGAGAACCTGTGTCTGTCCTCTTGTAAAAAGACCTGAGCCGTGTGCTCTGGGAAGCAAGCCTACTTCAGACGCAAGAGGTCTTATATCATTCATACCTCTGCCGTCAACTCTCTTCTGCTCGTCAAGCAGCCAGCGGCGTACTATGGTTTTCTGACATTTATACATACATTCGTCAATCTTTGCTTCCTGCTCGGGATATTCCTCGTCAAATTTTGCGTGAACAGCCTCGTATATGGGAACAAGTCTTGCATCTCTTACAGTCTTGTCATCTGTATCAAGTGCGACCTTCAAATCGCTTTCGGAAAATTCAAAAATTTTCTCGAACATTTCGTGGTCAGGCTCATTGCTGGGATATGAGAACTTCTCTTTTCCTATTTCCTTCTGTATTCCCTTTATAAATTCGATTATCTCCTGATTTGCCTTATGACCTGCCATAATTCCGTCATACATATCTTCATCGGATACTCTGTCTGCTCCTGCTTCTATCATAGCAATTCTGCTGTCTGTCGAAGCTACGGTTACAGCCATTCTGGATTTTGCTCTTTCCTCCTTGTTGGGATTGATAACAAAATTTCCGTCAACAAGTCCGACTGATACTCCCGAAATAGGGCCGTTCCAGGGAATGTCCGAAATTGAAAGAGCAATTGACGTACCGACCATAGCTGTAATCTCGGGTGAGCAGTCGGGGTCTACTGACATAACCGTACAGATTACCGAAACATCATTTCTCATATCCTTAGGGAACAGAGGTCTTATCGGTCTGTCTATAACTCTTGAAACAAGTATGGCTTTTTCTGAGGGTCTGCCTTCTCTTTTAAGGTATGAGCCGGGTATTCTTCCCACAGCATAGAGCTTTTCCTCAAAGTCAACCGAAAGCGGGAAAAAATCTATACCATCTCTGGGTTTTGCAGCTCCCGTTACTGCAACGTTTACAACGGTATCACCATAGCGTACCATACAGGCACCGTTTGCAAGCTGTGCTATCTTTCCTGTTTCCACAACAAGAGGTCTGCCTGCAAATTCAGTTTTAAAAACTCTGTAATTTTCAAACATAAAAACATCTCCTATTAAACCTATATTATCTGCAGAATTATACCGCTTAGCAATTAAACCGCATTTTATCATAAATAAATATATATCAGCACAGCGTCTGTGCTATGCTCAGGGGATGCGATTGCAGCCTCCAAAAGCTTGGGCTTTTGGCTTAATTCAGCCGTTATGACGGCTGAATTAAGGTTTCGGACGCAAGTCCGAAACAGGCTGCAATCGCCGAAAAAGCCGCACAGCCGTGTATTTCATCATAACATAAAAAATAAAATGCCGTTTCACTGCTAACCTGGTACAATCCTGTCTGTGTGAAAAAGAACACTGATTTAAGGGCAGACGGCCTGAAATTAAGCTGTCTGCCCCAAAACAAGCAATTATTTACGAATACCGAGTCTTGAAATGATTGAACGGTATCTTTCGATGTCAACCTTGGTGAGGTATTTGAGAAGGTTTCTTCTCTGACCTACCATCTTCAGAAGACCACGTCTTGAGTGATGATCCTTCTTGTGAACCTTGAGATGCTCAGTAAGATCATTAATTCTCTTTGTGAGCAAAGCTATCTGTACTTCGGGAGAACCTGTATCTCCCTCGTGAACAGCATACTCCTTGATGATTGCTTCCTTTTCTGATTTCAACATAAATTTCACCTCTTTAATAATATTGTGCCTATTGTATTCACCAATCACAGTCAGAGGAAGGTGAAAATCCTTGATAAAAGGCTTGCTCCAAAAACCGTGGTTGAGGCACTTTTGTAATTTTAACATACAAAATGTATGTTGTCAATTATCTGAATTTGATATGGCATATAATTTTTAAAATATTTAAAAAAAGTCTGCAAAAAGCACCGCCTTTCGGCGGTGCGGAAACTGCGTTATACAGCAAATCAGTCGCTTGTGTAGGGAAGCAGTGCGATGTGTCTTGCACGTTTGATAGCAACTGTAAGCTCACGCTGATGATGAGCACATGTACCTGTTACTCTTCTGGGCAAAATCTTAGCTCTTTCGGATACGTAACGGCGAAGTCTTGCTATATCTTTATAGTCAATAGTTTCAACCTTGTCAACACAGAAAGCACAAACCTTTCTGCGACCCTTACGACCGCCACGGCGGTTATCCTTTTCAGGTCTTTCAGCCATAATAAACTCTCCTTTATACCATATTATAGTCTACAGCAAAGCTGCGTTAATCAAAAAATTTTAGAACGGCAGGTCATCATCTTCGGGAAGCTCCTCGAAATCCTCGGGAAGTCCGTTGTTATACGCAGCCGTATTGCTGCCGGACATTCCGCCGTTTCCGCCCACAGAGCCTGAGCCCGGATTAAAAGCAGGCGGTTCCTGAGGAAGGGGAACACCGTAATTACCGTAGCTGCCTGAAGAAGATTTTTCTCTTCTGTCGCCGGTAAAGAATATACCGTCAGCAACAACCTCGGTAACGGAGCGGTTATTTCCGTCCCTGTCCTGATAGGTTCTGCTCTGGATAGAACCCTCCAGTGCGATTAACTGACCCTTGGCAAAATATTTGCAGAGAAACTCTGCACTCTGCCTCCATGCCACAACATTTATGAAGTCCGTCTGACGTTCCGTACCCTGCTTTACATAGTTGCGGTCTACCGCAATGCAGAAGCTGCAAACGGAAATTCCCGTACCTGTAGTTTTAAGCTCAGGCTCGGCAACCAGACGACCCATAAGAACAACTCTATTCAACAAAACGAATCATCTCTCTTTACAAACAAACTAATTCTTATTCAAATCAAACTTTTACAAACGGAATCAAGCCTCAGCCTTTTTGATAATCAGTGTTCTGAGTACACCGTCTGCGATTTTATAACGTCTGTCAAGCTCAGCGGGGAACTCTGCTGTACAGTTGAAGTTGAACAGAACATAATAGCCCTCAGACTCCTTGTTTATCTGATAAGCAAGTCTACGCTTACCCCATTCGTCAACGCTTTCCAGCTCAGCGTGTCTTGAAATTACACCCTTGAACTTTTCGATAACTGACTGAATGCCGTCGTCACCAAGCTTGAGTGAAATAACCATTACAGACTCGTAAGCACTTTTTATTTCTGACATTGTATTGCACCTCCTTATGGACATATGACCCTGCTCATAACAGGGTAAGGAATTAGTTACGCACGATAAGCATAACAATGTTATTCTATCAGTATATTTCACTATTGTCAAGTATTTGATTACTAAAATTTACGTATCCGTGAAACAAACGGCATTTTAAATAAAATAGTTAAAAATTCAGTTATTAACTATTGAAAAATGTGGCAATTTATTATAATATATATATTGTATAAGGTACTTTCTCAGGCTTTGAGGAAAAACTTTACGCTGATACCGTACCATATCTATACAAAGGTACACTCTAAAATATTATTGAAAGGATGTTTTTTAATGGGATTCTTAGACAAGGTTACAGTAGATGACATCAATGTAAAAGGCAAAAGAGTTCTGGTTCGCTGTGATTTCAACGTACCGCTCAAGGAGGGCGTTATCACAAACGACAACAGAATTACAGCAGCTCTTCCCACAATCAAGAAGCTGCTTGACGATGGCGGAAAGGTTATTCTTTGTTCACACCTCGGCAAGCCTAAGAACGGTGCAGAAGAAAAATTCTCACTTGCTCCCGTAGCAGTAAGACTGGGCGAGCTGCTCGGCAAGGACGTTGTTTTCGCAAATGACGATGAGGTAGTAGGCGAAAACGCTAAAAAGGCTGTTGAGGCTATGAATGACGGTGACGTTGTATTGCTTCAGAACACACGTTTCCGCAAAGAAGAAACAAAGAATATAGAAACCTTCAGCAAGGAGCTTGCTTCACTTGCAGATGTATTTGTAATGGACGCATTCGGTTCTGCACACAGAGCACACTGCTCAACAGTAGGTGTTACAGATTACGTTAAGGAAACAGCCGTAGGCTACCTTATGCAGAAAGAGATTAACTATCTTGGAAATGCAGTAGAGCAGCCCGTAAGACCTTTCGTAGCAATTCTGGGCGGTGCAAAGGTTGCCGATAAGCTCAACGTTATATCAAACCTTCTCGAAAAGTGCGATACGCTTATCATAGGCGGCGGTATGGCTTATACATTCCTCAAGGCACAGGGCTTAGAGGTTGGTAAGTCACTCGTAGACGATAGCAAAATCGACTACTGTAAGGAAATGATTGAAAAGGCTGAAAAGCTCGGCAAAAAGCTCCTTCTTCCCGTTGATACAACAGTAGCAGACTCCTTCCCCAATCCTATAGATGCTCCCATAGCTGTAGAAGTTGTAGATGCAACGGCTATTCCCGCTGATAAGGAAGGTCTTGACATCGGAACAAAAACTCAGGAAGTTTTTGCAGAGGCTGTTAAATCAGCCAAGACCGTTGTATGGAACGGTCCTATGGGTGTATTTGAAAACCCGACACTTGCAGCAGGTACTATAGCTGTAGCAAAGGCTCTTGCAGAAACAGACGCTACAACAATAATCGGCGGCGGTGACTCCGCAGCAGCCGTAATTCAGCTCGGCTTCGCAGACAAGATGAGCCATATTTCAACAGGCGGCGGTGCTTCGCTCGAATATCTCGAAGGCAAGGTTCTCCCCGGTATCGCAGCTATCGCAGATAAGAAGTAATAATCTGAATTTTCACAAAGTTAGGGCGGAGCTTTTCCGCCCTTACGCTTAATATATCTTTTATGGCTATGCTCGCAGCTCAGGTCTTGCAGTACGGCGATTGCAGCGGCACGCAGACCAAAGGTCTGCGTCAGCCGTGCGGGCTTTGCCCGCACCACCGAAAAAGACGCAATGTCTTTTTCGGCTGCAATCGCCGCACCCGTGGGTTATGAGCAAACCCCGAATAATCAGGAATAACAAAGCAAATCGGAAAGGACGTTTTTTATGAATAAGCAGTTAAGAAAAGCCGTTATAGCAGGCAACTGGAAAATGAACAAGACACCCTCACAGGCAAAGACACTTCTGGGAGAAATAGCACCTCTTGTAAAGGACGCAGACTGTGAAGTAATCGCATGCGTACCTTATGTTGACCTCTGCACAGCTATCGAAGCAGTAAAGGGAACAAACATCAAAATAGGAGCAGAGAACTGTCACTGGGCAGAGAGCGGAGCTTTCACAGGAGAAATATCCACAGGAATGCTCACAGAGCTTGGCGTAGAGTATGTAGTACTCGGACACAGCGAAAGAAGACAGTATTTCGGCGAAACAGACGAAACAGTAAACAAGAGAACAAAGGCAGCTCTGGCAGCAGGCTTGAAGCCTATCGTATGCGTAGGCGAGCTTTTGTGGGAGCGTGAGTGCAACATTACAGAAGAAGTTATCGCAAGACAGATTAAGCTTGACCTGTTCGATGTATCGGCAGAGGACGTTAAAAAGACAATCATAGCTTACGAGCCTGTATGGGCTATCGGAACAGGCAAGACCGCAACGGCTGAGCAGGCTGAGGAGGTTTGTGCATTTATCCGTGCAACACTTGCAAAGCTTTACGGACAGGAAACAGCAGATGCAGTAACAATCCAGTACGGCGGCTCTATGAACGAGAAGAACTGTGACGAGCTTGTGGCAAAGGAAAACGTAGACGGCGGTCTTATAGGCGGAGCTTCACTTGTAGCAGAGAAATTCGCAGCTATTGTAAAGGCAGCAAGCAAATAATTTTATGGAGTGATAGATGATGACAAAATCAGAAGTTGCTAAAAAGATATATGAGCTTTCACACATTACGGGTGAATTTCTGCTCAGGTCAGGTCAGATTTCAAACGAATACTTTGACAAATATCTTTTTGAAGCAGACCCCGTTGTTCTTGCAGAAATAGCAAAGATAATGTCAGAGCTTATTCCCGAGGGAACGGAGGTTCTTGCAGGACTTGAAATGGGAGGAATCCCCGTTGTTACCGCAATTTCAGCAAATACAGGTATGCCCGCAGCATTTGTCAGAAAAAAAGCAAAGGAATACGGTACCTGTAAGCTTGCCGAGGGTGCGGACGTAACAGGAAAGCACGTTCTCATAATAGAAGATGTCGTTACAACAGGCGGAGCTATCATAAAGGGAGCTAACGAGCTGAGAGAAAAGGGAGCAATAATCGACTCCGTATTGTGCGTAATACAGAGAGCCGAAAAAGCAACCGATATTCTTGCAGCGGAAGGTCTGAAGCTCATTCCTGCATTTACAATGGAATACATCAAAGAACAGGCAGAATAATAAAACTGATGAAAGGCGGTCTGAAAAAATGAAAAAACCTGCGGTTTTAATTATTATGGACGGTTACGGCATAGCTCCCAAATCTGAGGGAAATGCGGTAACTACGGCAGACAAGCCCAATCTTGATAAAATATTTTCAGAAAATCCCTATACAACCATAGGAGCATCGGGTATGGCTGTAGGCTTGCCCGATGGTCAGATGGGCAACAGTGAAGTTGGTCATACCAATATGGGAGCAGGAAGAATTGTTTATCAGGACTTGACAAGAATAACAAAATCTATACAGGACGGAGATTTTTACGAAAATGAAGTTCTTCTGGACGCTATGGAAAACGTAAAGAAAAACAATTCGGCACTTCACATAATGGGGTTGCTTTCGGACGGAGGCGTACACAGCTTCAACGGTCACCTGTACGCTCTTCTTGAGCTTGCAAAGAAGCAGAACGTTGAAAAAGTATTTATGCACGCTTTTATGGACGGTCGTGACGTACCGCCTACAAGCGGCAAGGACTTTATCGCAGCTTGTCTTGACAAAATGAAGGAAATCGGAACAGGAAAAATCGCTACCGTAGAGGGCAGATACTATGCTATGGACAGAGATACAAACTGGGACAGAGTAGAAAAAGCATATTCGGCTATGGTATACGGAGAGGGCAATCACTCATGCTGTGCAGTAAAGGCTATAGAGGATTCATATGCTGACGGTGTAACGGACGAATTTGTAGTTCCTGTTATAATCGATGGTGCAGAGCCGATAAAAGCAGGAGACTCCATCATATTCATAAACTTCCGCCCCGACAGAGCAAGAGAAATTACAAGAACCTTTGTTGACCCCGATTTCAAGGGCTTTGAAAGACGAAACGGTATGTTCCCCGTAAAGTTTGTATGTATGACTGAGTATGATGCAACTATGCCTAATGTAGAAATCGCATTCAAATCTCAGGAGTTGAACAATACTTTCGGTGAGTACCTTGCTTCTCTCGGAAAAACTCAGCTCAGAATAGCCGAAACAGAAAAATATGCTCACGTAACCTTCTTCTTCAACGGCGGTATAGAAGAACCCTATGAGGGAGAGGACAGAGTGCTTGTTGCTTCGCCCAAGGTAGCAACCTATGACCTGCAGCCTGAAATGAGTGCTCCCGAGGTCTGCGAAAAGGTAGTTGACAGAATTAAGAGCGGAAAATATGACGCTGTTATCCTCAACTTTGCAAACTGCGATATGGTAGGTCATACAGGAGTGTTTGACGCAGCGGTAAAGGCAGTCGAAACGGTTGACGAATGTGTCGGCAAGGTAGTTGCAGCCGTAAAGGAAATGAACGGCATAACAATTATAACCGCAGACCACGGAAATGCCGACAAGATGATAAGTGAAGACGGAAGTCCGTTTACGGCACATACAACAAACCTTGTACCTCTTTGCGTTGTAGGCTATGACTGCAAGCTTAAAAAGCAGGGCGGAAAGCTTTCGGATATAGTTCCCACAATGCTTGAAATGATGAACATACCTCAGCCAAAGGAAATGACAGGAGTAAGTCTTATCGTAAAATAATCCTCAAACTCTGACTGAGAAAACCATAAAGTTTAGGTCAAGCCTTTTCAAAGGCTTGCGGTTTCCAAAGGCGGAGCCTT
>ONBJ01000053.1 GCA_900316025.1 uncultured Eubacteriales bacterium
GATTGCTGCAGGCTTATAAATCGTGAACTCAATGACAATCCTTGCGGTTTTCATAAGGCTGAAAATTCAGAAGAACTTGAAAAAAGCAGTTATAATATAATACTGTCAGTTGAGGGCGGAGCGGTACTCGGCGGAGATTTGAACAGGGTTGAACTGCTGAAAAAACGTGGTGTAAGATTTCTCACCCTTACCTGGAACGGAAGAAACGAAATAGGCGACGGAATTTTGTGCGACAATCCAAAAGGACTTTCAAGCTTTGGAAAAGAGCTGATACCTGTTCTCGAAGAAAATAATATTATAATTGATATTTCACACGCAAGCGAGCCGCTTTTCTATGACGTTGCACAGCTTTCAAAAAAGCCGTTTGTCGCCACGCACTCAAACAGCAGAAAATATTGCAGCAACAAAAGAAACCTCACCGATGAGCAGTTCAGATATATATGCAAATCGGGAGGAATAGTCGGACTTAATTTTCACAGATATTTTTTGAAAGATGACGGAAAAGCAGATTTTTCCGATATTGAAAAGCATATGGAGCATTTTCTTTCGCTGGGCGGTGAGGATAACATATCACTCGGCAGCGATTTTGACGGAGCAGAAATGCCTTATTGTATTAAAGGTGTCGAAAGTATGGCTGATTTGTACGAATATTTCTTATCAAGAAACTATAGTGAGGAGCTTATCAGAAAAATATTTTTTGATAATGCCGAAAGGTTTTTTAAAAGCTATGATATGATGTGAAAGCAGGGCAGCCGTATGAGCTGCGGAAATAACGGAGATTTTTATGTATACTGAAAAAGAACTTGTAAGAATAGCTAAAAGAGAGAATAATACAAAAAGAAAATACTTGGTAGTCAATGCACTTCAAGGAAAGCACATTCCCGTAAAGGCAGATGAGGCTTTCGGAATGTTTCGCTGTCTTTCGGACAAGCTCAGGGGAGAATATGAAAATGAGCGTATTTTATTGATAGGCTTTGCGGAAACCGCAACAGCGATAGGTGCGGCACTTGCCGTAGAGCTTGAAATGCCGTACATACAGACTACCCGGGAAGTAATTGACGGAGTGGAATATCTGTTTTTTACGGAAGCACACAGTCACGCAACGGAGCAGAAGCTTGTAAAGAATGATATGGACGCAATAGCTGAAAATACCGACAGAATAATATTTGTTGAGGACGAGATAACAACAGGGAATACTATTCTGGACATAATCGGAGTAATAAAGAAGAATTACGGAGAAAGAATAAAATTTTCGGTTGCATCTTTGCTTAACGGAATGGACAGCTATTCCCTGAAAAAATATTCAGACAATAATATAGATATTCATTTCCTTGTAAAGACCAATCATAGCGGATACACGGAGATTGCCGAAAAGTTTATATGTAACGGAAAGTATCATAAATGCGATGTAACCACACCTGAAACAGATTTTCAAGAATATAAAATCTGCGGACGAACAGATGCAAGACGTATCACAGAAGGAGCAGATTATCATATTGCCTGTCACGGACTATGGCTTGATATAAAGAATAAAACTGACTGTCAGGCTGAAAGTATTCTTGTTATAGGTACGGAAGAATGTATGTATCCTGCACTTTATGTGTCGGCTATGCTTGAAAAAAACGGAATAAAGAGCAGATGTCATTCAACCACCAGAAGTCCGATAGATGTAAGCAGGGCTGAAAGCTATCCTCTGAGAGAAAGATACGAGATAGTAAGCTTATATGACGATGAAAGAAAGACGTTTATTTATGATATTGAAAAATATGACAAGGTTTTTATAGTAACCGATTCGGAATATAAAGGAAGCAAGGGAGTAAATTCTCTTATAAATGCACTTTGCAGTGCAGGAAATACGGACGTTTCTCTGATAAGGTGGTGCAGTGATTTATGATGAGAAGCTCATACTTGGAAGATGACGTAATACTTTTGCTGAAAGATATAACGGGAATGGTAGAGCCGCAATCCACTCAGGAGAGGGAAAGGCTGATACAGTCGGGAAGGCACTACTGCGAAATGCTTCCTATAGAATATGTTCCGACAGAGAAGTATATGGAGGTATATGCAGAGGCTTTAAGGAATTATTCAAAGCCTGTTGCTGTTGCCGTAGGCAGACTGTGCGATAAAATAATTGAGAAAAAGGGAAAAAATATAGTTCTTGTATCGCTTGCAAGAGCGGGAATACCCATAGGCATTCTTATAAAAAGGTATATGAAGTTCAGGTATGATATAGAGGTAAGTCATTACTCGATTTCGATAATCAGGGGTAAGGGGATAGACGGAAATGCGATAAAATATCTGCTTGAGCGTTATCCTGCGGAAAGTCTGCTTTTTGTGGACGGCTGGATAGGAAAGGGAGCGATACTGAACCAGCTTAAACAGGCAATATCAGAATATAAGGGAGTTTCGGCAGACATAGCGGTAGTTGCCGACCCTGCCAACGTTACGGATTTATGCGGAACACATGAGGATATTCTGATACCAAGCTCGTGTCTTAACTGTACGGTTTCGGGACTTGTGAGCAGAACGTTTTTAAGGGACGATATAATCGGAAAAGATGATTTTCACGGAGCGGTATATTACGGAGAATTAAAAAATTCTGATTTATCATATCAGTTCATAAAGGCGATAGAGGACAATTTTCAGGTTGACTGCGGCTCAGACGAAAGCAAAATTGATGGTTTTGGAATTGACGAAGTAAAAAAAATAGCCGCTGATTTCAATATCAGCGACATAAATTTTATCAAGCCGGGAATAGGGGAAACGACAAGAGTTCTTTTAAGGCGTGTGCCGTACATAGTTTTAATTGACGAAAAATACAGAAACAGCGATGAAACGGTACATATCATAAGGCTTGCTAAAGAAAAGAATGTAAAAGTAAGTTACTATCCGCTTGTACATTACAAGTGCTGCGGAATTATAAAAAAACTTTCAGATGTTTAGTTTAAGGGTTTCACCCTTAAAAATCCTGACCAAAGGCTCCGCCTTTGGAAACCGCAAGCCTTTGAAAAGGCTTGACCTAAACTTTATGGTTTTTGTTCTGAGGATAAATCGGATTTTATGGTATCAACTTTTTCTTTCAGTTTTTCAAAATCGTAAAGTGAACTTAACAGTTCACAAAGAGCGTTTGCGGTTATATATTCGGGAAGATTGAGATGTTTTAAAAGCTTTTTACGGAGTATGCTGCTGTTGTCGTGACCGCTCAGACCAAGTTTATAAAGGTCGGATTTGGAAATTTTAGGTTTACTGTTATTATCTGAGGTTTCTGCCGAATTTTCAATAGTAGCTCCTGCTCTCTGCAAAGACAGCAGGAGTTCTTTTTCGTCTATACCCTCAACACCGAGCAGACCTTCTTTAGACGGTTTGCTTTTACGCTTTTCCTTTCCCTGAATGGTGGGGATATAAGCGTTTTTTATTTTGTCGGGAGAAACTGCACTTTTAAGGTGATTTCTTATAACAAAGCCTGCTGAATCGCTGTCGGTAAGAATTACGATACCCTGTTTTTCTGCAAGATTTTTGATAAGTGAAAGCTTTTCGTTATCTTTGAAAAGACGAAATCCGCCTGTTTCTACTATTACGGAATTTAATATACCTTTCAGCCGCATTTTATCATATTTTCCCTCAACGATGACGGCTTCTTTTATTTCTATCATTTTACCCTGTAGCCTCCTGCGGTGATAAGCTTCATAACGAGTTGTTCGAGCAGAGAGCGTTTATTTACCCCTGAGCTGTTCATTATGGAATTTGTCTGTGCGATATATTCAAGACAGCGGCTTATTGTATCGGTAGTAAGACGTGATGATGAACGTTCAGCCTTTTTCAGACGAAATTCTTTTCTTTTATAGTCGAAATTCTTTGCGACCTCTTCGGCACGCATACCGCTTTCAACCGCCATACGTACCCTGTACATATCAACATATGTGTTTGCGATTTCCGCCAGAATGATTACAGGCTCTTCACGCTGATAAAAAAGCAGACCGAGCCTGTTGAATGCGGCGTTTATATCACCGCTTGTTATTGCATCTGTCAGGTCAAAAACCCTTGCTGAAAGATTTTTGGTTATGGTCATTTCTATCTGTTCGGCTGTTATCGTGCCTGAGCCTGCAAAAGCACAGAGCTTGTCGAGTTCGTTTTTCAGGGTGTTGAGGTCTGTTCCTGCATATTCTGTTATTCTGGCGGCATTTTCGGGAGAGAGTGTGAAACCGTTTTTTTCTGCACGGGAGATTAAAATTTTTCGGAGTTCGGGTACGGTTTTCAGACCAAACTCAACGCATACGCCGCACTTGTCGGCTTTTTCGATAAGCTTTTTCCAGACAGCAGGCTTTTTTCCTGACGGAGAAAGAGTTTTCATAGATATTATAAGTATAGTTCCGTCGGGAATGCCGTCAACAGCTTTAAGAAAAGTTTTCATATCCGAATCCGACAGCTTTTCCAATCCGAAATCTTCGACATACACGCAGTTGTACTCTGAACTGAACGGTATAATATCAAGTGCAGGTATGATTTTATCTATGGGAGAGTTTTCGGTGAATTTATGAAAGTTGAAATCGGAGGGATTTTTTCCGCATATTTTTTCAATAAGCTTTCTGGTATATGATGATACCAGCATTTTTTCTTCTCCGTAAAGAAAATAAAATTTTCGGAAAGAGGAATTTTTGATTTCTCTTTTCAGGTCGGCTTCGCTTAATTTTGCCATATGAAAGTCCTCCGTTTCAGTAATCTGCTTATTATGAGGGTTTTATTTTTTATGTTGGTGAAGCTGCCGTGATTGTCTTTATTTTCGCAGATAAATTTATTTTCAGCGAAAACAAGATTTTTATTTTTCACATTTTTCTGAAAAATTACGGTATCGGCTTTTCTGTATTTTTCGTCAAGGTCTGCACAGTCGCAGTTTTGGGGTGATATTAAAATGCTGCTTCCGTGAGAATAAATATATACCCAGAGTTTATTTTTTACTTTTACAGGCATAAGACTGAAATTTTCGTAAAGAATATCACTGTTTTCATTTGAGAAAACTGCATTTTCAAAGCAGCCTGAATTTGAAAGATAGCTGTAATCCGTACCGTCATCATACAGAATAAGTTGATTTATGTCAAATTCTTCTGCAATAAGATAGGAATAACGGGTGTAAGTACCGCTGTCGCCAAGAACAAGCATAGAGTTTATTTTTTCTGTACCTGCTTCATCTTTTGCTTTGTCAAGGTGATAGTTGTCACCGCCGCAAAGCAGAATGTTTACCATATCGGGTGATTTTTCAAGAACAGTTATTCCTCCGCTGTTTGCAAGAATGTAAAAACTTACAGACTGTGACATAATAAAATAACCAGAGGATATTATTATCAATGAAATTGCCGCAGAAAGCAGAATACACAGCTTAACTTTTTTTACCGTGAATCCGCCTGCCGCAAAGAATATTGTAACTATAACAAGTGCGGCGATTAAAGCAGGTTTTATGTAGATACCGTCAAGCGGTATTACTGCATTCGGAAGCTTTGATATGTTGTCAGATACTCCGATGATAAAATCACACAGAAATTTTTCGGTAAAAGAAAGTACACTGACTGCAAAACCAAATGCAGGGATATAAAGCAGTCCTGTTAAAATAAATCCGAGTACGATAATGACAGGTACAGCAGATGTTACTATCAGATTTGAAAGCAAAAAATAAATGCTGAAGCTTTCAAATACAAAAACCATAACGGGCAGGGAAAATATTGCGGCTGATAACGATACGCTGACGCAGCCTGAAATAAATCGGATAATTATGCCGAACGGTTTAATGCTGAGAATATTATCCGAAAAAAGACTGAAAAATTCTGTAAATGCCTTGTATACTCTGTTTTGAAGAACTATTATTCCGAGAGTAGCCGAAAACGACATCAGAAGTCCGATATTTCCTATGGAAAGGGGGTTGAACAGTGTTATAGCCAGACCTGCAAGTCCAAGACTGTTTATTGCCTGAGGCTTTTTGTGGCAGATAATCCCCAGCATATAAACGAAGTTCATTATCGCCGAACGCAGTACGGAATACTGCATTCCCGTAAGCAAGGTATAAATGAGAATGAACGCTATAGTAACATATGCAGCCGATTTTCTGCTCTGCATTATTTTTGAAAATAAAAGGAAAATAAATCCTGTTATTATGGAAAGATGAAGTCCCGATATTGCTATTATATGGCTTATTCCTGAATAGCGGAAATTTTCCTTTACCGAATTGTCAAGTACGGATTTGTCACCAAGCAAAAGAGCCGATATAAGACCTGACTGTTTTTCAGTAAAATACTGTCTGAGCTTCTGATTTACGGAAAGACGTATGTCGCTTACTATTCTTTGGTATGTAATTTTATCTGATTTTCCGATAATTTCAGGCTCGTCAGATAAAACAGAGGCATTTATAAAAATTCCTTCGGATATTCGGTGGTATTTGTATGTATTGTTTTCGGGTTCGGAAAACAGTACTTTTATTCTGATTATCTCATAAGGTTCGGCATAAAAATCAGGCTTTGCCGTAATTTTCAGCTTGATATTCTGCAGAACTTTATAATTTTTCTGATTTTCGGGTTCTGTTTTTTCGGTAATCAGAGTATATACGCATTTTCCCTTGCTGTTATATGTCTTGTCGGTGACCTGAGCCGTTATATAAGCTGTCTTGTCATATAAAACAGCGGCTTCAGAGGTTTTAATGCTGCATACGGCAGGGTATACTGAAACTCCTATTCCTATGCACATCATTCCCACTAAAGCAGCCGTCTTGTTTTTACTTTTGTATAAAAACGCTGTCGGAATGCTTATAACAAAAATTATGCCCAATATAAAAAATGAGAAGTCGGATAACAACATTCCCGTCAGAAGTCCCAGCATATAGCACAGACCTGTAACAGAAAATACCGACTTCAAAAAAATCACCCTATCTTACCACGGAGTTTTGTGACTTCGCCCGAACAGGCGATTGCACGTTCAAAAGCTTCGCTTTTGAACGGACGCAGGGCATAAGCCCTGCGTCCGAAAGGCAGCTTTGCTGCCTTTCGTGCAATCGCCGCATTACCGCACTTACCAGAGTTTATTTTGCAAACACGGGAAGGTTCTCAAGAAATATTATATCGTCACGCTTCTGAGCATCACCCTCAGCAAGAACAGTAGCTTTGCCGACAATAGTTCCGCCTGATTTTTTAACAAGTTCTTCAAGAGCAAGAAGCGAATCGCCTGTGCTTATAACATCATCAACGATAAGAACACGCTTTCCGCTGAGTTTTTTAACATCGTCACCGCTGAGATACAAAGTCTGTTCCTTTGCGGTGGTTATGGATTTGCATTTGAATGCAACTATGTCAGTCATATAGAGCTTAACGGATTTTCTTGCGATAACGTAATCCCTGCAGCCCTGCCTTGCCATTTCGTAGCACAGAGGAATACCTTTTGCCTCAGCAGAAAGTACAACATCGTGTTCGGGACACTTTTTGAGAAGTTCTCTTGCAGAGTTTTCGGTAATTTCCACGTCGCCGAACATTATGAAAGCGGCAATATCAAGATTGGGAGAAGCTTCACATAAAGGAAGCATTCTTTTACAGCCTGCAACATTCAATTCGTAGTAATTCATTTTTATTTTACCCTTCTTTTTACAAACAGTTTATTTTTAAAGATTTTGCCAAAGCGGTGTAAAATCCTGAACGGATTTCAAACCATATTAACACCTAATTTTTTACCGCCCAGTATATGGAAGTGAAGATGAAAAACACTCTGACACGCATCTTCCTTGCAGTTGCTTACAACTCTGTAGCCGTTTGAAAGATTATTTTCGGCAGCTATTTTGGGTATAACCTCAAATATACGTGCAATGACTTTGCTGTTTTCCTGATTTATTCCGTCCATATTTTCAATATGTGCTTTGGGGATAATAACAATGTGTACAGGAGTCTGTGGCTGAATGTCATAAAAAGCAAGAACAGTATCGTCCTCATAAACCTTTTTCGAGGGAATTTCGCCGTTTACTATTTTACAGAAAACACAATCCATAAAAACAAGACCTTTCTAAAATTAAAATTTCGGAGGCAGAAAAACTGCTATACTAAATTGATTTTATCAAATTCTGATATATATTTCAATGCTTTTTGAATATATTCGTCTAAAAAATAAATTAAAAATTTAAAAATACAGTAGTGCAATATATTAAGATATGTGATATAATCGAAGAAAATTCAGGATTATGGGAAAGGTGGGAACATTATGCCGTCTGATTTACATTGTCATTCCATACATTCAGATGGTTCGACATCTGTAAAGCGTCTTATGGAGCTTGCAGCTATAAGAGGACTTTCTGCAATATCGCTGACAGACCACGACACATTCAGCGGATTTGAGGAAGCTGTATATTACGGAGAAAGGTATGGAGTTGAAGTAATACATGGAACTGAAATTTCGGCATATGATTTTGAGAGGAAGCGTCTGGTGCATATGCTGTGCTACAGAAGTCAGAGACCCGAGCTTTTAGAGCCGCTGTTTCAGAAAATTGCCAAAAACAGGTATAATGCTATGTGCGGTGCAATGACCAGAATAAGTGAAAGATATGGAATAACTCTTGAAATGGTAGAGGAAAATGCAAAGGACAGCGTGACTGTTTTTAAAAGCCATATTATGAAAACTCTTATGGAGGCAGGCTATACCGAAAAATTATACGGAGATTTATACAAGGATATATTCGACTGGGAAAGGGGATTTGCAAAAACAAAAATAGAATATCCCGATGTGTACGAAGTTATAGAGCTTATACACAGTGCAGGAGGAATTGCAGTACTTGCTCACCCTGATGTATACAATACTGTTCCGGCACTGCCGAAGCTGATAGCGGCAGGCATAGACGGAATAGAATGTAGCTATCCGAGGTGCAAGGCTGAAACAAAGGAAATTCTGCTGAAGGCTGTACAGGAAAACAATCTGCTTAAAACAGGCGGTACGGATTTTCACGGATACAGCTGCGGCTGTGTAAATCCCATAGGAACCTGCACGACCTCGGACGAGGATTTGGAAAGACTTAAAAATTACGGTTGAAAATAATTTGAAAGAAAACTAAAATATGAAAGGATAGAATAGTTATGCGTTATATGACAAGCGGAACGTGTGCATCAAGCATAGACTTTGATATGGACGGAACAAAAGTAAAAAATCTCAGATTTAACGGAGGCTGCAACGGAAACGGAAAAGGAATAGCAGCATTGGTTGAGGGTATGGAGGCTCAGGAGGTTATAAAACTCTTAAAAGGTATAAGGTGCGGTATGAAAAGAACATCTTGTCCCGACCAGCTTGCAAAGGCTTTGGAAGAATATTTAAGCAGTAATTAA
>ONBJ01000018.1 GCA_900316025.1 uncultured Eubacteriales bacterium
AAGAAAATTTTTGGAATTGAAAGTAAAATATATTATGATATTTTCAAGTGATTATCTTTAATAAATTAAAGCCTTTTTAGGAGAGAGTATTATATGCCAAAGGTATCAGTTGTTGTTCCTGTTTATAAAGTTGAAGATTACTTAAGTCGGTGTGTTGACAGTATTTTAGAACAAACTTTTTGTGATTTTGAACTTATATTGGTAGATGACGGAAGTCCTGACAGAAGTGGTTATATATGTGATTATTATGCTTTGAATGATAATCGTGTAAAGGTAATACACAAACAAAACGGAGGATTGTCTTCGGCAAGAAATTGTGCTATTGAATGGATATTTTCAAACAGCGACAGTGAATGGATTACATTTATAGACAGTGATGACTGGCTTCATAAAGATTATTTGAAACTATTGGTGAATTCAGCATTGAATACAGGTGTGGATATTAGTATCTGTAGGTTCGTAAGAACCGAATATTTTGATAAAAATGAAGTCAGTTCTGATATAAATGAGAAAATAATTTTTTATAATTCAGAAAAATTTTTTATGGAGCATAACGTCGAAGCAATTATTGCATGTGCGAAGTTATATAAAAGAAAGTTCTTTTCTGACATCAGGTATCCTGAAGGGAAGCTTCATGAAGATGAGTTTACCACCTATAAAATATTGTTTCAGTGCAAGGATATTTGTTTTGTTGATGAAGTACTGTATTATTATTTTATTAACCCTGAGAGTATTACAAGCGGAAACAGCTCGGAAATATGGAAGCCGGGGAAAATGGCTTTTAATGACGCTGTTGAAGAAAGACTTATTTATTTTAAAGAAAAAAATATGGATAAACTGTATTTATGGCAACTTGAGCATTATATGTACTTCTTATGTGACAGTTGCAAATATATAACTGAAAGCGGAAACAGTGACTATAAAAAAAAATATTTGTCGGATACAAGAAAAAGGCTTCGTAAAATAATAAGGCTGTTTGAGAAAACAAAAGGAAAATCTTTGGATAAGGAAAAAATCTGGATTAAGCAGACGGCATATCCTGCGGAAATGGCAGTTTACTGGTTTTTCAGAGGAATTTTGGAAAGGTTCAGCAAATAAGAACGGGTGAAGGGGAATAATCAAGATATGTCAAAAATCAGCATAATTGTTCCTGTATACAATTCAGAAAAATATCTCAGACGCTGCATAGAAAGTATTCTTTCGCAGACGTTCAGGAATTTTGAAATTATTCTTATTGATGACGGCAGCAATGACGGCAGCGGCGGTATATGTGACGATTACAGCAGAAACTTTGATAATATTCACACAATACATCAGAAAAATTCGGGAGCTGCAACGGCAAGAAACACCGGAATAGACTGGGTAAAGAAAAACAGTGAAAGCAGATATATAAATTTTGTCGATGCTGATGACTGGCTTCACCCTGAAATGCTTGAAATATTAATCCGAAATTCAGATGAAAAAAAGAACCGTATGGTTGTATGCGGTTACACTATTACTGAAAAATACAGCAATAAATTTTCCGATTGTAATATAAAACCCCAAAAATATTCTCCGTCAGATTTTTTGGTTAAAAGAAGTAACGTGTGCCATATGCCAGTATGCAAGCTTTTAGATGTAAAATTATTTGAAAGCTACAGATTTCCTGATGGTAAACTGTATGAGGATGTTTTTCTTATGTACAAGCTTTTTTATGCCTGCGACGAAATTTTTTTTGTAGACTTTCCTTTATATTTTTACTTTAAAAATCCCGAAAGTTCTATGAACTCTTCCTATTCGTTAAAAAAGCTTGACGAGGTAGAGGCAGGAGAAGAACAGGTTGAGTTTTTCAAAGAAAAAAATGACGAACAAAATCTCATACAGTCATACAGAAGGCTTATGTACTATTATTCCGAGCATATTCCAAAGCTTATGCAGCTTCCCGAAGGTAAACCATATGCCGCTAAGCTGAAAAGAAAACTAGCGTGGCTTCTTATTACCAAAGCAAGACTGTGCAACGTTTCCGTAAAAAGTGATACTCAGTATTATGAAACTGCCTTTCCTGTTTTTATGTACTTTTACTGGAGAGTAAGAAAAATTTCGGAAATATTTTCAAAAAAGAAAAGCTGAGAGGTTGTGAGGTTCGGTGATACCCAAGGTTATACATTACTGCTGGTTTGGAGGAAACACCAAGCCTGCATCTGTTCTCAAGTGTATCGAGAGCTGGAAAAAATATTGTCCTGATTACGAAATCAGGGAGTGGAATGAGGAAAATTTTCCTGTAGGGGATAATCTTTACTGCAAGCAGGCATATGAGGCTAAAAAGTGGGCATTCGCTACGGACTATGCACGTCTTGTTATAGTTTACAACAACGGAGGAATATATCTTGATACCGATGTTGAGGTTATAAAGCCGTTGGACGATTTGCTTAATCACAAATTCTTCATAGGCAGACAGCAGGGATTTCAGGTCAACACAGGTTCAGGCTTCGGAGCTGAAAAGGGACACCCTGTTTTAAAAAGAATGATAGATGATTATGAGGGAATACCGTTTATAAGTAAAGACGGGGAAATGGATTTGCTCACCTGTCCTAAAAGGAACAGTCAGTGGCTTTTTGAAAACGGTATGCGGAATGATGACAGCTTTCAGGAAATACACGGTGTAACGATTTATCCCACAGAATATTTCTCACCGTTTGATGTGTGGTCGGGCAGAATGAACGTAACGGATAAAACATACTCCATTCATAATTGTGACGCAACGTGGAATCCCGATGAAAACAAAAAAAGCAGAAAACTGAGATTTTTAAAATACAGACTTATGTCAGCCGCAGATTTTATAATACATATTCCAAACAGGATTCTGAGATTGATTTTAGGCGAAGATGGCTATAACAAGCTGAAAAATCGTTAAGATAGTTCTGAAAAAGAAAACATAAAATTTAGGTCAAGCCTTTTTAAAGGCTTGCGGTTTCCAAAGGCAGAGCCTTTGGTGGGATTTTCAAGGGCAAAGCCCTTGAACTCTAATACTCAATAAGGATGGTGTGTATATGCCGCCGAAAAAAAACAGCAGACAGGTAAAAAAATCATCATCTTCTGCCCAAATAAAAGGTGTTATCGAGGGAGCAGGAGAGATTGTACAGCAGAAAATTGCCGAAACTATAGAAGAAAATTATATGCCCTATGCTATGAGTGTTATCCTCAGCAGAGCCATACCCGAAATTGACGGCTTCAAGCCAAGCCACCGAAAGCTTCTGTATACCATGTATAAAATGGGACTGCTTAATGGAAGCCGTACAAAATCTGCAAATATTGTAGGTCAGACTATGCGGCTTAATCCTCACGGCGACTCGGCTATTTACGATACTATGGTAAGACTTAGCAGAGGATACGAAGCCCTGCTTCACCCGTATGTTGACTCGAAAGGAAATTTCGGTAAATTTTACAGCAGAGATATGGCGTGGGCGGCTTCAAGATATACCGAAGCAAAGCTTGACCCGATATGTAACGAACTTTTTAAGGATATAGACAAGGATACCGTTGACTTTACCGATAACTATGACAACACTATGAAAGAGCCTATGCTTCTTCCTGCATCTTACCCTTCCGTACTTGTAAACGCAAATACGGGAATTGCCGTAGGTATGGCAAGTTCCATATGCTCCTTCAACCTAAAGGAAGTATGCGACACTACAGCCGCATTGATAAAAGACAGTCAGCACGATATTGCTTCAACTATGCCTGCTCCCGATTTTTCGGGGGGAGGTCAGATTATTTATGACAAAAAGGTTTTTGACGAAATATATAACACAGGTCGTGGAAGTTTCAGAATGCGTTCAAAGTATTCATACGACAAATCCGCAAACTGTATAGATATAACGGGAATACCGCAGTCGACCACAAGCGAAGCCGTTATAGAAAAAGTCATTGACCTTGTAAAACAGGGCAAAGTAAAGGAAATTTCCGATATAAGAGATGAAACAGGACTGGACGGCCTTAAAATCACAATAGACCTCAAAAGAGGTACAGACCCCGACAAGCTTATGCTGAAGCTTTATAAAATGACACCGCTGGAGGACAGCTACAGCTGCAACTTCAATGTTCTGATAGGCGGAGTTCCCAGAGTTATGGGAATAAGAGAGCTTCTTGAGGAGTGGATAGCGTTCAGAACAGAGTGCGTAAGGCGAAGAACATACTTTGACCTTTGCAGGAAAAAAGATAAGCTTCATCTTCTTAAGGGATTGCAGGCTATACTTCTCGATATTGACAAGGCGGTAAAAATTGTCAGGGAAACCGCTGAGGAAAGCGAAGTTGTTCCAAATCTTATGATAGGGTTCGGAATAGATGAAATTCAGGCTGAATATGTAGCCGAAATAAAGCTTCGTCACCTGAACAGGGAATATATACTAAAACGTACACAGGAAACCGATGAGCTTGAAAAGGATATTTCAAGCCTTGAGGATATTCTCGGAAATAAGAACAAAATCAAAAAAATTATCATAAAAGAGCTTAATGAAGTATCAAAAAAATACGGACAGCCCCGAAAAAGCATTATAATATATGCCGATGAGATACAGTATGCCGAAGATACCGCAGAGGAAGTTCCCGATTATACTGTAAACATTTTCTTTACAAAAGAAGGCTATTTCAAAAAAATAACGCCGCAGTCGCTGAGAATGAGCAGTGAGCAGAAACTAAAGGAAGGCGACAGCATCATTTTTTCGGGAGAAGCCTCAAACAACAGAACAGAGCTTCTTTTCTTTACAGACAAGGCTCAGGTCTATAAAGCAAGGCTAAGCGATTTCAAGGAAACAAAGGCAAGTATGCTTGGCGACTATGTTCCTGCAAAGCTGGGAATGGACGAGGACGAAAAAGCATTATTTATGGTCGCAACGAATGATTACAGCGGAATAATTCTTTTTGCTTTTGAAAACGGAAAAATAGCAAAGCTGCCGCTTTCGGTATACGCAACAAAGACGAACAGAAAAAAGCTTACAGGTGCATACAGTGATAAATGCAGTCTGTGCAGTATTGTTTTTGCTGTTCAGGACTGTGAAATAATGCTGACTTCGTCAAAGGGACGTATACTTATATTCCATACGGCTTCCCTTACTGAAAAAACCTCCAGAACGACCATAGGCGTGAATGTTATGACGCTTAAAAAGGGACAGAGGCTTATGTCGGCTGAGATATATACCGAGGGAAAATTCAGTAAGCCCGACAGATACAGAACAAAAAATATTCCAGCAGCAGGCTCACTGCTTTCTCCGACTGACAAGGCAGAACAGCTTACTCTTATATAATTTTCTGTACCGAAAAAATAATCTGAATGTAATAAGGAAATAGTCTGTTATGGATATATATTATTTTTCCGCAGAAGATACTGACGCAGGGAAAAGGGCGGATAAATTTCTTTCGGATAAGCTGGAGGATATTTCACGCTCAGCTTTACAGGGATATTTTTCTGACGGAAACGTGCTTGTAAACGGAAAGCAGCAGGGCAAAAACTATAAGCTTAAACCTGATGATATGCTCGAGGTGAGAATACCTGAACCCGTTGTATATGAAGCGGCTGCCGAAAATATACCTCTGGACATAGTTTATGAGGACAGCGATGTTATAATAGTAAACAAGCCTAAGAATATGGTCGTACACCCTGCCGCCGGAAACTACAGCGGAACTCTCGTAAATGCCTTGCTGTATCATTGTAAAGACAGTCTGTCAGGGATAAACGGAGTTCTCCGTCCGGGTATAGTGCATAGAATTGATAAAAATACAAGCGGTCTGCTTATAGTCGCAAAAAACGATGCGGCTCACCGAAAAATAGCGGAGCAGATAAAGGAACACAGTTTCACAAGAGAGTATGAAGCCGTAGTATGCGGCAATATAAAGGAAAATGAAGGTACTGTAAATCAACCTATAGGAAGAAATCCTAACGACAGGAAAAAAATGGCTGTAACTGCCGTAAATTCCAAAGAGGCTGTCACTCATTTCAGAGTTCTACAGAGATTTGGTCAGTATACGCACATATCAGTTACCCTTGAAACAGGAAGAACTCACCAGATAAGGGTACATATGGCTTATATACATCACCCTGTTGCAGGAGATGATGTGTACGGTTCTGATAAGCTTACGGAAAAGCTTTGCGGTCAGTGCCTTCACGCAAGAAAAATAGGATTTGTCCACCCGTCAACGGGAGAATATATGGAATTTACCTCCGAACTTCCGAAATATTTTTCGGATTTTCTTCAGGAACTTTCAAAAAGGTATCTGTAATATGTCGGCTTGTACTTGCAAATAAACATCTGTATAGTGTATAATATAGCCGTTTGGTACTGCGGTATTATAAACTGAACAAGAGGTGCATAGAATTGAAATACGCTTTGCTGAAAATGAGTATCAGGGATATATCAGAAAGATTTGTTATACTGGACTACGATATTTATATCAAGTGCAAGGGTTCAAAGGACTATGACCGATACACACTGATAGGTGTTCTGGAAAGTGATTACCGCTCTGCGGAACTGCTTGAAATATTTTCCGACAGTGCCGAAACAAGGGTTATGTATTATAAAAACAAGCTTGACAAGATAGCAAGAATAATAAAAAGCAGTGATTACTGATTTTTAATGAAAGGCAGATTTTTTATTTATGGATAAGAGGATAGAGAGATTTTTTGAAGGAATGAAAGGCAAAAGGGTAGCCTTCTGCGGTATAGGAAGAAGCAATCTTCCTCTGATAAAGCTGTTCGGAAAGTACGGTGCAAGCGTAATCGCCTGCGACAGACGAGGCAGAGAGCAGCTTGGTGAAAATGCGGACATAGCAGAGCAGTCAGGAGCAGATCTCAGTCTGGGAGAGGATTATCTGAAAAATCTTGATGTTGACATAGTATTAAGAACACCGGGAATGCAGTATTATATGCCTGAGCTTGTTCAGATGAGAAACAGGGGAGTAGTAGTCACCTCAGAAATGGAGCTGTTTTTTGATTTATGTCCCTGCAAGATATATGCCGTTACGGGAAGTGACGGAAAAACAACCACCACGTCAATAATATGCGAAATGCTTAAAAAAAGCGGTAAAAAAGTACATCTGGGCGGAAACATAGGAACACCACTGCTTCCTCTTATAGAAACCATAGATTATGATGACGTTGCAGTTGTTGAGCTTTCCAGCTTTCAGCTTATATCAATGAGAAAATCTCCCGATGTAGCCGTAGTTACAAATATTGAACCAAATCACCTCGATATACACAAGGATATGGACGAGTACGTTGAAGCAAAAAAGAATATCATTCTTCATCAGGGAGCATTTTCAAAGGTTGTGCTTAACAGGGATAACAGTATTACCAACGGCTTTGAAAATCAGTGCAGAGGAAGAGTTCTCAAATTTTCGGCAAAAAACAAGGTATTCAACGGAGTTTATCTCAGCTACAGCGGAGATATAATCTTTGCGGAAAACGGAATTGAAACAAAGGTTATGAACAAAAGCTGTATAAAAATTCCCGGTATGCACAATGTCGAAAACTATATGGCTGCCATAGCCGCTGTATGGGGCGACGCTGATATTGAGAATATCGTAAGCGTTGCCGAAAACTTTGAGGGTGTGGAACATCGTGCAGAGTTTGTGCGTGAGATAGACGGCGTTAAATATTACAATGACTCAATAGCTTCAAGCCCGACAAGAACCGCACGTGGAACGCTTTCGTTGTACGATACCAAAATTATACTCATAGCAGGCGGCTATGATAAGAAAATCCCTTACGATTCACTGGGTTCGGTAATAGCTGACAAGGTAAAATATCTTATAATTATGGGTGCTACAGCTCCCAAAATAAAGGAAGCAGTCCTCAATGCCGAAAATTACAGCGAGGGCAACCCCGTCATAATAGAAGTAAGCAATATGGAAGAGGCTGTCCGTAAGGCTAAAGAGGTTGCCGTAAGCGGAGATATTGTTTCTATGTCGCCCGCAAGTGCCAGCTTTGACCTTTATAAGAACTTTGACGAGAGAGGAAAGCATTTCAAAAGTATAGTAAATTCATTATAAAAAATCAGCAGCAGCTTGTATGCGGCGATTGCAGGTCAAAAGACATTCGTCTTTTGACTTACAAAGCACGAAGTGCTTTGTAAAAGCAGGGCAGAGAAATCTGCCCTGCTTCTGCAATCGCCGCATGAGCGAAGCCGCAGATTTTCGGATAATTCATAATAAAAAGGGGCTGATATTTTGGAAAAACTGCTTACGGAATTATGCAGCAAATATACCGTATCAGGAAGTGAGCTTGAAAATCTGGAGCTTATAAGGAGCTTCTTTGATAAAGATACGGATATAAGGACTGATGCAAACGGAAATATTATCGCAAGCATAGGCAGAACCGACAGTAAAGATGTAATAATGCTTGAAGCACATAACGATACAATAGGCTTTGTGGTTACGTTTATAGACGAAAACGGCTTTTTAAAGCTTTCAAACTGCGGAGGAACAGACAGAAGAGTTCTTCCGGGAAGCAGGGTGAACGTACTTGGCAAAAAGCATATAAGAGGTATAGTATGCTGTCTGCCGCCGCATCTTTCGGACGGAGGAGAGGATAAAGCTCCCGATGCTGACGGAATATATGTTGACACGGGTCTTGCAAAATCGGAGCTTGAAAAATATGTATCCGCAGGTGACAAGGTTGCAGTGTATTCAAAGCCCGAAAAGCTTATCGGAAAAAGATTTAAAGCGGCAGGTCTTGACAATAAGGCAGGAGTTGCGGTTCTTATAAGAGCGGCACAGCTTATTAAAAAACAAAAAACAGACATCTGCATAAAGATAGTTTTAAGCAGTCAGGAAGAAACAGGACTGGTCGGAAGCAGAACGGCAGGATTTTCAGTAAAACCCGACTGTGCGTTGGTGGTAGATGTAAGCTTTGCAAAACAGGCGTGTGTATCAGAGGAAAAAAGCGGAAAGCTTTCCAAAGGAGCTATGCTGGGACTTTCACCTATACTTGACAGAGGACTTTACAGGGAGCTTGAAGAAATCTGTATAAAAAACAGCATACCTTATCAGAAAGAGATTATGGGAGGCTCTACAGGGACAAATGCAGACGTAATAAGCACAGCAGGCGAAGGAGTAAGAACTGCACTTGTAAGTATTCCGCTGAGAAATATGCACACACAGGCTGAAACAGTTGATATTGACGATTTGGAAAATACAGCAAAACTTATTTCCTTGTTTATAGAAAGCAGAGGTGCAGATGCAAATGGATAAAAGCTTACTTGAAAAGCTGTCAGAACTGAACGGAATTTCGGGTGACGAGGGCTTGGTCAGAGATTTTATAATATCCGAAATAAAAGATACTGGTGCAGATATCTGTACAGACAATATGGGAAATCTGATTGTATTCAAAAAGGGCAGAAAAACACCCGAAAGAAAGCTGTTAATATCGGCTCATATGGACGAGGTAGGTTTTATTGTAACGTTCATAACTGAGGACGGCTTCATAAAATTTGACGAGGTCGGAGGAATAGACAGGCGTGTTATATCAGGCAAAAGCGTAAAAATAAACAATACAGTAAGCGGAGTTGTTACAGTACCCCCTATACATTTGTTATCGGGTGAACAGCGTGACAGAATACCGAAGCTTGACGAGATGTATATAGACATAGGAGCATCTGACAAGGAAGAAGCTGAAAGGTATGTCAGCTTAGGTGACAGCATAACCTTTGAAAGCGATTTTTTATGGGATAATGACATAATAACAGGAAAAGCCATAGATGACAGGGCAGGCTGTGCCATTATGATAGATATGATAAAATCGGAGCTTGAGTATGATACATACTTTTCGTTTGTTGTTCAGGAGGAAGTCGGTCTGAGAGGTGCAAAATGTGCCGCCTACAGCGTAAACCCTGATTTTTCCATAATTGTTGAGTCAACAACCGCAGCGGATATTCCGAACATTCCGAATGACAAAAAAGTATGTCTTGTAGGAGAGGGTGCAGTCATATCCTTTATGGACAGAAGAACGATATACGACAGGCAGCTTTTTGAGGAAGCTCTGAAATGCGGCGGTGATGAAATAAAGGTACAGGTAAAAAAAGCCGTTGCAGGCGGTAACGATGCAGGTTCGATACAGACAGCAGGAAACGGAGTGAGAGTTCTTGCGGTTTCGCTGCCGTGCAGATACCTTCATTCCTCATACAGTCTTATATCAGCCAAAGATTTAATATCAGCGGAAGAAATCGTAAAGCGAATGTCCGTAAAAATACTGGGAAATATGATATGATATACCTCAGCAATACAGATGACCCTGTAATCAGAAAATATATGTCCGAGGAGTGCAGCAACGTATTTGCCGTGAGAGTAAAATCGCTTATAAAGGCTTACGGCAGATATGACGGCATTATTGACATATGGTATCAGAAAAACGAAGCTGACAGTGTAAGTGCGTATATTGTAAAGTACTCAGGAGAGTTTATTGCGGATATTTCGGATTTTGCCGATAAAGATGAAATAACCGATATGTGTTGTATGGCAGGCGGAGCAGTTCTGATGTGCAGAGCTGAAAATGAAAATCAGTGCAGCGGAGTTGTGATGAAGCTTGAAAAAAATACGGAATTTTCCTGTTTATGTAATGCTGTTGACAATGTGAGCCTGAGAGATTACTACAGTCTTATAGAAAGCAGAAACAGCGACGGATTCTCCGTACAGGATTTTGAAAGCTTTTACGTTGACCTCAATCACAGAATAAGGAAGGATTGTGCAAAAGTAAAAGGTATTTACAAAGACGGAACTCTTATAAGCTGCTGTGCCGCTGTTGCGATATACGGAAATTCCGCAGTAATTGCAGGAGTATCAACAAGACGTGAATATGAAAAAAGAGGGTTTGCGTCATATGCAGTATCAGAACTGTGCAAAACTCTTGCAGAGAGCAGCATATTTAATATATACCTTCAAAGGCACAAAGACAGAAACTATAATTTTTACAATAAAATCGGTTTTGAAGATACGGACTTTTTCAGACAGATTTTATTGATAAGAAACTAAAAATTAACGGGCAGACTTTCATTAGTCTGCCCGTTAATCTGAAATATGAAAACGATAAAAACAAAAAGTCTGAAAACCACTATTCAAGCAGCTTTCAGACTTTGAAGTCTGGTGCGAGTAATGGGACTTGAACCCATACGTCAAAGACACACGCCCCTCAAACGTGCCTGTCTGCCTATTCCAGCACACTCGCTCAACCGACGATAGTTATTATATCACTATAGGTTATTGTTGTCAACACTTTTTTGAAATTTTTTCATTTTTTTATTTTGGGTAAATGCAGCGTAAGCACTTCTGTATCTGTAATTATATGGGAGTGCTTACGAAATATATATAACCATCTGAAAGCCGTTATATAACTATGCTCTTGCCCGTTGATATGTAAGAGAGTTTTTTTACATATTTTTTCATAAACTCGTACTGTTCAACACCTGTACAGTGACAGGTATAATACTCCGTATTGAAGGAATTAAGCTTAATTGCAAACTCTCTGAGCGTATCGCCAATATCAAGCTTGAAAAAGTGAAAGCCACCGATAAGCACATCGGGTTTGAACCACTCAACTATATTTATTATCCCCTTGTGAGAACAGCCGCTTATAAGTACTTTTTTACCCTCTTTCTCTATGAGAAGATACTGCTCGTGTCTGAAATCGTCATCAATCATTTTTCCGTTTCTGAATGTTTTAAGTCCGAACGGATTTGTTTCGCATACTTTTTTCATACCGTTGCAGTCAAAGAGTGTCAGCCCCTTATCAATATCCGTTACACCATTGGTAAAAACAAAGCGGCTGTTATTTTCAAGTCTGCTGTCAAGTCCTATATATTTTTCCGAAGCGTTATAATACGGTTCAAAAGCATATCTGCTTATGTATACATCTGCCTTGCTGTTAAGCTGCAAAAATTTTTCAAGACCTCCGCCGTGGTCATAATGTCCGTGTGAAATTATTGCTGTATCGACCGCACTTATATCTTTTCCGAGTTTTTCGGCATTTTTGGAAAAAATATCAGTTTTGCCCGTATCGAAAAGAATTTTTCTGTTACCTGCTTCTATATAAAGACTTAATCCATGCTCAACAGGCATATCACATTCCGTTGTATTTTCTGTGAGAGCTGTTATTTTCATTTTACACTTTCCTTTCATTTTATTCTTATTTTCATTGACATAAGCGATATTTCAAATATAATTAAATCTATTAAAAAAACTCATTCATTCTGACATAAAGTTTAGGTCAAGCCTTTTCAAAGGCCTGCGGTTTCCAAAGGCGGAGCCTTTGGTCAGGATTTTTAAGGGTGAAACCCTTAAACACTACACTACAAAAGGGAGAAATACATATGCGTCTTGTAAAGAAAAATTTCAGTCAGCTTTCGCCGACACAGGTATATAACATATTACAGGCACGTTCGGATATATTCGTTATGGAGCAGAACTGCGTATACAGGGATATTGACGGGCTTGATTTTGAATGTATGCACGTATTTTTTGAGGACGAGAGTAACGGCAGAGTACTGGCATATCTCCGCATTTTTCAAAAAGACAGCGACACCGCTCAGATAGGACGTGTACTTTCAATTGAACACGGAAAGGGGCTGGGTGGAAAAATTCTCAGCATAGGGGTAGAAACTGCAAAAGAAATTTTCTCCCCGAAATCCATTATAGTAGAGGCTCAGTGCTATGCAAAAGGCTACTACGCACGTGAAGGCTTTAAAGTATGCTCGGAAGAATTTCTTGAGGACGATATTCCGCACGTATATATGAGGCTTGATATATGAATATAAAAAGCAAGGACGGAAACCTTTTTATACGGCTTCCGTCTTTTAATTATGAGTAAAGATTGTCACTGTAAAGGAGTTCTTTTATATCGGCATCTAAAATTTCAGCAAGTGCTATAAGCTCAATATCCGTTACTTTTCTTGTCTGATTTTCCAGCTTTGATATTGCCGAAGTAGAAATAATTATCCCTTTTTCTGCCAGTTCTTCCGCAAGCTCATGCTGGTTCATTCCCTTTTTTTTCCTCAACATACTCACACGTCTGCCAACAACGTTGCTTTTTCCGTAAATACTTTCAACGTCATTCATTGTTATCACCCCAATAACGTTATTAAAATCAAATTTACATCATAGGAAATTACAATGTAAATTTATCCAACAATTACATACATATTTTACAATAAATTTTTCAAATATTCAATAGATATTTGAAAAAATAATTGAAACATTATGGCATTTTTTATAATATAACTATGTAAAAACACGCTTTGTGTGATGTATTTTGCTTGAAAAGTGTATGGATAACCATTTGAAATTTCAGTACAATAATTTTCAGATTTAGAAAAAATAATACTTTTATGCTATAACAGAGCTGCGGCGGCAGACTTCGGCAGACAAAGTCTGCCGATAAATTTCAAGCATAAATGCTTGAAATTCGTCAAAAGCCTTAGCTTTTGACGGTCTGCCGCCGCAGCCGCAAACTTACAGCAAGAGAATAAAAAAATATAATAATTTATGTGAAAAATTATTGCGGAATATTTTAGCTTTCCAAAGAACCGAGGACATAGTTTATATACTGCTGAGCGGTTCTTCCGGATATGCCGCCGTGTTTCATTTCCCACTGCTTCGCACCTGCAATAAGTTTATCGTGAGGCATAGTAATGCCAGCCTTCGCAGCAAGCCCCGAAACTATTTCGAGATATTCCTTGTAGCTTGGCTTAGAATAGTTTATCATACAGCCGAACCTGTTCACAAGCGAAAGCTTTTCCTCTATTGTATCGGAGCGGTGCAGACCCTCACTGAATTCCATATCGTTCTTATCATTCCAGCTTTCCTTTATGATATGTCGTCTGTTTGAAGTAGCATATATAAGTATATTGTCGGGTCTTGTTTCCACGCCGCCCTCTATCACAGCCTTGAGGAATTTGTACTCGACTTCAAAATCTTCAAAAGAGAGGTCGTCCATATAGATTATAAACTTATAATTTCTGTTTTTTACCTGAGCGATAACGTTTGACAAATCCTTGAACTGATGCTTATAAATTTCAATCATTCTGAGTCCCATAGGATAGAACTCGTTTACAACAGCCTTTATGCTTGTAGACTTTCCCGTTCCGCTGTCGCCGAAAAGGAGAGCGTTATTGGCTTTTCTGCCCTCGACAAACGCTCTGGTATTTTCCACAAGCTGCTGCTTCTGTCTTTCGTATCCGATAAGGTCGCAGAGCATAACCCTGTCCATATTGTTTATTGCCTTGAACTGTATATCATCTATACCCTTGTTTACTATTCTGAAAGCCTTGTTAAGTCCGAACATTCCCACTCCGAAATCCTTGTAAAAGCCTGTTACCGCATCAAAAAATTCCTGAACATTCTTTGTGTTTTCCAGCTTTTCGCTGAGTGTGCGTACCTTTTCGCTTACATTTCTGTTATACATAAGTTCTTTTTTTACGATTGCCTTATAGTCTGATATTCTTGAAAAACAGTCTATGCCAAGATAATTTTCTATTTCGGAAAAATCATACTCAAAAAGTTCTCTGAATGCGGCAAAGTCATTCATAGCAAAATAATTCACGCTTCCGTTATTTGCTCCGACCTTTTCGCAGGTAAGGCTGAAAGGATTTTCGTTTGTTATAAGTATGAATGAGAGGTAATTATGCCATAAATTCTTGTCAAAGCCGTATTTTGTTGCCAGAACAAGAAGCCGTCTTATTTCGGTATATATTTTTGATGTGAGCTGTGCAGGGGTATATATCCCCTCCCTGAAGCCGCAGAATATGTCAGAAAGCTGAGATAATATAGAATTTTCGGGCAATTCTCCGTAAATTAACAATTTGGAAACAATTTTGTTCATTATTTATAACACTCCTGTATTAATATATAATATAAATATATTTGAATTTTATCATTTAAAGACATCAGTGTCAACTTATACTAAATAGCTATTATTAAATTTTGCGAAAATTATATGACAAGAATAAAAATGGTAATTTTTTATGATTGTAATTCCTTTGCATAAAATTTAATTAAACTGAATACATCAGAGGAAGGTTGTAATATAATCTTTTCAGTATCGAAACACTGCCTTGTTATCGGCTGAAATAAAAAACATTTGCGAAATTAGAACTTTTTTCGCTGTGAATATTGATTATTGAAATATTATGTGGTATAATATTTTAGCTTATAAAATATGTTTTTGTACAAAATAATGTAATTAGACAAAAGGAGAATGTTTTTATTATGAGCAGCAGAAATTATAACGGTACATTAAGAAGAGATTACAACGGAAAATTCCTTCCCATAGAGGTAAATGACTATGAACTGGTTGAGAATGACTTTATAATGCCTCACCACAGAAACGAGATAGAAATACACTATATTATAGACGGTACGTGCGATTACTATATAGACGGAAAAAAGCAGAGTGCAGAAACAGGGGATATAGTATACCTCAAATCCGATACCGTAAACTCTATGTACAAATCCTGTGAAAAGCTGAAATACCGTGCATTTGTTTTTCTGCCCGGTTTTCTCTACACCGAGAACGTAGGCTGTACGACCGAAAAATATTTCAGACCGCTTAAGCAGGGCGATTCCGAAGTTACTTGCGTAATAACATCTGAGGACGCTGCATATCCTGAGCTTATAGCACAGCTTAACAGAGTAAAGGAATTTATGGATAAGCAGGAGGAGCTTTACGAGCTTGAAGTAAAAATAGCTATGCTCAGTTATTTTCTTACACTTTTCAAGACGGGACACGTTACAAAAAGAAACAACAGGGAAAAATCAAAGTATAAGAGCGAAAACGCTATATGCAACGCAATAGACTATATAAACCAGAATTATAACCGTTCGCTTACGGTAGATGAAATTGCCGAAAATGTAGGTATAAGCAGCAGTCATTTTATGAAGCTGTTCAGAGAGTATACCCATACAACCTGCATAAGCTATATCAACAAATGCAGGCTTACAAAGGCAGTTGAGCTTCTTGAAACAACACGCTTCAATATACTTGATGTTGCTACAGCGGTAGGATATAACAACATATCTCTGTTCAACAGGGACTTCAAGAAAATTTACGGCACTACACCGAAGGAAGTAAGAAAAAATGCAAGAATAGAGGAAAAGCTTAACCGCAGCCGTAAGCTTACCCTTTGATTGGTAAATAAAATTCAGAAAGATACAGGTTATGTGCATATTTTTGCAAAACCTGTATCTTTTTTATAAAACAATGATAAAGGAGTTTTAATATGATTTATTCCCAAAAAGCGTTATCGCTGCTTCTTGCGGCAATAACATTACAGAGTGCGTGTGCGGCAGGTACGGTCAGTACTTTTGCTTACGAAAATGACAAGAACCCGTCGGAAGCAGTATGCGGACAGCTTTGGTCGGAGGAAGGAATTTCGGGGGACTATATGTACCGTATAGAAAACGGAAATATAGTGCTTGTGAAATATCTTGGAGATGATACGGAAGTAAACATTCCGTCCGAATTTCTGGGAAGAACGGTAACCGCTATAGATGCAGAAGCTTTCAAGGAATGCAGCTTTATCGAAACAGTAACGATACCGTACACCGTAACTCAGATAGGAGGATATTCTTTTGAGGGCTGTACAAATATGAAAAACATATACATTCCCTACGGTGTGACTGTGATAGAGGCAGGAGCTTTTCAGGACTGCTCAAATCTGGAAAATATCCGCATTCCCGAAAGCGTAACGACTATATGTTCAGGTGTATTCTGGGGCTGCAATAAAATTACGGAAATAAATATTCCGTCAGGCGTAACAACAATTATTCCTAGTGTGATAGGTAAAAATGAAAGTATTGTCAATATAAATGTTGATGAAAACAACCCGAAATTTTCATCTCAGGACGGAATACTTTTCAGCAAGGATAAAAAAAGAATAGTTGCATTTCCCCCTGGCAGAAAGGGAACATACGAAATTCCCGAAAACGTGGAGATTATAGGAAGCGATGCGTTTTTCGGCTGTGCATATCTTACGCAGATAACCGTACCTGACAGCGTTCAGAAGGTTTTAACCAATGCTTTCGAGTATTGCAGCAGTCTTACATCAATCAGCCTTCCCGAACATATTACAGAAATACAGTCATCAGCTTTTTGCGAATGCAGAAGTCTTGCAGAATTTAAAATTCCGTCAGGAGTAACCCAAATAGGAAATTCAGCTTTTTCAAACTGCAAGGCTCTTGCAAAAATAGAAATTCCGCAGAATGTAAGTAAAATTGAGTTTTCAGCATTTTCGGGCTGTTCAAAGCTGACGGAGATAAAATTGCCTGTGGGAATAGCGTCAATTGACAGATGGACGTTCAGCAACTGTCATTCAATGCAGAAGATAGAAATTCCTGCAAGCGTTCAGAAAATAGAACAGAGTGCATTTTATAACTGCCGCAGTCTTACAGAAGTTTTTTATGAAGGCAGTGAGGACGACTGGCAGAATATAACGGTCGGAAGCAGTAACGAAAGTCTGACAAATGCCGAAATTCATTACAATTATGCCGAAACAAGCGTAAATCTGAATAAATCTGAAATGACTTTGGGAACAGGGCAGACATATACGCTTAAAGCAGAGGTAATTCCACAGGGTTCAGATGTAACGCTCACGTGGAAAAGCAGCAATAAAAACGTTGCGACAGTAAATTCAAAGGGAAAAATTTCAGCAAAAGGCGAGGGACGTGCGACAATTACGGTAAAAACTTCTGACGGAAAAACGGCTTCCTGTAAAATAACCGTAAAAAAAGCACCTGAATCCGTAAGTCTGAACAAAACATCTGCGGTTATGGGAGTAAAGCAGACCTGTACGCTTCAGGCTACGCTTTCGCCCTCAGACAGCTATACTTATCTTAACTGGAGCAGCAGTAATTCAACGGTGGCTTCGGTAGACAAAAACGGAAAGGTAACGGCAAGGAAAACAGGAACGGCGGTAATAACTGTAAGAACATCAAACGGCAAGTATGCACAGTGTACGTTTACGGTAAAAAAAGCTCCCGAAAGTGTAGTTTTAAGCAAAAGTTCGCTTACGCTTTCAAAAGGGCAGACAGCGACACTGACAGCCGCATTATCGCCCTCAGATTCCGCTACATACTGTAGCTGGAGCAGCAGCGATAAATCTGTTGCTGCGGTAAGCTCAGGCGGAAAAATTACCGCCAAGGCGAAAGGAAATGCTGTAATAACGGTAAAGACATCAAACGGAAAAACAGCCTCGTGTAATGTGACGGTTAAATAAAAATGAAATTAAAAGCCCGAAATTCGGTTCATCTGAATTTCGGGCTGTCGTTTTTTTGCAAAAACGCCGTTTCACGGCATTTTTGATTTTTTATTATTTGTTAAAGGGTTTCACCCTTTAAAATCCTGACCAAAGGCTCCGCCTTTGGAAACCGCAAGGGCTCTGCCCTTGACCCGCAAGCCTTTAAAAAGGCTTGACCTAAACTTTATGGTTGCTCTGTCTGAATTTGCGATTGTAAAGTTTTTTGTTGTTCTTTCAGTAATTTTCGTTCTGTTCTGACGTTTTCAAAAAATCTTGTCATAAGCTCAGCACACTGTTCTTCAAGAATACCGCCGAATATACCTGCTTTATGGTTGAAAGGGTAATCGAACAGATTTATAACGCTTCCGCAAGCACCTGCACGTATATTTTTAGCACCGTAATAGACATTACAAATTCTTGAATTTATTATTGCCCCCGTACACATCGGGCAGGGTTCGAGCGTAACGTACATATCGCAGTTCCAGAGCCGCCAGCTTCCGAGATTTTTACAGGCATTGTATATAGCCACAGTTTCGGCGTGAAGAACGGCATTCTGATTTTGTTTTCTTGTATTGTAGCCGCAGCCGACTATTTCGCCGTCACGGACTATAACCGCTCCTACAGGGACTTCTTTCTGATTATAGGCGAGTTCCGCAAGTCTGAGAGCCTCCAGCATAAAATATTCGTGGTTAAATTCCATATCAAAAAATCATCTCAAACTAAAAATATTATTTTAAAGAAAAAGCTGTGGTAAAGCACATAGTAATGCTGTAAATTGTGAAGATAATAAGCCATGGTGCGGTAAAGAGGGCGATAAGTCTTTGCTTCATATTTATATCCATAGGAGGATTTTCCATAACGAAAAGACTGTTTTTATATTTTTTTATGAGAGATTTTGCGGAAATCAGTCCGAAAACAATAAAGACGAAGGAAATGCCGACATCAATAACGAGGAAAGCCTGCTGATTATTTGTCTGAAAGAACATACCCACAACTGCAATCGAGTTATTGAGGAAATGCAGTATCATAGAGGGAACTATAGAGCCTGTTTTCACGGTAAGGTATCCAAGCACAAGACCTGTGAGGAAGGTTACGGGTGTCTGAACGAAGTTTGCGTGAGCAAGACCGAAAAGAGCAGCCGAAACTATAATGGCAGGTGTATCGCCGTGAAGCTTTCGTATAGAGCCGAGTATAGCACCTCTGAAAATAAACTCCTCTATTATGGGAGGGACAAGAGCTATTGAAATAAAGTACAGAATGTAGCCAAGTGCATTATCGGGTGTTCCGTAATCGGGCATAGTATTTTTGTAACCAAAGAGAGAAAGGTTTGTGTTCATAATGGTAAGAAGGAGATTGAACACGAATACAAAGCCCATACCTGCGGTTAAGAACTTTACGGTATCGACAAAGGGAGTACGTTTTATAATGAGAACGTCATCAAGACGCAGACGGTTAAGCTTTGTTATGACAATTCCTGCTATGCCGAAGCCGAGCAGACACATTATCGCATTCAGAAGATACAGCGAAACAACATCGAACGAAACAGAACCCAGAATATCGGAAAGGTCAAGGGAGCTGTAGTCAACCTTGACAGTAAAGGGTGAAACTATAAATGTTCCCACAATAACTATAAGCTGAGAGAGGAGAAGTCCCAGACCAATTCTGTTAGCAGTTTTAGCAAGATTTTCTTTTTGCTGGTTAAGCTTCTGACGTTCCCTGAATTTTTCCAAATCCTGAGGACTTATGCTGAATTTTGGTTTCTGATAATTTCCATAGCCCTGATTGGGTGAAAAATTCGGATTATAATTATAATCGTAAGCAGGGGCAGGATTTTGATTATACTGCATATATTCCTGATTATTGATTTTATTATTGTTTTGAATATCGTTTATGTTTTCGGGGTTATTGAAATTATTATCTGTCGGTGCATTATGACCGTAGAAATTGGGATTGAAATTATTATTATCCATATAAACACCTCACAAAGATATTATAGCATTAAGAGAGAGTAAAAAGCAACATATTTACTTTTATTTACATATACTTAATATTTGAGTATAAAAATCAGGAAAAAAATATTTGAAAAAGCTATTGACAAAACTGTATCAACTGTATATACTGTTAATGTACAGCTGATATACAGATACACAGTAAAAAATGTACAGGAGGTGTCCGTAATATTTATATTTATAGACAATAAGAACGGAGAAGCGATATATTCTCAGATTTACAGTCAGATAAAGGAGAATATAATAAGCGGAAAGCTTAAAGAAAATGAGCCTTTGCCGTCAATACGAAGTCTTGCCAAGGATTTGCAGATAAGCGTGATAACCACCAAGAGGGCATATGATGAGCTTGAAAAAAACGGCTTCATATATACCAGAGCAGGAAAGGGCTGTTTTGTGGCAAGGCAGAATACCGACAGGCTGAGAGAGGAAAATTTAAAGAAAATAGAAAATCATATTCTTGAAATAATAAAGCTGAAAAGAAGCACCTCTCTTACAACAAAAGATATAGTTGAAATGTTCAGAATTATGGAGGAGGAAATATAGTATGGACAACGCACTGGAGATAAAAGGATTATCCAAGGAATACAAGGATTTCAGACTTGATAATGTAAGCTTTGAAGTACCGTCAGGCAGTATCGTGGGACTTATAGGCGAGAACGGCTCAGGAAAAACAACAATCATAAAGCTTATTCTTAATATGATAAAAAAGAACGGCGGAGAAGTCACCGTACTGGGAAAAAACAAGGGTATAAGCGATATAAAGAATGAAATAGGCGTGGTTATGGACGAACCGGGTTTCCCCGGATTTCTGAATGCCAAGGAAATAAACAGGATTATGAAGAACATATTTTCAAACTGGAGCGAGGATACGTTTTTCGGTTATCTGAAAAAGCTGAAAGTACCCGATAACAAGGAATACAAGGATATGTCAAAGGGTACAAAGATGAAAACAGGAATAGCGGTTGCATTGTCGCACAACCCGAGGCTTCTCATACTTGACGAGGCAACAAACGGACTTGACCCTGTTGTAAGAAGTGAGGTAAACGAAATATTTACCGAGTTTACCCGTGACGAAAGCCATTCAATACTTATTTCATCGCACATAGTAAGCGACCTTGACAGGATATGCGACTACATAGTATTCATACACAACGGAAAGCTTATGCTTTTTGAGGAAAAGGACAGGCTTCTTGAAAAATATTGTATAGTTCACTGTACGAGGGAGCAGTTAAGCTCAATCGAAAGAAGTAAAATCATCGGCAGAAAAGAAAACAAGTACGATATAAGCGTACTTATGGAGAAAAGTCAGGTAAAAAGCGGATTCAGCACATCACCTGTAGATATTGAGGAATTGTTCGTTTTTATGGCAAAGGAGGACAACTGATTATGAAAGGACTTTTGATAAAGGACAGCTATCTTGTGTTCAAGCAGTCAAAGCTGCTTGTTATTATAGCATTTGTACTTATGATAATAAATGCAGTTGCCGTATTTTTCGGTGAAGAAAATATGATAGGCATATTTATAATTCAGAATTTTGCGGCATCACTGGGACTTGCGTCCATTACAAATGACGAAACTTACAAATGGAACATATATTGTGATACACTTCCTGTTACGAGAAAAAAGGTTGTTGTGGAAAAATATCTGTTTGGTTTTCTGTGCATATTCTCAATGTGGTTCATATCGGTACTTGTGACGGAGATTTCCAAGCTTCTGAGTGATTCCTACAATAATTCAGCAATTTCCGTAATTGACGATATAAGCTTTGATGTAATGATACTTGCGTTTACAATGTTAATGCCTACTTTAATATTTCCGCTTATATTCAAGTTCGGAATTGTCAAGGCAAGACTGGTATTTTTCATTGCAATAGGCTGCTACGGAGCATTTATAGGCATAGGTACGTCAATATTTGACAGTGCAGGAGAAAACCCGTCTGTATCTGCATCTGAAAACTTTACTGTTATAGCAATAGCGGTACTGGCAGCAGCGGCTTTGATGTACACTGTTTCAATGCTTATATCCGTAAAGATATACGAGAACAAAGAGATTTAATCAAATATAAATTCTAAAAAATAAATATAAAAGAAACACTGCGGCTTGTGTATACCGCAGTGTTTTTGTTTAAACAGTTTACTGAAATGTAATTAACCGTAAAGTTTAGGTCAAGCCTTTTCAAAGGCTTGCGGGTCAAGGGCAGAGCCCTTGCGGTTTCCAAAGGCGGAGCCTTTGGTGGGATTTTTAAGGGTGAAACCCTTAAACTTAAAGAGTGAGGAGTTTTCGCTGTACGGAAACTGCGTCGCCGAGGGTTACGCTTCCGTTTTTGTCAATGTCGGCACAGAAAAGCTGATTTCTTGAGAACGACATACTCTTTATAATATATCTCTGAATCAGAACAGCGTCAGCTACGGAAATTTTTCCGTCATTGTTGACATCATATTTTTTTATGCCTTTGTCGGAGGTGGTAACGGCTTTTATAACAAAATTCGAGCCTGTTTCATCACCGAGATACTGGCTGTAGAAATTTGAAAGCTCATAAATCGTACTGCCGTATTTCATATAGCTTGTGTTCTTCTTTACGGGAGGATTGAACAGAAGCTGACCGTAAGAATTTGTAAGCCATTCGTCACAGCCGAGCCTGCTTCCGATATTGTTCTGAGTACCGTCTATCCTTACGCCTATAGCACCCGAACCGTAGGGAAGTACATAATTATTTGTGCTGACACTCATATAACCGCTGTATTCAACAGTACCCGAAGCGAGCTGCGTCCACTTGCTTTCGTTTGATGACGGAGCTCCGCTGCTTTCCAGAGGAATGAAAAATACCTTGTAATCTGCTCCTGCGGAGGTCGTTTCAAATACAACACTGTCAAGCTTGCCGTACTTTTCGTTGAAATTGAATTTGTTTATAAAAGTAAGATTTGTTACGTCCTTAGTGTTGTTGTTCTGGTCTATTTCGTATATATTGAAATCGTAAGTAGAGCCGTATTCCTCAACCTGATAAAGCTTTGTGCTGCTGTTTATCTTGCGAACCGTTTTTACAGCAAACGGAGCACTCAGAACATCGCCGAAAAGATAAGGGTCATCATACGAAACCCATATATATCCGTTAAGACTGTTGCTTGATGTACCCCAACTGTTCTTGCAGAGCCACGCTCCGTTGTGAGGAGGATTATAACCTGATTTGAAATTCAGCCTTGAATAATTATCGTCCCAGCCGACAACGCATATTGCGTGACCCTCAACCTGAGATTTGTTGCTGAACGTCTGATAAGCATAGAGAGCCGTCTTGTCCGCATTGAAAAACATATTGTTTGCCGCAAGATTTGCGGATACCGAGCCGTAGTTCATAACTGCGGTCTTTATCGTATCGGCATCATTCGGAAGTACGATAATATCAGTTGCACCGTAAAGATTTTGTCCTACACTGTCTACTTCTTCAAAAGTCTTGCCCTTTGCATAGTCAAAAGGAATATCGCCGTCAAGACGGATACCCTGCCACGAAGCGAAATAACCCATCGAAGCTTCAAATACCGAGCCTGTATTCAGACTTCTTGTCCAGCCAGTGCCGTCACTTCTTTGTGTCGCCCATATGTCGAGATGTTCCTCAGAAATATCATATTCACCGAAGCCGCTTTTGAGCAACGCACTTTCAAATGTGGAAATTGAGGAGAAAGCCCAGCACGTGCCGTGTGTTTTCTGATTTTTAACAGGTGTGACATATCCCTTTTCAACGCTGCTGTATGATGACGGTATGTAGTCATTTATCGGTATGGACTGCGAAGGAATATCGGTATTTCTGACGAGTGAGCCTGTTTTAAGCGATGTCGCCTGAGATGTGATGATACTGCTTTTTTCAGCTCTTGATATTCTGACGGTATCACCCTCTGCAAAGACAGAGGACGAGCTGACGGTTACAATAACAGCCGAAAGTATAAGAGAAGCTGTAATTCTTGATAATTTCATAAAATATGCCGCCTTTCAGATTTTTTAATATAAGTATAACAAAAAATTATTTTTTTGTAAATCGCTTTTGTAAAATATAAAAAAGAAGATTGAGGAAAATTTTTTGTTTTTTATCTTTAATTATAAATTGAAAATGAAAAAAATGTCTATTGAAAAAAGCCTGTACTGTGATATACTATTAAACAGCGGCTGTAAAAAATGAGTTCGGAGAAAGAAATTTTTTCAGAAAAAAGGAGCAGTTATGGGAGAAAAGAAAATAGTTATAAAAGGAGCAAAGGAACATAATTTAAAAAACGTGGATTTGGAAATTCCGAGAGATAAGCTTGTAGTCATAACAGGACTTTCGGGTTCGGGAAAATCATCGCTGGCGTTCGATACAATATACGCTGAGGGACAGAGAAGATATGTGGAGTCCCTGTCATCATATGCAAGAATGTTTCTGGGTCAGATGGAAAAGCCCGATGTAGAGAGCATAGAGGGATTATCGCCTGCAATATCAATCGACCAGAAAACAACGTCAAGAAATCCACGTTCCACAGTGGGAACAGTAACCGAAATATACGATTATCTCAGGCTTTTGTACGCAAGAACAGGAATACCGCACTGTCCGATATGCGGCAGAGAGATAGAGCAGCAGAGCATAGACCAGATTGTGGACAGCGTAATGCAGATTGAGGAAGGAAGCAGGATACAGATACTTGCCCCGATAGTCAGAGGAAAGAAAGGCGAGCATACAAAGGAGCTTGAAAAGGCAAGTAAAAGCGGATATGTAAGAGTACGTGCAGACGGAATAATATACGATTTGTCGGAAGAAATAAAGCTTGAAAAAAACAGGAAGCATACCGTTGAGGTGGTTATAGACAGGCTTGTGGTATCGGAAAAGATACGTTCAAGACTGGCGGATTCGCTTGAAGCGGCATCTAAGCTTGCGGGCGGACTTGTGATAGTGAGCATAGTCGGGGGAGAGGATATGCTTTTTTCGCAGAACTATGCCTGTCCCGAACACGGCGTAAGCATAGAGGAGCTATCTCCGAGAATGTTTTCTTTCAACAATCCTATGGGAGCGTGTCCTCACTGTACGGGACTTGGAGTGTTTATGAAAATAGACCCCGATTTAATAATACCCGATGACGAAAAAAGCGTGAGGGAAGGCGGAATAAAAGGAAGCGGCTGGGCTATGGAAGGAAATTCCATTGCAGCTATGTACTTTGAAGCACTGGCGGAGCATTATAAATTCAGTCTTGACGCACCGATCAAGGAACTTCCCGATGAAATAAAGGATATACTGCTTTACGGAACAAAGGGAGAAAAAATACTCGTTCAGAGAAAAACGGAATATATGAGCGGTTCATACTATACCGAATTTGAGGGAGTTATAAACAATCTTGAAAGACGCTTTCAGAATACGCAGAGCAAGTGGATAAAGGAAGAAATACAGAATTATATGAGTGAAGTTCCGTGCAGTCACTGCAAGGGAAAAAGACTTTCAGACGTAAGTCTTGCGGTTACGGTAGGCGGAATAAACATATCGGATTTATGTGACAAGTCTGTTGTGCAGATAACGGAGTTTCTTTCTCAGCTTGAACTGAGCGAGCGTGACAGAATGATAGCAGAGCCTGTTCTGAAAGAGATAAACAGCAGGCTGGGATTTCTGGAAAGCGTAGGACTTGACTATCTGACACTTTCGAGGTCATCGGGAACGCTCAGCGGAGGAGAAAGTCAGAGAATAAGGCTTGCAACGCAGATAGGCTCATTTCTTATGGGAGTGCTTTATATACTTGACGAACCGAGCATAGGACTTCATCAGCGTGACAACGGAAGGCTGATAGCCACACTGGAAAAGCTCAGGGATTTGGGAAATACCGTAATAGTGGTAGAGCATGACGAGGAAACAATGAGGGCAGCGGATTATATAGTAGATGTAGGGCCGGGTGCAGGTATACACGGAGGAAATATAGTATGCTGCGGAGATATAGACAGTATTATCGGCTGTAAATCCTCAATAACAGGACAGTACCTCAGCGGAGCAAGAAAAATAGAAGTTCCGTCAGAAAGAAGAAAAGGAAACGGCAAAAAGCTCACTGTAAAGGGTGCAAAACAGAACAATCTGAAAAATATTACGGTAAGCTTTCCTGTAGGAACATTCATATGCGTTACAGGCGTATCGGGTTCGGGAAAATCTTCTCTTGTAAACGAAATTCTGTATAAATATCTTGCGGCGAAGCTCAACAGGGCGAAATGTCAGGCAGGAAAATTCAGCTCCATAGAGGGAGAGGAGAATTTCGACAAGGTAATAAATATAGACCAGTCGCCGATAGGAAGAACACCACGTTCAAATCCAGCGACATATACGGGAGTTTTTACGGATATAAGAGAGCTTTTTGCGTCAACTCAGGACGCAAAAATGAAAGGCTACAGTTCGGGAAGATTTTCGTTCAACGTAAAGGGAGGAAGATGTGAAAGCTGTCAGGGTGACGGAATAATAAAGATAGAAATGCACTTTCTGCCTGATATTTATGTACCGTGCGAGGTGTGCAAGGGAAGAAGATACAACAGGGAAACATTACAGGTAAAATATAAAGGAAAATCAATATATGATGTTCTGGAAATGACCGTTGACGAGGCAGTGGAATTTTTCTCGAATATGCCCAAAATATACAGAAAGCTGAAAACGCTTCAAGAGGTCGGACTAGGATATATAAAGCTGGGACAGCCTGCCACAACGCTTTCGGGAGGAGAAGCACAGAGAATAAAGCTTGCAACAGAGCTTTCAAAGCGTTCAACGGGAAGAACGGTATATTTTCTTGACGAGCCGACAACAGGTCTGCACACAGCCGATGTACACAAGCTTGTACAGGTGCTTCAGAGGCTTGTCGATGCAGGAAATACCGTGATAGTGATAGAGCATAATCTTGACCTGATAAAGACAGCGGATTATATAATAGATATAGGCCCTGAGGGCGGCGACAGGGGAGGAAAGGTTACAGCCAAAGGAACTCCCGAACAGATAGCCGAAAATCCCGACAGCTACACGGGAATGTATCTTGCTCCGCTGCTGAGCGAAAACGAAAAGTAAAAAAATAAGTACTTGAATAAAATAAAAGTTTATAGTATAATGTATGAGATGACTAAGCCGAACGACTGCGGAAAACAGGGTCGAAAGACAGTTTTCTGAGGAAAGTCCGGGCTCCGCAGGGCAAGAATAACGGCTAACGGCCGTCGGGGGCGACCCTAGGGAAAGTGCAACAGAGATATACCGCCGACAAAAGTCGGTAAGGGTGGAAAGGCGAGGTAAGAGCTCACCGTCGGCTTTGGGAACTCAGCCGACCTGTAAACCCTATTCGGAGCAACACCGTGGTACAAGACATTGAAGTATCTGCCCGATACGTCTTAGGAGGTGGCACTCGAGCAGCTTCGGTAACGAACTGCCAAGATAGATAGTCGTTCAAGACAGAACGCGGCTTACAGGCTTAGTCATTTTATTACGAAGTCTTTTTCATAACATTTGTCATAAATACAATCCTCAGGCGGCAGTAAGGTATCAGGTGTCAGATACCTTACTGCCGCCTTGTGTGTGCCGATATGTGAGATAATGCTGAATTTAAAAGACAAACAGGATAATAATTGGTACAGTCTTTTAAAGAGTTCATATCACCTTGACAAAGGAAAAAAGTAATATTATAATACTAACAGGGTATAATTATAGGGTATTTGTCAGTATATTTTTCATCGTAAGGAATTTACTAAGGAATTTATATTGCAGGAATATCAGATAGCTTGACCTTAGACTTTTTAGAACAGGGAAGTGGTTGAACAATGTTTTGCGAAAGATGCGGAAACAATATAAACCCGGGCGAAAAATTCTGCCCGAGATGCGGTGCACCTCAGAATGTACAGGGCGGAAATATTCCTGCAGATCAGCAGCAGATGCCCGATATGGGAAACACGTTTGCCGAAAACGATGCAACAGTTCTGCTTACGGAAAATCAGCCGATGAACGGCGGATTTGCAGACAACGGAGCAGCTCAGCCGATGCAGCAGGGTTTCGGCGGTGCTAACGGTTTTGAGAATTATGCTCCTGTGCAGAATAATATGCAGAATAATATGCAGAATAATATGCCGAACGGTTATCCTATGGCAAACGGTGCGAATGTTCCGCCTGTTGTCGTAAAGAAAAGCGGCTCAAAGAAAATTTTCGTTATAGTCGGAATAGCAGCAGCGGCAGTGGCACTGACAGTTGCGGGAATTATATTTATTCCTCAGATTTTTGACGGCGGTTCTGACAAATACAACGGAGCTTTCTATATAGCAGACGGAAAGCTTAACGTAGCATATAAAGGAAAGAAAACAAATAAGGTAAGCGGCCCTTATGTAAGTTCCTATTCCTACTACAATTCAAAAATGAGTGCGGATTCAAAGTATCTGTTCTATTATGACAGTATGCTGGGAAATTTCTGCCGTACAGATGTAAAGAACGGAAACTTCAAAGATGCAGTAGAAATCGATTCAGGAATCAGTACCTATTCGATAAATCCCGAAGGTACAAAGATTATGTATATTGCGGACGGTTCAAAGCTGTATACATTTGATATGAAGGAAAAGAAAAAGATAGATTCCGATGTAAAGGGTTTCTGTACAAATTCCGACCTCAGTGCGGTTGTATATCAGACCTCAAGCGATAATAAGCTGTATTTCAAGGATAAGGACAAAGAGCCTGAAAAGATAGCAAATGATGCTAAGCTTGTTTTCTGCAGTGAGGATTTGTCTGTAATATACTATAAGAAGGATAATGACCTCTATGTAAAGAAAACAGGTGCAGAGCCTAAGAAAATAATAAGCGATACCAAATTCAAGTCATATTACGATGAGTATTCAGGTACAAATTCATCTTTAAGCTCAATCAGTCCTGCACAGGGAATGGTTTCTTCGTTATCAGTTTCGGGAAGCTCGATATATTCGGTTACAAAGGACGGCAAATTCTTCTATACGGCAAAGTCTGAGAAAAGTCTGCCTGCAACCGATTTCTTTGAGGACGATATGGCAGAATCCGACAAGAACATAAAAGAGCCTGACCCCAATGACAGCAAATATAAAAAGAAGTCATCTTCATTTTTCTCAAGCTATACGGACGAGTACTACGAGCTGCGTGACAAGTACAGGGAAAAGGAAAGAAGGGACAGCTTCAGAGAAAGACTTAAAGATGAAAATGTTTCGCTTGACGTATATCAGCTTTATTTCTATGACGGACAGAAATCAACGCTTGTAAGCGATATGGTAAACTATGTAAGCTATACTCCCGAGCAGACATTCAATACTCAGGGAACGGTAAAATATGCAGAAAACTGTGTTCTTGCATATTCCGCATACAATAAGAACAGCGTTGAAAAGGTAAAGATGTCCAAGCTTTCCGAGGAAGGCAATCTGTATACATATTATGTTACTTCCGAGGCAAAATCAAAGCTTCTCGAAAGCAATCTGTTCTACACTCAGAACGGAAAAACATCTGTTGAAATATCAGGAGTTTCAAAGATGACGGGCAGTGTGGCAACATCGGATTTGAAGAGCCTGTATTTTATACAGCCTGATGTAAAAGATGATTCCAATACGAGCTATTATTCTGCAAGCTCATATGACTACAAGGGAAGTCTTTACAAGGTAGAATTTGCAGACACAAAGGCACGCAAGCCCAAAAAGGTTGCAGATGATGTAAACTCTGTTCTGATGAACAAAAACGAGCCTGTTACGCTGAGAAACTATTCGTCCTCAAGCTATTCCGGAGAACTTTATATAAATGATAAAAAGATAGCAGAAGATGTAACAAACTACTGTCTGAGGTTCTTTGATGACGGTTCTGTTGTTTACTATACAGACTTCAGAAGCTCAAACAGCAGCGGAACGCTCAATCTCTATGACGGAAGCAGTTCAAAGAAGATTGCAGATGATGTAAAAGATTTTCAGTATATTGATTCCAAAAATATCTATGCAATATATGACTATTCGGGAAGCAAGGGCGACCTGATTTTCTATAACGGAAACAAGACCGAAAAGCTTGACGAAGATGTTTCGTATTTCTGGAGCTACTACCAGATGAAGAAGGCAGATTAATCAGGCAGAAAAATCATAATATATGACAGAATGAAGTCCCCGAAACTGATGGCTGTGCCGTCAGTTTCGGGGACTTCCTGTACGGTCGCCGAGAAAAAATTGATACCTGAGCGGTTGGAATGATTTTCTCATTGTATAGCTGTGACAATTAAAAGTTTTGTCCACTTTTTCAAAAGTGGTGGGGTCAAGGGGCAAAGCCCATTGGAGAAATGTATATGGAGCTGATACAAAGCTTTTCGGTAGACCATACACTGATAGTTCCGGGAATTTTTATAAGCCGAGAGGATAAAGTCGGGGAAGATACTGTAACAACATACGACATAAGGCTGAAAAGACCGAACAGAGAGCCTGTAATTGATGTTGCGGCTATGCACTCGCTTGAACATATAATAGCGACTTTTCTCAGAAATGAGCCAGACTGGAAGGACGAAGTTATATACTGGGGGCCTATGGGGTGTCTTACAGGATTTTATCTTATTCTTAAAGGAAAGCGTTCTCCGCAGGAAATTTATGAGCTGATAATGAGAGCTTTCAAATCTGTAAAAAAAGCCGAAGCTGTTCCGGGAGCTGCTCCCGTGAACTGCGGACATTATCTTATGCACAATCTCGGAATGGCAAAATGGTATGCGGCAGAATTTGCAGAATATCTTGAAGATAATGCAGGAAATCCTGAAATTTTTGAATATCCTGAAACAGAACGTCTTGTAACTGATTCAGGGCAGAGTTTTTATGATTCCTGAAAAATATATTACAGACCTACACAAAAAAGCTCCCGTTTTTTATCGGGAGCTTTTCGTTTACTGTTTCTGAAATATTTTCTACCTGAGCGGTTGAAAATCAAATAGTTACTGTCAAAATTTGATTTGCAAATTTTGTTTGGATTTTGGTGAGTTTAAGGGCTTTGCCCTTAAAAATCCCACAAGTGGCTTTGCCCCTTGACCCCACCACTTTTGAAAAAGCGGACAAAACTTTTAATTGTCATAGCCATACGATGAGAAAATCATTATTCGAGCAGCAGCTTTACTCTGTCGTTTATTTGCTTTTCTATAAGGTGAAGTCGTTTTTCGGGCAGATTATATCTTGAATGCTTTTTAAATCTGAAATCCAGAAGACCACGCAGCTTATCCCTGTGTTCTTTGGTCAGTACTGCTTTTGCTTCTTTGATAAAATCATCGTAAACGCAGGGCAGTAACGTATCGGCGTACTTTTTAAAATGCTCATAGCTGTCCGTATCATCTCTTGCGGCAAAATTAAAAAGCGAATTACCGTGGTCGAATAACGGTGCGGGAGCGGCAATTCTGTTGGTTTTATTATCAACTAGAAAGCCGAAATTACCGAAATGTCTGTCTGTATTGCAAATCAGTGCATCAAGAACAATCATATCGTCAAGTGCATTTACATATTCCGCACCGAGCTTTTTATAATACTCTCTTACTGCCTCCATTCCGCCGTTTCTGACAATTCTGCCGACAGGAATAAAAGAATACTCTTTACTTGTGAAAAGTTCACAATACGAGCATAATTCACCCTTCCATTTAGAGAGGTTGTAATATATTGCGTTAATACCCGTTTTTTCTGCAATCTGAGCTGCATAGAACTCGGAATAAGGCTCCATACCTGTATTTGAAGCTCCTGAAGTGCCGCCCTTGAACAAATAGACAGTTCCGCTGATACGCCGCCAGCATTTCGGAAGCATTCCGTTTGTAGTAAATTCAGGGCTGGAAGCAAGAGAAGAACGGACACTGCTCCCGTAACCCGTAAAAGCAATTCTTGCGAGAATCCTGCTCAGGTGATTATCGTACAAATTATATTCATCAAACGTGCCGTCAAAGCCTTCCTCAACAATCCAGTAACAGTCGTTAAGTGACAAGCCCTTTGAAACTTTGATTATGTTCATAGGACGGTTAAGGCTTAATCCGCATCTGCTCAGAAAATTCCTGACATAAGCTCTGTTGGAAGGAACAGTTCTGTGTTTAAGCCACCTGTAAACGCCTTCGTTTGTAAAATCCATATCCAGAGGAAGCAGAGTTTTATTATCATCTATCCATATAATTTTCACATCAGGATTATTGCTGTCGTCAACAGCGGAAAACTTCAGAACCGTTTTGTCAAAATGTTTAAGTTGGTAAATCATAATAATCTCTCCTTCCTGCTGATATAATTCAAGTTAAAGATATTTTTCGCCGACCACATCAGACTTATACTCTCGTATTTATTGAATAAATACAGAAGCGAAAATCCCGACACAAAAGTGTCAGGATTTTCGCTTTGGCGGAGATGGAGAGATTTGAACTCTCGCGTCGGAGTTACCGACCTACTGGTGTTCGAAGCCAGACCCTTCAGCCACTTGGGTACATCTCCATATTTATGGTTTTCAGATTTTCACCGAAAAAAATTGGCGGAGAGACGGGGATTCGAACCCCGGAAGCGGTTATTACCGCTTACATGATTTCCAATCATGCTCCTTCGGCCATCTCGGACATCTCTCCAAACAACGTCAGTTATTTTACCATACTTTTTAATTCAAGTCAATCTTTTTTCAAATTTTATTGATTTTTTTAATAAGCACTGTTTATATGACGGTTCAGAAACAAAAATAATAAAAGCTTTATAATCTGTTGAAACAAAATATAGAGTATGTTAAAATGAGATAGGATTGAATTACGTGGGAGGTGATATGTTTTTCGCAGGACAGCGTAAAAGTAACATACAGAAAAAAGAAAGGGAAAAAAACAGTTGAAAAGAATTTTATCGGCAGCACTTGCGTTGACAATGACAGCGACATTGTTCACATCGTGCTCAACAGAAAATACAACACCAAAAAATGAAAACAATCAGTCAGCGGCGAGCGTCACTGAAAATACGACCGAAAATGTAACGGAGCAGGCAACAGAGGAAACAGTAAAGTATAACACCCTGTATTTCAGGGACAAATCAAAGAGCAGCAAGGCTACAGCGACATTTTTCAACAGCAAAAGCGGCGAAAGCGAAGATGTTGAAATGAAAAAGATAAGCTCTGATGATGAAGCGGTTACATTCTCCTGTGAGGGTGACTGTTCCGCCTACAATATGGCTTACATAACATACGGCGACAAAAAGACAAATCATGATTTTGCGTTCAACAGATGTACAAGCGGCTGGTATGTAGAAGAAAATGAGCTTATGCCCTATACCTATACGGAAAACGGAAAGAGCAGTTCAATTGAATATGAGGATATAACGCTCACCGTAGGAGAATATGATAAGTTTATTCACGTCTGGAAGCCCGATGACTATGACGCTTCATCTGACGAGAAATATTCTACTATATATTTTCTTGACAGTGATATTATATCATCATTCGGTACTGAACAGGTAAGAGCTATGATGTCATCAACGAACCGCAAGGCGATAGTAGTAGCGGTTGAAAACAATTTTGCACGTAATTATGAGCTTGTTCCTGAAATTGGTGTTTCAAGAGATGAAGAAATGTTCGGCGAACTTAAGTATGACAATATGAACGGTTCGGAATTTTCAGATTTTATGGCTGATACGCTTGTTCCGTATGTGCAGAAGCATTACAATGTATATACGGACGCAGAGCATACCTCTATTGCAGGAGTTTCACTCAGCGGACTTGAGGCTTTCTATATAACAATGGAGCATCAGGACAAATTCGGAACACTTGGCGGACTGTCGCCCTCGTTCTGGGAGTATGACGCTGCTACATGGGAAAAATATCTAAAAGACAAAAGCTTTAACGAAAATTCACCGTTTTTATATTTCTACACAGGCCCGGAAAAGCTTGATACCGACCCTGATGTTACGGATATGTACAACCGCCTTAAAAAGATGGGCTATCCCGAAGATAAAATGGTACTGCACTTTAACGAAAAGGGTACTCACAGAGGAAGCTTCTGGTGCTGTATGTTCTCGGAGTTTCTCACAGCGGCGGCTTTTCACCGCATAGAACCGCTTCAGAAATAATCTGACTTTGAAATTCGGAACAACACGGCTTTGCAGTATATAAAACTTTGTTGTTTTGAATTAATACAAAATATATTTACAAAATATTAACAATCTATTGAAATAAAATGTAGTGTATGATAAAATGGTATAAAAGTACCGAGTGTTTGGAAAAGTCTTTTGAAAGCGTTGTAAAGCGTTGCTGTGTCAAATCTGGTATCAGACGGGATATTTCATATAAAAATGCAGGCTTTACAGTGAACAAACTGACATCTGAATGACATAAAATCCGTAAAAGCTTACCGTTGTCATACCAGCATACAATGAACCGAAAAAATAATTGAAAGGAGAATAGATGTATAAACATCGGTTTCAGGTGCAGGTTATGTACAGAGGTTTTCGGATTGGCAATCCGTATTATTATGTTAATGAAGAAATGCGGAGGGCTGTCTGCTCTGACGGGTGAACATATGTCATTCGTTTATCAATAAGAAGAACTTTAAATTTTAAAGGAGGTTTTAAAGTGAGAAAGATAAAAAGAGTACTGGCTATCGTTCTGTCGGCTATGATGTTCCAGAGTATGGCAGTGACATCAGTATCGGCGGTAAACATTGATACCGTTTCGGTCGGAGCAGTTTCGGCATACAGCGAGTCGGAAACATCAGCGGTAAAGATAACCCTCGACAAGACAAGCATATACACCTACGAGGGCGGAACAGAAAAGCTCACGGCAACGGTAGTACCGGTAGACGCAGACACAGGAGTTATCTGGAGCAGTACCAACACAAACGTTGCTACGGTAGACAGCAACGGAAACGTAACAGCGGTATCAAAGGGTACGGCAAAGATAACGGCAAGAACGAACAACGGTCTGACCGCAAGCTGTAATGTAAACGTAAGCGTATTGCCGCAGGAGGTATTTCTGGACAAGACATCGCTTACAATGGTACTGAACGATACATACCAGCTTACACCGAGCGTATCGCCTGAGGACGCATACGCATCATACGAGTGGTGGACAAGCAACGCAAATATAGTAAGCGTAGATGATCAGGGAAATCTCAGAGCAAGGTCAATAGGAACAGCAACAATAGCCGTAACAACATCAAACGGAATAAGTACGCTGTGTACGGTAAACGTAATAGCAGTTCCTATAAGAATAACTCTGGACAAGACTGATTTCAATATGCACATAGGTGATGAAGTTACCCTTAGAAAAACGGTAGTGCCTTCAAATGCAGTATCAGAATATAAGTGGAGCAGCAGCAATACCGCAGTTGCAACAGTTGACCAGAACGGAAAAATAACCGCAAAGGCACTGGGAGATACGTCAATCACCGTAAAGTCAGACAATGAAATCAGTGCATCATGTATTGTACACGTAAAGAAGCAGCCCGAAAGCATACGCTTTGCAGAAAGTGAAAAGCAGATGGCAGTCGGAGTACCTGAGGTTTTTGAGGTTATTCCCACACCCGAGGACGCATACGCAGACTGTACATTCAGCAGCAGCAATGCAAACATAGCTGTGATAGATGCAAACGGCAGAGTAACTCCCAGAGCAGTAGGAAACTGTGTGATTACAGCGGTTACGGGCAACGGAAAGACAGCAACCTGTAATCTTACGGTATCGGCACAGCCTTCAAGCATAAGGATAAACGAATCAAATTCAGGAGTTGCAATCACGCTTCAGATAGGAAAGTCAAAGCAGCTTACAACAACTATTCTTCCTGCAAACGCATATACAACCTGTACATGGGAGAGCAGCAATACAGACGTTGTAAAAGTTGACGAAAACGGAAAAATAACAGGAGTTTCGGTAGGAACATCTGAAGTAACCGTAAAGACATCAAACGGAAAGCAGGACAAGAGAGTAATCATATGCGGAGAAGTTCCGACAGGCATTTCAATAAGCAAGAGCGAGATTACAATGAACCTTGAGGAGCAGACAGAGGTTTATGCAATACTTGAGTCTGATTATGCAGTAGCAGACCTTATATGGACTTACGAGATAAACGGAACAATAAGTGCGAGTGTCAATGCACGAACAGGAAATCTTGTAATAAAGTCTGCAAGGGCAGGAAGAAGTGTTATAACGGTAACGACGGATAACGGACTTACAGCAAACTGTGTTGTAAATGTAGTACCGAGCGTAAAGAGCATAGTTATACTCAACAGTCCTCAGCCTATAAAGATGAATCCGGGAGATAAGGCAAGTATAATAAAAAGAGTGACTCCTGCAAGTATACAGACTGTATACACATGGACAAGCAGCAATGAAGATGTTGCCACGGTAGATGCCAACGGACTGGTTTCTGCGGTTAATGTGGGAAAAGCTATAATTACAGTTACTGCCGAAAACGGAGTAAAGGCTTCCTGCGAAGTTGATGTGTGTCCTCTGCCTGATTCGATAACGTTGGATAAGAGCAGCCTTTCACTCAAAAATAATGAATATTATACATTTGAAAAAACACTTTATCCCGAAAATTCCTATTCACCGACCTACACATGGAAGAGCAGTGATACAAACGTTGCCACGGTAGATGCTTACGGAAAGATTATGGGAAGAGATACGGGAACAGCGGTAATAACAGTTACGACAAAGAATGGAAAGACAGCTTCCTGTACCGTAAATGTTGTTGCAGAGCCACTGGCAGTAATGTTCAATGAAAACAGCACCTACTGGCTCAGAGAAGGGGAAACAGGAAAGCTTACAACAAGGCTTTCACCTGCCGGAGCATTGACGACCTTTACATGGTCAAGCAGTGATACTTCGATAGCTACAGTTGATGCAGACGGTACAATACACGCAATAAAGCAGGGTACTGTTACAATTACGGTAGAAACTGCCAACGGAAAGAAAGCATCACTCAAAATAACGATATACAAGAAGCCTACAAAGGTGGTACTTGCACAGAATTCGCTTTCTATGTACGTAACACAGAAGTTCACGTTCCAGCCTGATGTTTATCCCGAAAATTCAAAGACCTCGGGATACACATATTCGAGCAGCAAGCCCGAAATAGCAGAGATTGACGACAAGGGAAATGTAGTTGCAAAGAGTATAGGAACAACAATAATTACCGTAAAGGACGACCTTAACCACAGTGCAAAGTGTATTATCACGGTATATCCTGTTCCCGAAACGGTAACTCTCAACGCTTCCATAGTAAATCTCAACAAGGGCAAGACATATACGCTTGTTCCGACAATAACCCCCGATAACGCACTCACAGCTTATACATGGACAAGCAGCGACAGCAGTATTGCCACTGTTGACGAAAACGGAAAAGTAAAGGCTGTAGATATAGGTACTGCGTATATCACAGTTTCCACGTCAAATGACAAGACGGCAACCTGCAAGATAAACGTAAAGAGAACACCTACAAATGTAGAGCTTAACAAAACTTCAATGACCCTCGGAGAAGGTCAGACATATACGCTTACTACCATACTTACACCTGCAAGTGCATACACAACCTATAAGTGGAGCAGCAGCAATACAACAGTTGCAAGCGTAAACTCATCTGGCAAGGTAGGAGCAAGAGCAGTAGGTACAGCAACAATAACTGTTACAACCGCAAACGGCAAGACAGCTACCTGCAAGGTAACAGTCAAGAAAGGTCCCACCAGCATAAAGCCTGCACAGACAGAGATTAATCTCGGAGCAGGTCAGACTTATGATATGACCTACACGCTTTCACCCAGCAATGCCGTAACGGTATGCACATGGAGCAGCAGCAAGACGAGTGTTGCAAAGGTTTCTTCATCAGGCAGAATTACTGCAAAGAGTTCAGGAACAGCTACAATAACGCTTAAAACATCAAACGGAAAAACCGCTACATGTAAGGTTACGGTAGCTCCCGCTCCCACGAGCATTCAGCTCAGCAAGACAACCTATGAGATGGGGGTAGGACAGTCATATACTTTCAGCACAGTTATGAAACCCAGTAATGCTTTTGTTTCCAATACATGGAGTTCAAGCAACAGCAATGTAGTATCCGTAAATTCACTCGGCAAAATTTCTGCAAGATGTGAGGGTACAGCTACAATTACTGTAAAGACATACAATGATGTTACTGCAAGCTGCGTTGTTACGGTAAAAACAGCACCCGAAAGTGTTGCAATCAACAAGACGGCAGTAAACGTAGGTGTAGGTCAGAGTGTTACACTCAAATCAACACTTACACCTGAGAACGCTTATACCTTCTGTAATTGGTCAAGCAGTGATACAAGCATAGCAAAGGTAAGCAGTCAGGGAGTTGTTACAGGCGAAAAGGTAGGTACGGCTACAATAACCGTAAAGACATCAAACGGCAAGACAGCTACCTGTAAGGTTAATGTAAAGAATGCTCCCACAAGCGTAACACTTACACCTTCAACAGCTAAACTTAGTGTTGGCGGAACTGTTACACTTACAAAAACGCTGACACCTTCAAACTCAGCTACAAGCTTCAAGTGGACGAGCAGCAATACAGGAGTTGCAACAGTTGACAGCACAGGCAAGGTAAAGGCTGTAGCAAAGGGTACGGCTACAATAACCGTAGCAACCTTCAACGGAAAGAAAGCAACCTGTAAAATTACAGTTGCATAAGGCTGAAAATAAGATATAACGGAGGCTTGACAGAAGTTTAAGCCGAAAGTCAAGGCTCACGACAGCACGTAAAAAGCTGTCGTGAGCCTTGCGGATTCGTGAAGAAAAAATAAAAATGGGGGATAAAGTGTACAATAATGTACAAAACAGTACAACTTTCTGTTTTTAACGGCTATTTAATGAGGGGGGAAAGCTCTCAGATAATATCATAACAAAGAAGGAAGTGACTTGGTTGGCAAGACCTAAGAGGGTAGGACTGGATTACTTTCCGCATAGCTGCATAGCAGGACAGGAACTGCAGCTTTTGCAGGCAGAGTACGGTCTGAAAGGATATGCAGTGGTAATGAAGCTTTACGAAATGATATTTTTTGACAAAGGCTATTTCTGCGAATGGACAAAGGACGTAGCAATGATGTTTGCACACAGAAACGCTGTAAGTATCAGTGCTGTGTCTGAAATAGTAGCGTGTGCAGTGAGAAGAGGTATTTTTGATAAGGATATGTACGAGAAGTACGGAATACTGACATCGGCTGAGATACAGGAGGAATATCTTGAGATAGTATCAAGGCTGAGGAGAAAGTATGTGACACTTACAAAAGAATACCTTATGACTGACTGCACTCTTTTTTCGGTTTCCGTGAGAATTTACAGCATAAATTCGGGAGAAACGCAGATAAACTCCGTGGAAACTCCGCAAAAGAAAACAAATGAAAAGAAAGGAAAAGAAACTACAGACAGAAAGAAAATATCGTATGATATTGAAGCATTTAAAAAATATGATATTTTTGAATGATATGACTGCACAAATTATATGATTGGTTATAGTAGACAAATAGGGGAGGTTATATTTTCACAGCGTTAAAGAATAGTTAATAGCTTTTTGAGGAAAAAAGTATTATAATATTTCTGAGGCTGGCAGTAATGCAGATAAAAAAGGAAATCATACAGGATAAAGGGTACTTGAAGTACACAAAATAAAGCTATGAAGATTATGGTTAATATTATTGAACAGGTAAAGAAATATCTTGAAAAGAACGCACAGGACAGAATATCGTCAATAGCAGGACAATCGGCATTTTTTGTAATACTTTCGGCAGTACCGTTTCTGATGTTTATGTTTGCGGTTATGACGGCACTGGGAATATCGCAGAATATTCTGGTATATTACAGTCAGTTTGACAGCAGTTCACGTATAGGAGCATATATACAGAATTTTATAAACGAAACCTATTCGAGTTCTGAGGGTATAGCATTCACGACTATAATAATGTCATTATGGTCGGCAGGAAGCGGAGTATTTTCCGTAAGCGAGGGAATAGGAGTAATATATAAGCTTGAGGATAGAAGAAACTGGCTTGTAAAGCGTCTTGAAGCGATGGCATACACGGTTATAATGTTTGTTATACTTGTAATAACTCCGTTCGGATTTGTTCTGGTGGAGGTTTTCGAGAATTTTATAGATAAGCATATATATAAGCTGCCGTTTGCGGTTGCGTTTCTTTTCAGCTTCAGGCATATAATCACGCTGATAGTTTTCACAATACTTATAGCTGCGGTGCTTAAAATATACCTTATGCCAAGACTTAAAAATAAAAAATATTCACATTTCAGGGCACAGCTTCCGGGAGCATTTGTAACGGCTCTGGGATTTATGCTTGTATCAAGGATAATGAACGCATATGTTGAGTATTTCAACGGATTTTCTCTGTACGGAAGCCTTGCGTGTCTTGCCGGAGTAATGCTTTGGATTTACGCTACAATGTATATTTTTCTTTGCGGAGTGCAGTTCAATTACATTTACCGCAGACAGATAAGCGGATTCAGAATTTTAAAGGTTTTAAAAAGAGAAAAAAGAAAGCTGAAACACAAAACAGAAAATGTACAGGAAGAAAAGGCAGAACAAAACTGATTTCTAACAATATTCTTTCAGCTAAACCAAGGGTGCGGCGATTGCAGACCGTTTCGGACAAAAGTCCGAAACGAAATTTCAAGCATTTGCTTGAAATTTGTAAAAAGCATTTTATGCTTTTACGTCTGCAATCGCCGCACTCACTGCCTGAGCGTATAACTTTCTGAAATTTAAAACAGACCTCAGAGAGAGCCGTTTATTGCAACTGCCACGGGACGGTGCTTTTCAAAATAGTGATATTTCGTAAATCCTGCTTCCTGCAAAAGCTTTATGGCTTCATATATTCCTTTTCCTATATCCTCTCTGCGGTGTGCATCTGAGCCGATGGTTATGTATTCTCCTCCAAGCTCTCTGTATCGCTTAAGAAGCTCTGTATCGGGCATAGTTTTTCCGAGCTTCTGTCTTAATCCCGAGGTGTTTATCTCCAGTGCCTTGCCGTTTATTATGAGTGTTCTGAATATTTCGTCGGTAATTTCGGAATATTGCGTTATATCCACTTTTATTCCCCAGTCACCTGAAATATACCTCAGCGGATATGTGAGATGTGCAAGACTGTCAAATCTGTTCCACCTTGCAACCTCCAGAACTTCGCTGAAATATGTTTTCAGTATTTCCGAAACAGAATGATTTTTGTAGTCCAGCCAGTAAAAATCTCTCATATTCCTTACGTTATGTAACGATGCAAGCACAAAATCAAAATCATCAAGCAAAAGTGCTTTCTCTGCCGCTTCCAAATCCTGCATAGCCTGTCCAAGCTCCAGACCTCTCAGAAGCTTTATCTGTCCTGCATATTTTTCCTGACTTTCTTTCATATGTTTTACAGACTGCGGTATAAGCTCTGCAAAATTTCCGAATTCGCTTTCTTCGGGATTGTTCCAGCCGTTTGCCTCACAATGATCCGTTATCGCTATAACATCTGTTCCCGTTTTTATTGCCTGACTGCATATATTGTCCGTACTTTCACAGCCGTCAAAGCTCCACTCACTGTGACAGTGACAGTCGCATATAATCTGTCCCGATTTACTCAAAGCATATCACCTCTGCCTTTGTTCTGGTTTTTCGGGCGATTGCAGACATAAAAAGCGTAAGCTTTTTACAGATTTCAAGGTATACCTTGAAATCTCACGGCGGCATATGCCGCCGTGGTCTGCAATCGCAGCTTCAGCTAAGCTGAAAGCTGTATTTTTTTTCCGTAAAGTTCTGGACGGTTTGAAAAAACCGTCCTTAATGCCAGATAAAAATTACTCTTCAATTTCCCAGTTGTGCCATACGTTCTGTACATCGTCGTTATCTTCGAGATTGTCAAGGAGCTTCTGCATTTTAACAGCAATTTCCTCGTCCTCAAGCTTTGTATAGGTAGCAGGAACCATTTCCACCTCAGCACTTGCAAACTCATAGCCCAGAGCCGTGAGTGCCTCGTTTACCTGACTGAAATCATCAGGTTCTGTATAAACCGTGAAAATATCTGCTTCCGTTTCAATGTCAGATGCTCCGCTTTCGAGTGCGTCCTCCATAACCTTATCCTCGTCAAAGCTGCATTCTTCTCTGTCTATCACAAGAACGCCCTTCTGAGAAAACATAAATGAAACACAGCCGGGAGTTCCCATATTTCCTCCGAACTTGTCGAAATAGTGTCTTACATCGCCTGCGGTACGGTTGCGGTTATCCGTGAGGGTTTCCACTATTACGGCAATTCCTCCGGGGCCGTATCCTTCGTATGTGATTGCCTCGTAATTATTGGCATCTCCGTCACCCGATGCCTTCTTGATAATTCTTTCTATGTTGTCATTGGGAACGTTGTTTGCCTTTGCCTTTGCGATACAGTCCCTGAGCTTTGAGTTTACTGTAGGGTCAGCACTTCCTCCGTCCCTTACCGCAACGGCAAGCTCACGCCCTATCTTTGTGAAAATCTTTGCTCTTGCGGCATCGTTCTTTCCCTTTTTCTGTTTTATGGTACTCCATTTATTATGTCCTGACATTGGTTGAAATCCTCCTGTACTAATTATTCAAGTAGATTTTAACATATTATTCCTGACTTTGCAACTTTGAATATGTTTTTACTTGAATTTGACAGAATTATTTTTATTTCCGCAAAAAAATAATTTTTTTATTTTTTTTGAAAAAAGTGTTGACAAAACACTCTCAGCATGCTATACTAATCAAGCACTGAGGCGGTAAGCCAAATGTGAGAAAGTAAAATAAGCTGGTGTAGCTCAGTTGGTAGAGCAGCTGATTTGTAATCAGCAGGTCGGGGGTTCGAGTCCGTCCACCAGCTCCAGAGGCTGCTTTAAGGTAGCCTTTATATTTGAAAAACACCTTTTGGGGGAGATTTCCCGAGTGGCCAAAGGGGACAGACTGTAAATCTGCTGGCTATGCCTTCGGTGGTTCGAATCCACCATCTCCCACCATATTAAGAACGGTTATTTGGATACAATGACCGTTCTTGTTCTTTTTATTCAAATGCACCCCACAATGTCAAAATGGGGTGCATTTGACATTGTGGGGTGTATTGCATTCTTTGAGAGCTATATCAATGGAAAATTTGGAAAGAATTACTGCTACTATGAAATGTTGATTTGACGATTTTGACGATATAGTAGAGATTACAAGCAATAGGAAGGATGTTTATAATGAGGTATGAAGATTTAATTTTTAAGATTCCGCAGGAATCACCAAACTATCGGGAAGATTCTGCATTCGTCATTCAACAAATTACTGCCATTTTGGATTCACGCAAAGCACTGAATGACCACAAAATAGTTATCAACACTAATTTGCGTATGGGTTTGCCGCTTGAAAATATCAACAAAATTGCTGGACCGATGATTGAAGCATGGGCAGGTGAAGTGTTTGCAGGTATTAGGGATAATATGAAAAATGAATATCATCTTATCAATGTTGAAGCACAAGAACGACTTGGAATGGCTGATATTATTTTGCAATTCAGAAAAGAAAATTCTGTTTTAACAGGAAATGTTGATGTTAAAGCAACCGCAAATGACATTCCGAATAGCGGAAAAGGCCCGAACATAACATCTTTTTCAAGGATTAGAACTGCATATGTGAAAGACCCTGATTTTATGTTTATTATTCTCTCAATAAAACACCGTGTTTATTCGGAGAGAAATAAAGAAACAGGGCTTGTTGATGGGATTATGGAAGTTGTAGATTATAATGCTTATGACCTGAAGTTTATTAGCGATGTAGACATAAACTACAACCCGGCACTTGGAACAGGACAAATTCAGATAAAGGACATTCATTATGTGACATACCAGTACAGAACCACATGGGAAATGTGTCAACTGCTTGACCAAAAATATTTGCATAGTTCACGCAGGACATTTGACGATTTTTACAGGGAGGCAACAAAAAATCAATGGATAAAGAATTGAAAACAATTTGTGGTGATGCCGCTGATGAAATGAGAAAACTTGCTGATAAGAGCGTTAATTTAATCGTGACAGACCCACCTTATAATCTCAATAAAGATTATGGAAATAATAAAGATAAGCTTGAGTTTGAAGAATATCTTGACTTTTCGCGTCAATGGCTTACAGAAGCGAATCGCATTTTAACAGACAATGGAACCATATATGTATTTATGGGAATGCGTTATATTTCTTATATTTATACTATTATGGAACAAGAATTAGGTATGACTTTTAACTCTTGGATAACATGGTATTACACACAAGGTATCGGGAAAACTAAAGGCTTTTCGCCGCGGCACGATGATATATTGATGTTTACAAAAAGCCCTAAGAATTTTGTTTTTAATTTAGATGATATAAGAGTGCCACAAAAGTTTTATCGTTCCATAAATAATATGCGTGGGGCAAATCCCGGCAATGTGTGGGAGTTTTCCCATATGCACTATTGCAATAAGAATAGAAAACAACACCCAACCCAAAAGCCGGAGGGATTGTTTGAACGTATTATATTAGCATCTTCAAATCAGGGTGATACAATCCTTGACCCCTTTGTAGGAAGTGGCACGACATTAAGAGTTTGTCAACAGACAGATAGAAACGGAATTGGAATTGATGTAAATCCTGATTATATCAAAATGACAAAACAGCGACTTGAAGAAACATTCATGGGATTTGACAGCATAGATGAACGGATGAAACGTGTTCCTAATGATTTGAATGATGCGAAAATTAGGGATGAATATATCAAAAATCATATAAAATGGTTTTTAAAAAATCACCCGGATGAGGTAGATGATTTTATACAGGAAGTAAGACAGAAATACGGAATGAAAATGAATAAAAATGAGCAAATGAGCCTTTTTGAACTTTCAGGTACGGTTTTATCATCCGCTGTTGTATAGTGGGGGGTCTCGAATGAATACCTATATTACACACTATTACTCTGTATAAGCTATTAGTTTCGCCTGCCAAAAACCAAAAGTCCGACCAAACGAAGCAATTCATAAAGTCGAGCAGTAGTAATAATCGTGTGCAAGAAGTTGAAAAATGCTTTGCTTCAAGGTTTTTTCAAAAGTGTTGGTACAGTTGGTATCCGATTAGCATTATTTGCCACTGAAAGACGAGTACTTTATTTTAAGTACTCGTCTTTCAGTTTTTTCTGATTTTTAAGCTGGTTTTTAAATTGAATTAACCTCCCCGACATAAGGGTCACAAAATAACCATTATGTCGGGGGAGCTTTTTTTTATTTATAGCCTTTTCAGTTTTTCTGAGATATTGTGTACAAACTCGGAAAGCTTTTCGGACTGGAGTATTGTGGACATATGTCCGCCCGAAATATAGCGGAAATCCTTGTCGGGAGCGGTAATGCTTCCTATATATTTTTCGGCAACTCCGCCTATGTCATCTTTATCGCCCTGCATAACGTAAATCGGTACAGAGTAGGTTTTTTTGTCTTTGAGTGAAAATTCATCAAAGAAATTTTTCTGTTTCATATTGAAATCTTTATCAGCGTCATAGTTCAGAATGCCGATAAGCTCACCTATGGAATAATACGGATTGAAAAATACCGCACCTGCCAGATTAATATCGCTTTCTGCAAATACATCTTCTTCGGGAAACATATATTTTTCACTGAGCCTTGTAACAATTAACGTCTGTTCCTTTGTCCTCTCAAGAAAGCTTTTAAGCTCGGAATTACTTTCCTCCATTTTCTTACGCTGTTCGGGAGCGGCATTCTGCCAGCTTTCAAAATCCTGCTTCTGCTTGTCTGTCATATTGTCAAAAATCAGCGGTTCGTATTTTTCGGCAAGTGCGTGATATTCGGGGTCATTCTTTGTCTTTTCAAGATAGTACTCCCTTACAGCCAATGCACTGACCTTTTCGTCAACGCACTGCGAAAGATTGATGATACATTCCGTTTTTTCGGGATATGCAAGTGCAAAGTCGCAGTCATAGTATGTTCCCCATGACATTCCCAGAAACGTGAGTTTTTCCTTGTTCAGATGCTCCAGCAGATAATCGACAACAACTTTCAGATCCTTTCTCATAAGCTCAGATGTTACAGGTGTACCTTTAGGGTCTTTGAGCCACGTTTTGCCGCAGTCACGCTGATCCCAGCTTACAACCGTATAGTCCTTGGCAAGCTTACGCATTATCGCCCAGTCTGCATAGCTTGTGGAATTTCCCGGCCCTCCGTGCAGATAAAGCATAACGGGATTGTTCTTGTCCTCACCGTAAATTCCCAGCCACTGTTTCTGACCGTTCACATCAATATAAACCTCCTCGTTTATGCCGCCGTCAGGTGTGATTCTGTTTATTGCTGTACCTGTGAAACGTACAATCAGCAGGATAACAATAAGCGAACCAATTACTATGCCTGTCCATTTCAGAATTTTCAGTGCTGTATCAAGGATTTTTTTCAATTCTGTTCCTCCTTTATAGTATTAATTTCAGCCGTTTTCAGCCGTTGTTATGATTATAACACACACATTATCCCGATTACCATATCAACATCAATATTTTTATCCTGAAAAATATACAACAGGTTCTATAAAGGGTAAGTTGTCCATATATATTATCAGGAAGAAGCAAAGGAGGAATAAAGCTTGTATGGAATAAATAAAAAATATGACGAAAGCTTTGTAAGACGTTTTGATATGTGTGCCTGCGGACTTGGCAGGAGCTTGTCAAGGATACTTCTGAACGTACCCGAAGATGTCAGGTACAGGACGCAGGAGATACAGATACGCAGAGGAAAGCCGCTTGTGCTTTACTGCGGCGATGAAAGCTTTTTTGTAAAGGACAGCGGAGCGGCTGTAAAATATGCTTCCGATGATATTGTGAGGATATCGGAGGAGGATATTGACGAATGCTTTCAGAGTATATGCAGGTATTCCGTATATACAAGGCAGGACGAGATAAAAAACGGCTTTGTTACTATGAAAGGAGGTCATCGTGCAGGAATATGCGGAACGGCTGTATATGAAAATAACAGTATGACGGGAGTAAGAAACATATCTTCGATAAACGTGAGAATATCAAAGGAAGTAAGGGGAATATCACGGGAGTTTTTCAGGCTTGCGGGAAGTACTCTGAAAGGTACGCTCATATGCGGTGTGCCGTGCAGCGGAAAAACTACTTTACTGCGTGATATAGCAAGGGTAATCTCACTTGAAAAGGGACTGAAAGTCAGCATTATTGACGAAAGGGGAGAGCTGGGCGGAGGTCTTGGCGGCGAGCTTTGCAACGATACAGGCTTCTGCGATGTTTTCAGCGGCTACAGAAAAGCCGACGGTATGATGCAGGCTGTAAGATGTATGTCGCCTGATGTCATAATATGCGATGAGATAGGCAGTGAAGAGGAGGCATACTGTGTATCGGAGGCTCTCAACAGCGGCGTAACCGTTATAGCATCGGTACACTGCTCAGATGTGAAGGAATTTCTTAAAAAGCCGCAGACGCTCCGCCTTGCCAATACTTCCGCCTTTGAATGTGCTGTGTTCTTATCCGACAGAAGGCATATCGGAAAAATATGCAGTACCGTAAAAATCAAGGAGCTGATGAATTGTGAAAATAACAGGCTGTATACTGATAATACTGAGTACGACAGCGGCAGGCTTCTATATGTCGCTGAGGGCAAAGAAAAGAATACGGCTGTTTGAGGGTCTTGCTTTATTCGCAGGAGGAATTTCGTCTTCCATAAGATACAGTGCGGCAGATATATCAACACTTCTCAGACTGGAAAACAGAGAGGTTCATATAGAATTTATTGACAGGGTATCCGATATGCTTGAAAACGGCGGCAGCCTCAGGGATAGCTGGAGCAGAGCCGTTTCCGAAATATCAGCTTATTCGGGTATAACTGCGGAGGACAGGGATATTATTATTCAGTTCGGAAGCAAGCTCGGAGCTACCGATGTTATCGGACAAACCGAACACTGCGATTATTTCAGGCAAAAATTTTTGCTCAGGGCTGAAAAGCTTGAAAAGGAGTATGATTCCAAAGCTAAGCTGTACCGTTCCCTTGGATTTTTCAGCGGACTTTCGGCGGCAGTTGTTCTTATATAGCTCAGACCTTCTGCGTGACAGGCGATTGCAGACCACGGCATTCGCCGTGAATTTAAAGCGGAGCTTTAAATTGGTCAAAAGCGAAGCTTTTGACCGTCTGCAATCGCAGCGTGAGCGAAGCTGAAACTAAAA
>ONBJ01000024.1 GCA_900316025.1 uncultured Eubacteriales bacterium
TTTGCCGCTATTGATAACAAATATCCTCTGAGTGCCTGCAAAACACCTCTTACAAGGAACATCATAATTACACAAAGACATACCGTCCTGATATTCTGAAATACATCGCTGACAGATTCATTGATTTTTTTTGTGAACCAATCCAGTATATCCCATTTTTCAGAGTCTTCGTCCTCATGCTCGTGTTCATCATGTTCGTGGTCATGTTCGTGGTCGTGGTCATGTCCATCAGCGGTTTCTGATGTCTGAGTATCCGCAGTCATTACCAAAGCATCATCAATAATATACTGGAAAGTTATTGAACTGAAAATACTTATCAGCGAAATTATCAGTGACATAACAAAAACGACAGCAAGTAATTTCTTCTGATTTGTAATAAATTTAAAAAATTTGATAAAGCCGCCTTTTCGATAATTTCCTTTTTCAAAGCTCTGATTTGGCTGGAACGTTATAATATTTCCCTGCCATTGTTCCACAAACTTTTGTATGGGAATTTTGGTAATATTCTGTTTTGCAGGGTCACCTATAATAAGCTTGTCTTTCTGTATCTGATAGATAACAATAAAATGCTCCATCATTTCATCACTGACAATTCTGGCTATGAACGGAAACTGAATTTCATTGTCGGCAATTCCCTTAAACAGTTCATCAGGATTTCCCTCCAGTGCCTCTGCTTCAAATCCGATTTCCGATGCACCGGTCACAATGCCATAAATATTCGCTCCCTGATTATCTACTTTTATTAATTCACGGAACTTTGCAATAGGAAGCTTTAATCCGTAAAATTCACTTATCATTGAAAGGCACGCTGCTCCGCAGTCTTTCTGGTCATGTTGCTTTATATGAGGATATTTCATGTTATCACCTGCTTTTTATTATTTTTATAACAAAACTGACCGACAGCCACACAAAAGCAACTGCCGGTCTGTTTGTTATGCGTAAACGCTAAATCCGCTGACGCTTTCCTCTACTATAAATCTTTACTCAGAAATTAGCAATTACACCAATAGCAGTGGAAACCGTATCTGCTATCGCCAGAATGATAGCTCTGCTCTCTGAGTATTCCAGCCCAAGTCCAGTACCAACCTGATGTACGACATGTAGTACAATACCAAATATATGTACCGCCATTTGACTCTCTCATTGCTTTCTCTGACATTTTTCTCATTGGAATCATCCGCCTTTCAAAATTTTAAAAAAATATATTTTGCTTTAGAATATAACCGAACGTCTACCGTGAACTTAACCGACTGACCTCAATCATATCTTGATTTTATTATATCATATTTTTCGTGTTTATAAATAGTTTTTTAACGAAAAATTAACTCAATATTTTGTTAAGATTTAAATTTAATTTTATATATTTGTGATAAATATTTTCAACTCATTTCTTATCCCATTTATGATTGTCTTTTTTGGCAACAATATATGAGTAAACAGCATCTGTGAAAGCTTTAATTACAAAAAAGAACCACATCAGCATCGCATTCGGATATACAAAAGCCAGTATAAAGCATATCACACCTAAAACTATCGTAGATATTCCGCCGAACATCTGACATTTTTTCCAGACATAATCATTTTTCTGACTCCATTTTGTCCTCACGCCTATAAATGAATTTCTGCGTGACATAGGCATCAGATTTCCCATAGTTACAGCTATTATACCGACAAGCAATAACGTAATTCTGTCCAGACGGAAAAATCCCACGCTCAAATCGTTTATATCGCTCGACCATATATAGAGCAGACAATAATCCAGAATATTAAAGATTACCACCATTATAAGACCGCAGTTTAAAGAAAGCATTTTATTTACTTCTTCCTTCATAAATCTTGCGATAATCAAAAATACTATGCCCATAATAAGTATTACAGCAGCAAGAAACCAGACTTCAATTTTACTTCCGTATCTGTCTGCTTTAAAATCTGTTCCGTAATGCATGGGAATTTGTTCGGGCAAAATGAACATAAAAACAAAATTGACAATCAACGGAACAACAGAAAAAACCGACAGTAATATTTTTTTAAGCTTCATTATCTTTATCTCCTTTCAAAGCGTCAAGCCATACTATGAGTTCGCCAAGAACAGACAGGTTAAGCTCATAGTATATGTAGTTTTTGTATTTGGATTCGTTTACAAGCTCCGCTTTTTTCAGCTTGGACAGATGATACGAAAGTGCCTGCGGAGATATGCCGATATATTCAGCCAAATCTCCCGAATTTATTTTTCCCTCCCTGAGTTTCATAATAATAACCCTGCGTGTGTTGTCAGCTAAAGCGGAAAGAATTTTATTAATAGACAAGTTTATCGCTCCAATCTATTTAAAATATTCTTTAAATAGATTTTATCACATATCAGGAATTTGTCAATAGATATTTCAAAAAAATTTTAAATAGATATTTCCTGTCTGCACACATATGACGAATAAAAAAAGTTGGTGTTGACATTATTTCCCATATATGTTAGTATAGTGCCGTTATATTGGCATTGGCAAAAGAAAGAGGGCGGTTCTAATTGAATTTTTTGTTTTTGTGTCCAATATTTTTATTTTTAATTATATATCTTTTTAATTCACAAACGATTTCAGAAAGGGAGATAGTTATGGTTGTTGTATCAAAAGATAAAACAAAGCTTGCTGAATATAACCGCTTTGCAGTTGAAAGAAATTTAGGCGGTAATAAAGAGCAGAAATTCGTTTTGTACGGTTGCCTTAGTCAGTATCAGGATACTTTAAGTTTTTACCCTACAAAGGAAGAAGCTGTAAAAGCACTTGATGCACTTTTTGAAGCATATAAAAACGGCGTAAAGATTTACGAATTTTAAAAAACAACTGCTGAAACCCATAGTTTCAGCAGTCATTTTTTTGCATATTTTTAAGAACGATAGTCACCGTTTATTTTTACATAGTCATAGGTGAGGTCACAGCCCCACGCTTTAGCTGATATATCACCGTTGTTAAGCTTCACGTCTATAAATATTTCGTCCTCGAGCAGAACTTTCTTTGCTTCTTCCTCCGAAAATCCTATTATAAGACCGTTTCTGCAAGCTGCTATACTTCCTGCTCCGGAGCTTACGTCAACATCAACTTTGTTAATATCGAAATCAGCCTCGGCATAACCTATAGCACAGAGAATACGACCCCAGTTTGCATCGCTTCCGAATATTCCCGACTTTACCAGCGGAGAACGTACAATGCTCTTTGCAACCGTAATCGCCGTATCCAAATCCGAAGCCTTTTCGCAGGTACATTCTATAAGTTTTGTAGCACCCTCTCCGTCCTTTGCGAGCATTCTTGTAAGGTTCATAAGAACCTCATAGAGTGCTTCTTTGAATATTTCATAGTATTCATTTTCGGTACATATCATTTCGTTTCCTGCCATACCGTTAGCCATTACGGAAATCATATCGTTTGTAGATGTATCTCCGTCAACCGTAAGACAGTTATATGTCACCTTTACTACTTCACTAAGAGCCTTCTGCATAAGTTCACTTTCAATGGCTGTATCTGTGGTAATGAAGTTAAGCGTTGTTGCCATATTGGGGTGTATCATACCGCTGCCCTTTGCCATTCCGCCCAGTGTGCAGGTTTTTCCGTCTATAATGAACTGTACGGCAAACTCTTTTTTTACGGTATCGGTTGTCATTATTGCATTTACGGCTCTCTCGTTTCCGTCATACGAAAGCCCCTCTTTAAGCTTCTTCACAGCGTTTTCTATAGGCTCTATGGGCAGAACCTCACCTATAACACCTGTAGATGCTACTATAACCTGTTCGGGACTTATATCAAGTTCCTGTGCCGCAAGTATGCACATTCTTTCAGCTTTCTGTTCACCGTCCGCATTTGCCGTATTTGCGTTTTTCGAGTTTGCTATTATTGCCTGTGATTTTCCCCCCGACTTTTCAAGATTTCTCTTTGTTACAACTATCGGAGCACCTTTTACCTTGTTCTGTGTATATACTGCCGCAGTATTGCACATAACGTCGCTGTATACAAGGCAGAGGTCATTTTTGTTTTTATCGGGATTTATTCCGCAGTTAAGTCCGTTTGCGGAAAATCCCTTTGCGGCACAGACACCGCCGTTTACTTTTTTAAAATCATATTTCATAAAAATATCTCCTCACCTTTACGAATAACTATATTATACATAATTTTGCAGTTATTTCAAGAGAAAGCACAATTTCAGACGGAGATAAACAGGAAAGTTTTGGTTGAACTTTTTCAAAAGTTCACGGTTTCCAAAGGCGGAGCCTTTGGTGGGATTTTAAAGGGCAACACCCTTTAACACACGGTAATAAAACAAAAATGCCTTTTTCAAGGCATTTTTGAAAATACTTTGCCCTGATACCGTTTGACGGTATCAGGGCATTTTAAAATTTTCCGTTAAAGGGTTTCACCCTTTAAAATCCTGACGAGGGCTCTGCCCTCGACCCGCAAGCCTTTGAAAAGGCTTGACCTAAACTTTATGGTTTATCATTTTCTAAGTTACATCAGAGTTGAATTATAATTTCCAAAGCTCCTTAGCATACTGGAGGATTGTTCTGTCTGATGAGAAATGACCTGCATTTGCAACATTTTTAAGGCACTGAGTACCGAACTTAATTCTGTCGCTGTAATTCCTATTAGCCTCAATCTTCTTGTCTATATATGACTGGAGGTCGAGCATAATGTAGTAGTGATCAGGGGGATGCCAAGCCGCACCGTGGAGAAGTGAGTGGTGAAGCTCCGCAAAACTGCCCTCACCATGAGCGCCGCCGTCTGAGAAAGTGCCGTTTACAAGAGTATCAACCGCATTCTTTATTACAGGGTTAGCTTCATAGATACTCTTTGCATGGTAAGCATTGTGTTTTTTAAGATCATCAATCTTCTCAACTCTTGCACCGAAGATATACTCGTTCTCCTCGCCTGCTTTCTGAGTAATCTCTACATTAGCACCGTCATATGTACCGAGAGTAACTGCACCGTTGAGCATAAACTTCATATTACCTGTACCTGAAGCTTCCGTACCTGCTGTTGAAATCTGCTCCGAAATATCGGCAGCTGGATAAATCTTCTCGCCGTATGATACGTTATAGTTGGATACAAAAACAACCTGAAGCTTGTCTTTTGTAGCAGGGTCATTATTTACAAGCTTTGCAATCTCGTTGATGTACTTGATAATAGCCTTGGCTCTTGCATAACCAGGAGCTGCCTTTGCACCGAAGATGAATACTGTCGGATTCCAGTCGGGAAGCTTGCCTGCTTTAAGCATCTGATATATAGCTACTATTGAGAAAGCGTTCATAAGCTGTCTTTTATACTCATGAAGTCTTTTAACCTGTACATCAAATATGAAGTCAGGGTTTACATCAATATTTTCGTGCTTCTTAATAAACTCTGAAAGCTGCTGCTTCTTAATTTTCTTGATAGCGTTGAATTCTTCAACTGCCTTGGTATCAATCTTATCGTTAAGTCCTTTGAGTTCGTCAAGATTTTTGAGCCAGCCGTTTCCAACTCTGTCTGTGATGAACTTTGAAAGTTCAGGGTTGCAAAGTCCGAGCCATCTACGCTGAGTAATACCGTTTGTCTTGTTCTGGAAGCGGTCGGGATATGTATCGTTCCACTCTTTGAGAACGTCATTTTTGAGAATTTCGGTATGAATCCACGCAACACCGTTTGTATGCTTTGATACATATATAGCAAGTCTTGCCATATGAACCTTGCCATTGTCAATAATTCTCATCTTTTCACGCTTAGCACCAAAGATTTTCTTTATATCGAAATCTCTGTCCATATGCCACTGAATTCTCTCAATATAGTGGTAAATATCAGGAATAACTTCCTTCATAAGACTTACGTCCCACTTTTCAAGAGCTTCACCAAGAACGGTATGGTTTGTATAATTGAATGTCTGCTGAGCGATTTCGTAAGCTACATCAAAATGAACACCCTCTGCTTCAAGCAGTCTGATAAGCTCGGGTATAGCAACAACGGGGTGAGTATCGTTGAGCTGGATAGTACACTCATGTTCAAACTTGCTGAAATCTTTACCGTGTCTTGCCTTATATCTCTTCATAATGTCCTGAAGAGAAGCACTGCAGAAGAAGTACTGCTGTTTGAGTCTGAGAACCTTTCCTTTATGATCGTTGTCATTGGGATAGAGAACCTTTGAGATATTTTCAGCAGCGTTTTTATCGGCTACAGATTTGGGATAATCGCATTTGTTGAATGCAAGAAAATCAAATTCCTCCACAGCTTCAGCCTGCCAAAGACGGAGTGTGTTTATATTGTCGGTATCATATCCGATAACAGCCATATCATAAGGTACAGCTCTTACTGTCTGATCTCTGAACTTTACGAGTACAGTGTCCTCTTCTCTTCTTATGCTCCAGGGGTCATCAAATCTCTGCCAGTTATCGGCAATTTCAACCTGTCTGCCGTCCTGAATGAGCTGCTTGAAAAGACCGTATTTATAGCGTATGCCGTAGCCGTCAAGGGGAACATTCTGAGTAGCTGCACTGTCAAGGAAGCACGCTGCAAGACGACCAAGACCGCCGTTTCCGAGTGCTGCGTCATCTATTTCTTCAAATACGTTTATATCTATTCCCTTAGATGCGAGAAGCTCCTTTACCTCGTCAAGAATACCCATACAGAAAAGATTGTTGTACATCATTCTTCCCATAAGGAATTCTGCCGAAAGATAATAAGCACGTCTTATTTCGGAATGTCTTTTCTTTGCTGCATTCCATCTGTCGCTTATTTCTCCCATCATTGCCTTGCCGACTACAAAGTGCAGCTCACCGGGTGAAAGTTCCTCAAGATTTTTACAGTAGTCGCTCTTTGCAATTTCAATCATATTGCTCAGCATTTTGTTTTCGCTCATTATTAATTTTCCTCCACTCTGTTATATTTAACAGCCAAATCTTTCAGCTTTGCTGCAAGCTCATCTGTGAGAACATCGCTCTTTATTCTCCATACCCAGTTACCGCCGAGTGTAGACGGTATATTCATTCTTGCCTCGCTTCCAAGACCAAGAATGTCCTGCATCTGGATAATTGCATAATTACTTACGCTTTCGTATGCGGTACGGATAATACCCCAGTTGTAGCCCTCTTCTTCGTTCAGCTTACAGTAGCTCTTTGCAAATTCAACATCGCTTTCCTTTGCGGTAGCGAACCAGCCCATAATGGTATCGTTATCGTGAGTTCCGCTGTATACAACGCTGTTTTCGGTGTAGTTTGCAGGGAGATAGTCATTTTCTTCACCGCTGTCAAAAGCGAACTCAAGAACCTTCATACCGGGATAGCCTGAATCCTTGAGAAGCTGAACAACTCCGGGAGTAAGCGTTCCCAAATCCTCTGCTACGATAGGGAACTCACCGATTGCCTTCTTCATTTTTTCAAAGAATTCAATGCCGGGGCCTTCGAGCCACTCTCCGCCTATAGCATTTTCGGCAGGGAAAGGAATTGCATAGTAGGAATCGAACGCACGGAAATGGTCAATTCTTACAATGTCGAAAAGATTTGCAGCACTCTTTATACGGGCAAACCACCATTTATAGTCTGTATCTTTAAGGTAGTCCCAGTCATAGAGAGGGTTGCCCCAGAGCTGACCTGTTTCCGAGAAATAATCGGGGGGACAGCCTGCAACACATACGGGCTGCTTGTCCTCGTCAAGCCAGAACACTTCCGAATTTGCCCATGTATCTGCACTGTCCATAGCAACGTATATGGGCATATCTCCCATAATCTGAATACCCAGACTGTTTACATACTTTCTGAAATCAGCCCACTGCTGATAGAACATAAACTGAACAAATTTCCAGAACTCGATCTCACTTTTAAACTTTGCGGTATATTTTGCGATAGCCTCGGGTTTACGAAGCTTTATATCCTCGTCCTTCCACTCTGTCCATGCCTTCATATCGTTGTTCTTTTTTACCGACATATACAAAGCATAGTTATCAAGCCAGTCTGCATTTTCCTTTACAAAGCTCTTGAACTTAGGGTCATTCTTCCTGAATTTCTTAAATGCACATCTCAGAACATCAAATCTTGTTTCATAAATCTGTGCATAGTCAACTTCTTCAGGATTTTCTCCCCATTTTCTTCCCTCAAGGTCTTTGCTTGTGAGAAGTCCGTCCCTTACAAGGAAATCGAGGTCAATCATATACGGATTTCCCGCATATGTAGAGAATGCCTGATAGGGCGAATCTCCGTAGCTTGTAGGGCCTACAGGCAGAATCTGCCATATTTTCTGACCTGATTTTTTCAAAAAGTCAGCAAAATCATAAGCTGCCTTTCCAATTGTACCAATGCCATACGGCGACGGAAGCGACGATATTGACATAAGCACACCTGCACATCTTGACACATTTATCATCTCCATATCAAAAAATTTCTAATGAAAATTAAACTAAGCATCATCAATACCATTGTAGTACTCCACTACAGTTTAACATAAATCTTTGGTTTTATCAATAGACTTTTGCACATTTATTACATCAAATTGTCAAAAAACCTTTAAAATATCTGAAAAAATTTTTTCCTTAAAAAAATTTTTATAAAAAACCACATCTGATTATGTTATTTTTGCCATACATATTCTACACTTAAACTTTGTCAGCATAAGTACCGTCCAAAAACATAAAGTTCAGGTCAGACCTTTTCAAAGGCTTGCGGTTTCCAAAGGCGGAGTCTTTGGTGGGATTTTTTAGGGCAAAGCCTTTAAAATTATAACGCAAACAAAAAAAGCCCGTACCAAAGGCACGGACTTTCCCGAAAAATTCACTGTTTATTAAATGCCGCAAACAGTAAAATCTGTTACCATGTTACCTTGAAGTAAATAGCTCCTTTTCCTGCGTGGCTCTTGTGACCACCTGCATATGTTGCAGCTGCTCCCTTTGATAAAGTATAGCCGCCCTTGTGACATACAGAACAGTACCAACGCCACTTTCCACCGTTTGCTTCTCTCATAGCTTTTTCTGTCATCTTCTGCATTTGAAAAACCTCCCTAGAAATATATATATCTGAAAACTTAAACTTAATTAGTATGTTCCTCAGATGTTGGTTATATTTTAAAATAAAGTTTTAATTTTGTCAACAAAAAATTTACAAAAAGTTCAAAATTGTCAGGTCGCTTTATTCTTCAATAATTTTTCTGATGAATATATTCAAAAGCAATAAGCTGTATATTCTGCCTTACGGTAATACAGTTTTATAAATACAAACGTCCGTACAGCAACCTTAGCTGTGCGGACGTTTGTAAAAAATCTACCCATACATTACATTTATGAGAAATCCGTTTTATCTGTATACGTTCATATTGTTTTTTCTGCGTTTTCTGATAATTAATATAATTACTACAACGATAACAACAAGTACCAATACAGCCACAAATATTACCACAAGTGTGCTTATCATCTTATTCATCGGATTTTCCGCTGAATCTGTAATAATGCTTTCATCAGCTTCTTTATCGGCTGCAGCTACGGTACTTCGGGATACTGTGGGATTTGTAGGATTTGTGGGACTTTCTGAGCTTTCTGAGGTTGCAGATAATGTCGCATTTTCAGGAGCATCTCTGTATTCTTTCTCACCACAATTTACACAGGTTCTTACTTCCTTTTTACTGTCATTACGATCTGTCTTCCAGTCTACCCAGTTATGTCCTGTTGCAGGAATAACTTCTATAACTGTTTTGCCGCACTCTGTACAAGTTCCTTTTCTTTCGCCGTTCTCTGTACAGGTTGCCTGCTTTGTTATTTTAACATTTTTATGTCCTGTCGGATTGATATACTCAGCCTGTTCAAAATGACCGCATATTTTACACCTTGTAATTTCCATTCCGCCGTCTTCACAGGTAGCCTTTATGATATGTACTTCATTTTCGTGTTCGTGTCCGTCCAAAGTAACAAATTTAATTTTTTCTTCCTTTGCATAATTTTCGGCTTCAGAACCTGTATAACCGTATATAGTAAGCTTATCGTCATGTCCCTCGAAAGAAGAATCCCAATTGCCGCCTTTTATTTCCGTAACACTTTCAGGAATAATTACTTTTTTAAGTGCCTTACAGTTTTCAAACGCTCTTCCTTCGATGGTTGTAACACTTTCGGGAATAATAATGCTTTCCAATGAATCACAGTTTCCAAACGCATTTGGTTTAATCGTCGTTACAGTTGCCAGAATATTTACGTCAGTAAGCTTTACACAGCCTCTGAACATATCGGGTGCAACCTCAGTAAGATCGGTATTTTCATCGCTCTGAAAGGTAACTGTTTTCAATTTTGCACAATTCTGAAAAATTCCGTCCCAGTTTCCCTCAGGGGTTTTCAGACTTGCAGGCAAAATGATGTTTTCTATTTTTGTATTTTCAAAGGCATGACTATATATTGCTTCCAGTGATGTTCCGAAAGAAATATTCTGTAAAGACGTACAGTCCTTGAACGCCTCCGAGCCTACGGAAATTACCTTATCAGGTATTTTGACATATGTCAAAGCACTGCAGCCATAAAAACTGCTGTCACCGATGTATTCGGCATTTTCGGGAATGGTAACACTGGTCAGATTAACACAGCTTTTAAAAGTATCACTGCTTATTTCTTTGACGTTAGACGGAATAACTACACTTTTCAGTTCCGAACATTCTCTGAAACAACTTCTGCCAATGGTTTCCAGATTTTTGGGAAGCACTATATTTTCAAGTGCAGAGCATTTCAAAAAAGCATCGCTGCCTATTTCAAGCACATCATCTCCGAACTCCACAACCTTCAGAGCAGTACATTCATAAAAGGTACTGTTGCCGACTGAGCCAAGATTTTTACCGAATTTAACCGCTGCAAGTTTAGAACAGTTTGCAAAAACTCCGTTACCGTATGAACCTTCCATACTGCCTATTGTTTTTACACTGTCAGGTAAAATTATATTTTCAAGAGCCGTACAATCCCCGAAAGCATCTGACTCTATTGTTTCAACACCGTTCTGGATAGTAACGCTGCGTAGACCTGTACAGCCATTGAATGCACCGCTTCTTATTGTTTCAACACCGCTTTTTATATCAATACTGCGTAGACCTGTACAGCCCTCGAACGCATTTCTGCCGATAACCTCGACAGTTTCGGGTACGGTTAAACTCTGGTAACCTTTTTTATTCTTAAAGCTGTAATCTCCTATTTCAGTAACCTTTTTCCTGTCAACTGTGTTCGGAATGATTAAATCTCCGCCTTCTTTACTGTAGCCTACAATTTTTGCCGTACCATCGTCCTTGATTTCGTAAGACCAGCCATCAGATGTACTCTGAGTTTCTGCTGAAACCGATACCGTTGCCGCATCTGTTATGCTGTATGTCAGATATGCTGTGCCTGTAAACATAATACAGGCTAACATAAGCGATATAAATTTTTTTCCGGTTTTCATTATAAAGTATCTCCTTTTTCGTTTTCTGCACCATAAACATATCGGATAATCCGTAGTTTATAGTAATTATATCACATATTTTTTGTTTATCAATATACTAATTGTTGATTTCTGAGAATATTTGAAAGTAAAAGAAGATTTCTCATTTTTTATAAAAAACGGAAAACAAATGAAAAAGGCATATACTTGCAATCGTAAAAACCTTTATTGATTACAAATAATGCCTTTGTTGTTTTTTTTGCAAAAATGCCGTTTTTACGGCATTTCTGATTTGAAATATTGAGTGTTTAAGGGTTTCACCCTTAAAAATCCTGACCAAAGGCTCTGCCTTTGGAAACCGCAAGCCTTTGAAAAGGCTTGACCTAAACTTTATGTTTTCTTTATACGCAATGCAGATTATACTTTAAAGTATTATACATATCAGACCGTTACAGCCTTCGTTTATGATACGCTCGATTGTTTCCTTCATTTTATTGCGTGCATCATCGGGCATACGGTTGAGCTTATTGTGCAGACCTTCGTTGACAAGCTCATGCAGGGATTTTCCGAAAATATTTGTTCCCCATATTTTTATGGGATTTTCCTCAAACTCTTTCAGAAGATACGAAACAAGCTCCTCAGACTGCTGTTCTGAACCGACTATGGGTGTAACTTCGGTGTTTATTGTAGTTTTCAGCATATGAATGGAAGGTGCGGAAGCTTTAAGGCGTATTCCGTACTTACCTCCCTGTTTTATTATTTCGGGTTCTTCAAGGGAAAGTTCTTCCATATCGGGCATAACTATACCGTAGCCTGTCGTATTTACATCGTCATACGCTTTTCTTATCTTGTCGAAATCATTTTTCATTTTCGCAAGCTCCATAACACATTTGAGCATATCGCCCTCGTCTGCTATGGTAAGTCCTGTTTTTTCTCCGAGTACTCTGTAAAAAAGACTGCTGTTTATGGCAAGATTTATCTTTACCGTACCTTTGCCCAAATCTATCGAGGAAATTTCGGCACGTTCTATATTTTCGCATTCTGCGGCGGTTGAAACCGTAAGCTGTACTTCTCTTATTTTTCGTATTGCTTTTGCAGGCTCTGAAACCGCACTGTACAGAGAATTTTTAAGCCAGTGACCCTTTTCTAGAGATGTCACCCACTTGGGCATATTTACTTTTATTTCCTTTATAGGAAACTCAAAAAGGACTTGTGCCAGAATACGTTTTATCTGTTCCTCAGTCAGTTCGGCACAGCTCACCGCCGCAACGGGTACGTTATATTTTGAGCCTATTTCCTTTGCAAGCTGTGCCGCTTCCTGAGTATCTGGGTACATTGTGTTGAGCAGAACTATAAACGGCTTGTTTATATCTTTAAGCTCGTTTATAACTCTTTCCTCGGCTTCCGCATACTCCTCACGGGGTATATCGCTTATGCTTCCGTCAGTGGTTATCACAAGTCCTATCGTGGAATGCTCCGTGATAACCTTTTTTGTTCCGATTTCCGCCGCCATATTGAACGGTATCTGTTCGTCAAACCACGGAGTTTTAACCATTCGTGGCTGTTCGTCCTCTATGTAGCCTATGGCACTGGGGACTATATAGCCTACACAGTCTATCGCACGAACCCTTAATGCGGCATTTCCCTCCAGAGTTATTTCTACCGCATTTTCGGGTATGAATTTCGGTTCGGTTGTCATAATTGTTCTGCCTGCCGCCGACTGCGGAAGTTCATCGACAGCACGTTCTTTTCTGCTTCTGTCGTCTATATTGGGGATAACTATGGTATCCATAAACCTCTTTATAAATGTAGACTTTCCCGTTCTTACAGGGCCTACCACACCTATATAAATATCGCCGTCTGTTCTTCGGGCAATATCCTGATAAATGTTTCTTTCCTCCATATTTATCCTCCTTTATACATTGGGAATAAACAGCACGGTATGTGCCGATATTTTATCGCTGTCAAGCTCGTTTTCTTCCATAACAGCCTTGCAGGATACAGCATATTCCTTGGCTATGTTCCAAACGCTCTCTCCCTGTGAAGCGTAGTATAATATTAAAGCACTGCCGTCCTTTTTTATTTTGTTTTCGCTGTCAGATGTTACAGAGCTTACATAATTTATCTGATTATTTCTTACTAAAGTTATATTCAGCTTTGTTTCTATGCGAAGGTCAAGCTTGTTTCCGCCGTTTATGCGGTAGCTTACCGACTGCACCATACCTTTCGCCATTGCCTCCATACCGTCTTCAGTTTTAGGTATAGGATAGGTAAATTCTACTACTCTTTCAGAATAAAACGGTATGTTTTCACCGTTTCTGGCAAGTATACACATATTGAGCTTACCCTTTATCATTATACCGTCATTTTCTTTTAACACACCTGTAACGCACTGTTCGCACCATATATCAGTAACTGAGGAAATGCTTTCCGAACCTGTTTCAACGGAAGCCTTTGTTATACAGCTTTCGCTGAAATATCTTTCTATCGTCATAAGGTCTGAGTGATTGTACGTCATATCAAGTACAATATCGGTTGAATAGGCATCGTCTATAAACGGCAGCACTTCCCTGCCGTATCCGAAAGCATATGCCGAAAGCTTTACCTCAAAATTTACAACCGTACCGTTCTGTGAATACTCCTGCTGAATATTTACGCTATGGCTTACAAGCTCCGCCGAGGTTATGCAAAGACTGTCCTCACTTACTCCGTCAGCGTCGAGTATCTCGCTGTAGGGCATTGTATAGTCGAAAATACCCGTATCGCCTGTGTTCATATCCGCAAGATACAGTACACGTATATTTACGTCACCCTTTATCATTATTTTATTTCCCAACGCCTTGCACTCACCTGAAGAAACAACGGCATCACTTTTCAGTATTGCTTCTATGTTTTTGGCATCGCTGCCGAGTGAAACGCTGTCGGAGAGAGTAAACTGCTGCTGTGCCATACCTTCCAGTACGGATATTTCCGCTCTTGCCTTTTTTACCTGAACGCTCTCGTCCTGAACATCACAGGGAATTTCCATTCCGTTTTTGCACACGACCTTTGCACATACCGAAAAAGCTCCGTGAATGTCAAGCCTTCTGGGACTTAATGCCCTGCAGTTCACATATTCTGTTTTTGCTGATGCAATTACTATTCCGTTCTGCGGGCTTTGCTTCATATTGAATGATGACGAAAACGGTATACTGTGGTCGGAGCTTCTCAAGGCTTTTTTAACTGCGTCTATATACAATATTTTTATACCTGCACTTCCCTCAATGTCGAGTCTGTCGCCCGAAATACTTTTGTTGAGTATTTTCGGTGTGACCTTGCATTTGAGTATACGAAGTATATCAGGGCAATAGTCGGGCAATGTCAGGTCAAGGTCAACAGGCTGCTCTGCACATCCGTCAAAGACTGTTTCTTTTACCGATACAGTCTTTTTTTCCAAGGTGTAATCCATACAAATTCTCTCTCCTTTTCAAATATCTGTTCCTGTTCTGTGACAGTTTCGGCTTACACCCTAAATATATTCACCCTGAGTATATTATATGCGGAAAGATTAAGTAAAATAAAATCACATACAGTCCGATAAAAAATTATTCTTCAAAATAAGGCAGGCTACGCTGTAATTTTTTTATACCTCTTGAAATATGTCTGCTTACTACACTGGGGGTTATATTCATATCCTTGGCTATATCGCACATTTTTCTTCCATTGAGGTAATACTGCGTAATACAATAGCTCTGACGTTCCGTAAGCTCTGCACGGAAAGCTTTGCTAAGATGCTTCTTCATTTTTTCAAGCTTTACCTTGTTCGTTCCTCCGCTCAGACAGTACTGGTTATAAACCATCGTCTGAGAAAGACTTTCAAGTCTTTTATTATCGACAGAATAAATTCTCACAGTAAAATTCCCTCCTTTGCACGACCTCTGAGTACATCTGCGGTGTGCTTGCTTTCAAGATACATATTGTAAAGCGACTGTATTCTTCTGCTCAGCTCGTCCACCTGACATACTGCCCTGCATCGTCTTTTCTGCTCTTTCAGATTATCTATACGCTTCTTCAAAACAATCATCTGTTCTTCATATTCCTTTGCCCAGGTATTGTAGGTCACTGTTTTCAGCCTCCTTTTCGGTTTTACTTTTACAGACAACAAAAAAGGACAAACGATTTTAAACGTTTGTTTGTCATCTATGTATATATTGTACCAAATATTTGTTTATAAATCAATAGTTTTGCAAACATTTGTTTGAATTTATAAAAACATATGTACGAAAATTGTGTTTTTGTTGCAAATTGTCAAAATAAATAACAAATATTGTTCAAAATGTAAATAAGATGTGAATTATAATCATATCAAGTGGAAATTTTACACAAAATATTCTAAAAAGCAGGCACAGACTTTTACATCTGTGCCTGACTTAGTTTAAAATAAGATTATTATCAGAGTCGAATAATGCAGAAAAATTACCGCTGACCCTCTTTTATAAAAAATTCGTAGATTGTGCCGTTGTTTTTCATATATATTTTTTCAAGGTTTCCGCTGTCTGTCGAACAGGTCAGCGTTGCTGTACGCATATCATATACCGTACATTCGGAATTTACGCTTTTTATATTTTCCTGAGTTTTTTCGCTTATCCTGCAAAGTATATCCCTAAGTCGGCTGACATTGCTTTCAGGAGGCTTGCGAGCCGGCTTATATGTGAGTTCTCCGTACTTTATTGTCAGCTCATCTCCCTTGTATACATAGCTTATCCCACGCATAGCCACGGGCTTTTTATAGGTTATTGTTGTTATGCTTATGCCGTTATGCGTTACTGTGTATTCTTCTTTTCCGCAGCGTACTTCTCCGCTGAAACTGCTGTTTACAGGTGCAGGCTTTAATGCTGTACAGCCTGATATTGCCGTCAGCAGAATTACCAATATCAATAATAGCATAATTTTTTTCATATGTTCACTCCCTTTTCCGTCCGTACTATATTGATATGCCGCTTGTCACCTCCCTATGACAACACACTTTTCAATATAAAAAAACAGTGCTGATACAGACATAAAAATACTGCATCAGCACTGTTTTTATAGAATTGTGCATATAATTTACAGATGATTTTCTTTTATATACTCCCTGCCCTTATCGGTTATACCGGTTGCCGTAAATTCAAGAAGCTCACTGCACCCGAAGCGTGAGCTTGCTTTTACCAGACCGTTTCTGCGAAGCACTTCCAGAGCTTTGCCAATATCGCTTACCGTATATTTTCTGCATTTCGGTGCTGCCATTACCTCATTGAAACTTACAGAATTTTTCTTTTTCAGTGCTTCATTCAGATACACAAGAATATTTTTGGTACATGAATCGTTAAGCTGCATAAATCCGCCCTCCAATCTGATATTTTCAGTTGTTATAGTCATAGAACATTTTATCGAGCAGGTCATCAAGCTCCTTTCTGTCGCCGAAAGCCGCTTTTACAAAGGTACACATATTCTGAGCAATAAGCCTGAAATAAAGCCAGTCCCCCATATCGTCATATTTTCTCGTGGAATTTATAAGATAATTTCTGCGTAAGACAGTATATTTTTTGCCGCATTTTTTTGCGTACTGCCTCAGCTTTTTAGCCGTGGCGACATCTTCCGCTGCTTTTATTTCCGAAAATCCGCCTGTTTCCATAAAGGTACTTTTTTCAGCCCAGAATATTCCGCAGTACAGACCGGTAATATCAAATCCTATCCTGCAAAGCCTGTCATTCATCATAAGCGGAAAGGAATAGCGTTCAAACCGTATAGGAGCACCTCCGCCTATATATCTTCCTGTTGAAAGAAGGAAAGCAATTTCTTTAAGCGTACCTCTTGTCATACGGTTGTCACAGTCTATCGTTACGACAACATCACCGTTTGCGGCGAAAATGCCCGTATTTCTTACGCTTGCTATACAGCGTTCATCATTGTACAGAACCCTTGCACCGCATTTTCGGGCAAGCTCCGCTGTCCTGTCCGTACATCTGTTGCATACAACTATGATTTCGACCTCACCGCCGTAAATTTCTGCGGCGGCTCTTACCGAACGTATGCAGCGTACAACATATTTTTCTTCGTTATGAGCAGGTATAACTACTGTAAAAGTATATTTCTTCATACGTTTTTCCTTTACAATAAAAATTATGGTTATGTCGTACTGATTTCTCCCTTTTGCTGAGGCTCTATAATTTTATCAAATACTTTCCTTGCTTCGTTGAAAAAGACTTCGCCTCCTGTTTTTGCAAGGCTTTTCAGTATTTTGAAAATTTCGTTCCGACGTTCGGGTGAAAACTGTGCGGCGGCTTTAAGTATGGCGTTATATGAAACAAGCTTGTTTTTATTCAGTTCCTCCAGAGTGGTTGCTCCCGATGCCTCCAGAGTATCAAAGACAGAGGATACAAACGTTTTTCTTTCATCGTCACTAAGTCCGCCGAGCCATTTCTGAAGCGTTTCACTCATCAGCATACTTTCGGCTGAAAGTCCGTCTGCCTTTACAAAATTAACGCCTGTAACACACCATGAGTACGGGTGGTGCTGAACTATACCTTTTGCGGTACTTCTGACAATCTTTTTCTCTTCGGCACTCGAAAGTAAAATTCCTACAAGCGATGATTCAGGCATTATCTTTTTTACCTTAGGAAGAATTTCCTTATAATTGGCAGAGTTTGCTACAGCACTGTTGAAACCCGGGCCGTCATTTGAATAGACATCTGTTATACGCTTGTTTTTTATTTCCTCGTTACAGAATGCCGCACTGTAAACCGCAAAGTTTCCGCCTTTTGAGTGTCCTCCTATGCGTATGCTTCCCTCCAGAGCTTCGGCAGTTTCGTTGACATACTGTACTGCCGCCTTTTGTCCCGGAGTTTCCGATAAAAAGCTGAAATTACAGTCCTCACGCCAGCCCGTAATAGTTCCGTCAGTTCCTCTGAAAGCAATATAAAGCGAATTGTCCTCCAGTATAAATGTTACAGCCGAGCATTGAAGCTGTTTTTCTGCGTCTATAATGTCCAGATATCTTGTAAGCCTTATATCTTTAAATCTTTTGCAGACTGCTGCCTTTTTGAACAGCGGAAAAGGGTCATTCATCGGAATACGGGACTTGTTTTCAGCCTTGATATATCTGTCATAAAGCTCACCTAAAGTAATTATTTCATTTTTGTCGATCATCAGACCTTCCATATTTACATATGCAATCTCTGCAAAAATAAGGTTGTCAACCTCATTGAAGCCTCTTTCGCTGAAAAGTATATCTCCTCTCCAGTCTATGTAGTCAATTATACTTCCCATACTGTTCTGCCCCCTTTTTTGTATTGCCTGTTCCGTTACAGCTCCGACCTGCTGCGTTGCTCTGTGCGATTGCAGACCACGGCAGCAAAGCTGCCGTGAATTTAAAGCAAGGCTTTAAATTGGTCAAAAGCTTTGCTTTTGACCGTCTGCAATCGCATCTTCAGCGTAGCCTCAAACGATGTGCGGATAAAAAATCTTTAACCATCTTTATTTTAAGATATAAATATGAATAAAGCGTAAATCAAAAATAAAACTCTTTTTTTGACATCTTAAATCGCCTGCCATAGTTTACAGAACTGCCTTTTCTGCGATAAGCTCAGCACATTTTATCCCGTCTGTCGCAGCCGACATTATACCTCCTGCATAGCCTGCACCCTCTCCGCAGGGATAAAGACCTTTTACGGAAACGCTTTCAGACATATCATCACGCAGTATTCTTACAGGCGATGAGCTTCTTGTTTCGACTGCCGTAAGGATTGCGTCACCGTCCGAAAAGCCGTTCAGCTTTGAATTGAGCCTTACTATACCATTTTTAAGCGAGGCTGTTACATATTCGGGCAGACATTCGCTGATATTTGCCATTGTAACACCTGCCGTATAGCTGGGAATTACATTCCCGAATGAAACGGTTTTCTTGTTTATCATAAAATCTGCAACACGCTGTACAGGGGCTTTGTAGCTTTCTCCGCCAAGCTGAAACGCTCTTTTTTCAAGCTTTCTCTGAAGCTCCGCTCCTGCAAGCGGACTGCTGCTCCCGAAATCTTCGGGGGTTATTCCGACAAGCAAAGCACTGTTTGAATTTATACCGTTTCTTGCAAATTCGCTCATTCCGTTTGTTACGAGATAACCTTTTTCGCTTGCGGCGGCAACCACTGTTCCGCCGGGACACATACAGAAGGTATATACACCCCTGCCGTTTTCAAGATGTACGGCAAGCTTATAGTCTGACGAACCCAGCCTGCCCTTTCCTGCAAAGCTTCCGTACTGTGCCTTGTTTATCATACTTTGAAGATGCTCTATTCTTACTCCCACAGAAAACGCTTTCTGCTGTATATATATTCCTTTATTCACAAGCATTTCAAATGTATCTCTTGCACTGTGTCCCAAAGCCAGCACAAGATTTTCGCAGTCAATCTTTTCATATCCGTTTTTTGTCCTTACGGTTATTCCCTTTACCCTGCCGTCCTTTATATCTATGTCTGTCAGGGTATGCTCAAAAAGAACCTTTCCTCCGAGCATTATTATATCATTACGGATATTTTTTACAGTTTCGGGCAATTTGTCAGTACCTATATGCGGCTTTGCATTATACAATATTTCCTCAGGTGCTCCGTGTCTGACAAATTCTTCGAGAACTTTTTTTATCCTTACGTCCTTTGTGCCTGTGTTGAGCTTTCCGTCCGAAAATGTTCCTGCTCCGCCCTCTCCGAACTGTACGTTGGAATTTATATCAAGCTCTCCTGTTTTCCAGAAGCTTAAAACGTCCTTCTGACGCTTTTCAACACATTTTCCTCTTTCCAAAATCACAGGTTCAAGTCCGAGCTGTGCAAGTACCAGTCCGCAGAAAAGCCCCGCAGGCCCTGCTCCGACTATTACAGGTGACGGAAAATCTTTTTTTATGCTTCCATTGGTTTTTATCACATATCGGCTTTCGGGAGCATATTCAACTTTATTTTTTCTGTTTCTTTTTATTATATCCTTCTCACTTACGATGCGGTTATCAACGCTGAATTTTACTGCCGCATTATAGTGTACATCATTCTTTTTTCTTGCGTCCACAGAAAGCTTTACAAATTCAAAGCTTCTTACAGCCTTTTGGGAAATATTCAGCTTTTTTGCTATTTCGTTTTTTACGGCTTCTTCCGTATAATCTACAGGAAGCCTTATATCACTCAGTTTCAGCATATTTTTTCTCCATACGTTCTGCTATACTCTCAGCCGCCATTATACCGCTGCACCATGCCCAGTGCAGATTGTAACCTCCGCAGCTTCCGTCTATATCGACAAGCTCGCCGTTTATATATATGTTTCTGTATTTTTTGCTGCACATATCGTCAAAGTTTATTTCCTTTGCCGATACTCCGCCTGCTGTAATCTGTGCATTTTCAAAATCCGATGGCTTTGACGGTATAAACTCCCAGCCTTTGAGGGTTCTGCATATTTTTTCGGTTTCCGATTTGCTCAGAGTTGCAGTCTTTCTTGAAAAATCCGTAATTCCTGCCTTTTTCAGAACGGCAATACCAAGCTTTTTATTTATGAAGCCATCAAAGAATTTTTCAAGCTCATATCTTCCGAAAAGCTCTTTTCTTGACATTACAAGTTTCCGACAGCTTTCGGAATCATATTCAGGAAGTAAATCAACACATATTTTTATATTTCCTGTCTTTTTTCGGTTTACGGTTCTGCATACAAAATATTCATTCACAAGTCTGGAAAGCTGAAATATACATATACCGCTCAGAGAATTTTCCGTAAACTGAAGCTCTCCGTCGTGGCTGTCCGCAAGAACGCCGTCAGCATAAAGTGATACTCTGCTTTTTACCCTGACACCCTTTACAGTATGAAGAAGCTTTTCAGAACAGCTTACCGATGTAAGTGACGGAAAAACAGGTGTAATATCTATTCCGAGCTTTTCAACAATTCCGTAGATGTTTCCGTTTCCGCTCAGCTTTGGACTTGCCTTGCCTCCGCAGGACAAAACAGCATATTTTGCCGATATTTTCAGTTTTGTACTGCATTCATTTCCACCTGATTTGCATTCGCAAATCAGACTTACTCCCCTTTTATCGGGTATTATGTCCGTAACCTCTGTACTGCAAAGCTCAGTTACTCCGTATGACAAAATATAGTTTCTCATACAATCAGCCACGGAAGCTGCACTGTTGCTTAAAGGATATATTCTGCCCTCGCTGTCGCTTACCGTTAAAAGTCCGACCTCTTCAAAGTATTTTCTTATATAATTGCAGTCATATTTTCTGAAAATATCCTTTGCATACTCTGCCGCCGTTCCGAAATAAAACCTGTCCGATATTTTCACGTTGCTGAGATTGCAGCGTCCGTTTCCTGTTGCAAGAAGCTTTCTTCCGATTTTCGCATTGCGTTCCGCTATGATTATTTTTCCTTTTACTCCCAGCTTTGCAAGAGTTAAGGCTGTCATCAGTCCCGAAGCTCCGCCGCCTGTTATGGCTATATCACATTTTATAAACTCCATATATATGTCACCCGAAAATCAGGGGCAGCACCGCCTGTATGCTGCCCCTGTAAATATATGTCTTTTGTTCCGAAATTACGGTGCAAAGATAAAGCTTATACCGTTCGCTACAAGTACCGAACCTGTTCCCATAATTATTCCTGCTATCAGAACTCCGAGCATTACAGCCGCTATGCTCTTTTTGAAGCCCATATCAAGTATGCTTGCAGCCAGTGTTCCCGTCCATGCTCCTGTTCCGGGAAGCGGTATTCCTACAAAAAGCATAAGAGCTATAAACAAACCGTTTCCTGCCTTCTTTTCGAGCTTTTCTCCGCCGTGCTTGCCTTTTTCAAGACAAAAGCTGAAAAACTTTCCTATAACAGGCTTGTCGCTCCCCCATACAAGCACCTTTCTTGCAAAAAGATATATAAGCGGTACGGGCAGCATATTTCCTATTATACATATTACATATGATACAAATATGTTGAGATGATTTGCTACCGCTACGGGAATTGCACCTCTCAGCTCAACTATCGGAACCATCGAGATTAAAAATACTATCAGATACCACATAACAAAAATCTTCTCCTTATCAGTTTACAAAATCAGTTAAGAGTATAACAGAACTGAGCTTTATTTTCAATATAAACCCTAAAACAAAATCTTATATTTTTACGCCTGTTTTCTTCGTTAATTTATGTATAATGATAAACGGATAAATCAGTGATTGACATTATCTGCAAATTACGTACAATTATATATATGTTTTATAATCTGTATGGAAAATTCATTTGAAAACAGGAGTTGATTTTTTGAAGAAACTTTCTTCCGCAGACTTCCGTAAAGTAACAGGCATAGCTCTTACAGCAGGTCTTATACTTTTTGCATTTGTTCATTCTATGATGCCCGGAGATGTTTCATCTCAGGAAAGCAACAGCTTTCTGGCATTTCTGGAAAACTTTTTCAGGCTTTTCGGAGTAAGTACCGAGCTTAGCGGCTTTCTTGTACGAAAAGCCGCTCACTTTACAGAATATGCCGCCATAGGAGTTTCTTCGATGTTCTGTGCAAAAGCCTTCAATGACGAAAAGCCTTTGAAATATATTTTTCAGGTACTTTTCACAGGACTTGCCTCTGCTGTGACAGATGAAACAATTCAGCTTAATGTTGAGGGTCGTGCAGGTCAGGTTACAGACGTGCTTATTGATTTTTCGGGATTTTTAACGGGTGCGGCTCTGTTTCTTGCGGTTACTTCATTGATATTATCTGTCAGAAAAAGAAAAGATAAAAAATCCTGAATTTTACTGATATTTACAGGGGTGTGATTTTTTTGGAAAAGAAAACTGAAAACAAAGCCGAAAATAAAAGCGAAAATAAAATGGGCTGTGCTCCGTTGTTCAGACTTATAATAAGTATGTCGCTGCCTGCTATGTTCTCTATGATTATTCAGGCTCTTTACAACATCGTTGACAGCATATTTGTATCTCAGTACAGCAAGGACGGTCTTACCGCCGTATCGCTTGCTTTTCCGATACAGATGTTTCTTATTGCGGTTGCTGTCGGCACAGGTGTAGGCATAAACTCACTCGTTTCAAGACGGCTTGGTGAGAAAAAATATTATGAAGCCAATTCTGCCGCAACTCACGGACTTGTTATCGGAGTTTTAAACTGGATTGTATTCCTTATACTTGGACTTACCATAGTAAAACCGTTTATAAATGCTTTTACCGATAATTCTCATATTGCTGAAATGGGTATTGATTACCTGTCCATAATTATGATTTATTCCTTTGGCTGCTTTATTGAAGTAATTATCGAAAAAACTCTGCAGGCTACGGGAAATATGATTTTTCCTATGATTTTTATGATTACGGGTGCAGTAACCAATATTATTCTCGACCCTATATTTATCTTTACACTTGATATGGGCGTTAAGGGTGCGGCTATTGCTACTGTTATAGGTCAGATTGCTTCAATGGTACTTGCGTTGCTAATACTTTTTCTTAAAAAGCATGAGGTACATATCTCCTTTAAAAATATAAAATTTTCTTTGGCAACGGTTAAAAACATATATGCTGTAGGTATTCCTTCTATAATTATGCAGTCCATAACTTCAGTTATGCTTATGCTTGTAAATATTATTCTGAAAAAATTCTCAAATTCAGATGTTGCCATATCCGTTCTTAATGTCTACTTCAAGCTTCAGTCATTCGTATTTATGCCCTGCTTCGGTCTTAATCAGGGACTTCTGCCTATTATGGGCTTCAACTACGGTGCTAAAAACAAGGAAAGACTTATCACCACAATCAAGTACGGTATCAGTATCGCTCTTTGTATTATGACATTGGGTACTGTTACCTTCCTTTCAGTTCCTGAACTGCTGCTCGGAATGTTCAACGCTGATTCTCAGATGATGGATATAGGCAGAGTTGCCCTCAGAACCATATGCGTATGCTTTATACCTGCTGCTGTCGGAATAACTTTCATATCATTCTTTCAGGCTACGGGTCATGGACTGAGAAGTATGCTTATCTCACTTTTAAGACAGCTTATCGTTCTTGTTCCTTCCGCTTTTTTCCTCTCTTTCATAAGTCTTGATGCTGTATGGTTCGCTTTTCCTATAGCTGAAGCTATGGCTCTTCTGTTTGCCATACTTCTGTTCTCAGACCTGTATAATAAAGAAATCAAACACCTCGGCAAGCCTGCTGCTTAATCAAAGTTCGGGCGATTGCAGCTGAGCAGCTATGCTGCTCAGTGCCAAATTGCCTTTTTTAAAGGCAATTTGCCCCTTTACCGCAGAATTTTTCTGCGGTAAAGCTGCAATCGCCCATTAGTGTAGCCGCAAATGAATGCGTAAATAAACTCAGCCTGAATTATTCGTCATTTGTATTTGGTTTTATCACAAATTATGTTATAATCTGTCAAGGGGTGACACGATGATTTATACAATAACACTCAATCCCTCAATAGACTACGTTGTTCATCTGAACAGCTTCATAAGAGGAGCTATGAACCGTACCGTAAAGGATTGTTACTATATAGGCGGAAAGGGAATAAATGTATCTCTGGTACTTGCAGAACTCGGCATTGAAAGCTCGGCGATGGGCTTTACGGCAGGTTTTACAGGCGAAGCTATAGAAAGAGGTCTTGAAGAAAAAGGTATACGTGCAGATTTTATAAAAGCCGCAAACGGCATTTCACGTATTAACGTAAAGCTCAGGGAGGAAGCTGAAAGCGAAATCAACGGTCAGGGGCCGCTGATAAGCGAAAAGGAATCTGAGCTTTTTATGGAAAAAACCGATATTATTTCAGACGGCGATACAGTGGTTATAGCAGGAAGCATTCCTAAATCGCTTTCAGAAAATACATATGAAAAAATTCTTGAAAGGCTTAAAGACCGAAAATTAAATATAGTTATTGACGCAGAAAAAAATCTTCTTTTAAATTCTCTCAGATACCGACCCTTTCTTGTAAAGCCCAACAGGCAGGAGCTTTCGGAAATATTCCGTACTGAGATAAACAGCTTTGACGAAGCCGAAAATTATGCAGTAAAGCTTCACGATATGGGAGCAAAAAACGTACTTGTTTCTCTGGATAAGGAAGGAGCTTTTATGATTGATGAATTCGGCAATATCCGTACAGCAGGCATTATAGATAAAGAAGTCATTAATACTGTAGGTTCCGGTGATTCGATGGTAGCAGGATTTCTTGCAGGCTATCAGAAAACAGGCGACTACGGCTATGCTCTTGCACTTGGGACTGCCTGCGGAAATGCCACTGCATTTTCCGATTGTCTTGCAACAAGAAAAAAGATTGATGATGCCCTCAGAATGCTTGGCTTCAATCCTTTCTGAGCTACAGACAGCGTTTGCTGAGTTTAAGGGCTTCGCCCTTAAAAATCCCACAATGGGCTTTGCCCCTTGACCCCACCACTTTTGAAAAAGTGGACAAAACTTTTAATTGTCATAGCTAGAAAAATTTTCAAACCACTTGTAATGCAGATTGGTTTGAGTTATAATGTACCGTGTATTTCTATTTTTACACTTAACATTTCCTTAGGAGGACGACAAAATGGAAAAAACTGAACAGCTTTATGAAGGCAAGGCTAAAAAGGTATTTGCTACAGAAAATCCCGATTACTGCATAGTATCATATAAAGACGATGCAACAGCATTCAACGGTCTGAAAAAGGGTACAATCGTAGGCAAGGGAGTAGTAAACAACAAAATGTCAAACTATCTTTGCAAGATGCTCGAGGAGAAAGGAATCCCCACACATTTTGTAGAGGAGCTTAATGACCGTGATACAGTAGTTAAAAAGGTTCAGATTGTTCCTTTGGAGGTTATAGTAAGAAACAAGGCGGCAGGAAGCCTTTCCAAAAGACTTGGCTTGCCTGAGGGAACTCCGATGAAAACAACGGTTCTGGAGTTCTGTTATAAAGACGATGCACTGGGAGATCCGATTGTCAACGAATACCACATTCTTGCAGCAGAGCTTGCAACCAAAGAAGAGGTAGAAAAAATAAGCAATATGGCACTTAAAATAAATGATATTCTCTGCGACTTTTTCAGAAGCGTAAACATTGACCTCATCGACTTCAAGCTTGAGTTCGGACGCTTCAAGGGAGATATAATTCTTGCAGATGAAATTTCACCCGATACCTGTCGTTTCTGGGACATCAACACTCAGGAAAAGCTTGACAAAGACCGTTTCCGCAGAGATATGGGCGGAGTAGAGGAAGCTTATGCCGAAGTAATGAAGAGAATCGGCTTGGCATAAAAAATATATGACAGTTTGTCATGAGGTGATTTGATAGTGGCTTGTAAGTTTGACGGCTTTTTTGATGAAAAGCTTCACGAAGAATGCGGTGTATTCGGAATTTACGGAGATGGCTCTGTAAATCCCGCATATGCCTGTTACAACGGACTTCTTGCTTTGCAGCACAGAGGTCAGGAAAGCTGCGGAATTGCTGTAAATGACTGCGGAGTAATAAAGGCTCATAAGGATATGGGACTTGTTACTGAGGTTTTCAACAATAAAATTCTTGAAAATCTCAGCGGTCAGAGAGCTATAGCTCATGCGAGATATTCCACGGCAGGAGGCAGCGTAAGAGAAAATTCCCAGCCTCTTGTAATGAGATACAAGACAGGCATTATGGCTATAGCACATAACGGAAATCTCACAAATGCGGTTGAACTCAGGCAGGAGCTTGAGCATAGGGGAGCTATATTCCAGACAACCATAGATTCCGAAGTAATAGCATATATCATAGCCAGAGAAAGAATAAAATCTCATGCTATAGAAGTAGCTGTAGAGCGTACCATGTCGCAGATAGAGGGAGCATATTCCCTGCTTGTTATGAGTCCGTCAAAAATGATAGCCGCCCGTGACCCTTACGGCTTCAAGCCGCTGGTTATGGGAATGCTTGAGGGTGCATATGTCTTTGCAAGTGAAACGTGTGCTTTAGATGCGTGCGGAGCTGAGTTCGTAAGAGATGTCGAACCCGGTGAAATAGTTGTTGTCACAAAGGACGGAATAGATTCCATAAGAACGCACTGCGGAAAAAAGAAAGCTGTCTGCGTATTTGAATATATATACTTCGCCAGAACGGACTCCGTAATAGACGGTATAGGAGTTTACGAATCCAGAAAGCAGGCAGGAAGAATTCTTGCAAGAGAATTTCCTGTTGAAGCCGACCTTGTTATAGGTGTACCCGAATCAGGCATAGATGCCGCTATAGGCTACAGCGAGGAATCGGGAATCCCCTATGAAAAGGGTATCGTAAAAAACAATTATATAGGACGTACATTTATAAAACCCAGTCAGAAGGAAAGAGTAAAGAGCGTCCGTATAAAGCTCAACCCTCTCGGTACTTCCGTAAAGGGAAAAAGAGTTGTTATGATTGACGACTCCATAGTAAGAGGAACAACCTGCGACCGTATCGTAAAAATGCTCAGAGATGCAGGTGCAAAGGAAGTTCATCTCAGAATAAGCTCACCGCCGTTTATGTGGCCCTGTTATTACGGAACGGACATACCCTCACGTGATGAGCTTATAGCCTGCAATCATACAATAGAGGAAATAGGCAAAATCGCAGGAGCGGATTCCATAGGCTTTCTGCCCGCAGAATATTTGTCCGAAATGCTTATGAACAAGTGCGACGGTTACTGTGAAGGCTGCTTTACAGGAAAATATCCTGCTCCTACTACTCAGAAAATGCTCGAAGGAAAAGAGCGTGGCGGACTTGAAATAAAACCTGATAAATGAACAGGAGGTAAAAGCCTATGAAAAACACATATGAATCGCCCTTGTCATCAAGATACTGCGACAAGGAAATGAAATATATCTTTTCACCTGATATGAAATTCCGTACATGGCGTAAGCTTTGGATAGCTCTTGCCGAAACCGAAATGGAACTCGGACTGCCCATTACTCAGGAACAGATTGATGAGCTTAAAGCAAATGCCGACAACATAAACTACGATGTTGCACAGGAAAGAGAAAAGCTCGTGCGTCACGATGTTATGTCGCACGTCTATGCCTATGGCGTTCAGTGTCCCAAGGCTAAGGGAATAATCCACCTCGGAGCAACTTCCTGCTATGTAGGCGACAACACCGACATAATAATTATGACCGAAGCTATGAAGCTTATAAGAAACAAGCTTATAACTGTTATCCGCAATCTTTCGGCATTCGCAGAAAAATATAAGAACCTTCCCACACTCGGATTTACGCACTTTCAGCCTGCACAGCCTACAACCGTCGGCAAAAGAGCCACACTCTGGATTCAGGATTTGCTTATGGATTTAGAGGACGTTGAATATCAGCTTTCAAAAGCGAAGCTTCTCGGCTCAAAGGGTACAACAGGCACACAGGCGAGCTTCCTTGAGCTTTTCGAGGGCGACCACGGAAAATGCCGTAAGCTTGACAGAAAAATCGCTGAAAAAATGGGCTACAGCGGCTGCTTTGCCGTTTCGGGTCAGACTTATTCCCGTAAGCTTGATTCCCAGTTTCTTTCCGTACTCAGCGGTATAGCACAGTCCGCTTCAAAGTTCTCAAACGACATCAGACTGCTTCAGCACCTTAAAGAAGTCGAAGAACCTTTTGAGAAAAACCAGATAGGTTCTTCCGCAATGGCGTACAAGCGTAATCCTATGCGTTCGGAGCGAATTACTTCACTTTCAAGATATGTTATGTGCGATGTTCTCAATCCTGCAATAACTGCCGCTACTCAGTGGTTTGAAAGAACTCTTGATGACAGTGCAAACAAGCGTATAAGCGTTGCGGAAGCTTTCCTCGGTGTTGACGCTATACTCAATCTGTACGCAAATGTAGCAGACGGTCTTGTTGTATACGAAAAAGTCATTGAACAAAGGCTCAGAAAAGAGCTTCCTTTTATGGCTACCGAAAATATAATGATGGACGCTGTAAAAAGAGGGGCTGACCGTCAGGTTCTCCACGAAAGAATAAGAGTTCACTCTATGGCTGCCTCAAAAGTCATCAAAGAGGAAGGCGGAGAAAATGACCTTCTTGAAAGAATTGCCGCAGATGAAGCTTTCGGCGTAACTCTGGAAGAACTCGTTTCCATAATCTCACCCGAAAAGTATGTCGGAAGAGCACCTCAGCAGACAGAAGAATTTCTGAATGAGGTTGTAAAGCCTGTTCTCAGCAAATACTCTGACATTGCCACAGAACAAGCTGAAATAAACGTATAATAAATAATTTAAATAAATTTAGAATCCCCGAACTTAAAGTTTAGGTCAAGCCTTTTCAAAGGCTTGCGGTTTCCAAAGGCAGAGCCTTTGGTGGGATTTTTAAGGGCAAGGCCCTTAAACAAAGGAGTGAACAAAATGGTAAAAGCCATAGTAGGAGCTAACTGGGGCGACGAAGGTAAGGGCAAAATTACCGATGTGCTTGCCGCACAGTCCGACATAGTTATCCGCTTTCAGGGCGGAAGCAACGCAGGTCATACCATAGTCAACAATTACGGTAAATTTGCACTGCACCAGCTTCCTTCGGGAGTTTTCCACAGCCATATAACCAATATAATCGGCAACGGTATAGCTCTCAGCGTCGAAAACTTTGTCAAGGAAATGAGCGAGCTTGAAAAGCGTGGAGTTCCTAAGCCCTATATATTAATATCCGACAGAGCTCAGATAGTAATGCCCTACCATATAGCATTCGACTGCTATGAAGAAGAACGTCTTGGCAAGAACTCATTCGGCTCTACAAAAAGCGGAATTGCTCCGTTTTATTCCGATAAATATTCAAAAATCGGTTTTCAGGTAAATGAGCTTTACGACGATGTGGATACTCTCAAAGAAAAAATAAAGAGAGTTCTCGAAATAAAAAATGCTACCCTTAAAAACCTCTATAACAAAGAGCCTGTTTCCGAACAGGAAATTTTCGATAAGCTCATGGAGTATAAGGAACTTCTTGCACCGTATGTTGCAGATACCTTCTCCTATACATACGAAGCTGTAAAGGCAGGCAAAAACATTCTGCTTGAAGGTCAGCTCGGAGCTTTGAAGGATACCGATTTCGGCATATACCCTATGGTAACATCATCAAATACCATAGCAGGCTATGGTGCTGTAGGTGCAGGCATTCCACCTTATGAAATAAAAGAAATCGTAACCGTTGTAAAGGCTTATTCCAGTGCAGTGGGTGCAGGTGAATTTGTTTCCGAAATTTTCGGAGATGAGGCTGACGAACTCAGAAGAAGAGGCGGCGACGGCGGAGAGTACGGAGCTACTACAGGCAGACCCAGAAGAATGGGCTGGCTCGATTTGGTTGCAACACGCTACGGCTGCCGTGTTCAGGGAGCTACTCAGATTGCCTTTACCGTTCTTGATGTTCTGGGCTATCTTGATGAAATTCCCGTTTGCGTGGCATATGAGCTTGACGGAGAAATAATAGACTACTTCCCCTCAACTACAAAGCTTAAAAGAGCAAAACCTATACTCGAAAAACTCCCCGGCTGGAAGTGCGATATTTCCCATATCACAAAGTATGAGAACTTGCCCGAAAACTGCCGCAACTATATAGAGTTTGCCGAAAAACATATAGGTATCCCTATAACTATCGTTTCCAACGGAGCAAAAAGAGAAAACATAATCTACAGATAACGGTGAGCAGCTTATGAATATAAAAAATGAAGCAATATTGGTAATGGATTTCGGAGGGCAGTACACTCAGCTTATAGCAAGACGTGTGCGTGAACAGAATGTATACTGCGAAATAAAACCCTACAAAATAACTGCCGATGAAATTAAAAATTCAGGATATAAGGGCATTATATTTTCGGGCGGCTCAAACAGCGTTTACGGCGAAAACTCACCCAAATGCGATAAGAAAATTTTTGAACTCGGAATACCTGTTCTCGGCATATGCTACGGAGCACAGCTTATGGCTTATAGCTGCGGCGGAGAAGTGGCAAGCTCCGAAGTAAAGGAATACGGAAATACAGAGGTAAGCTTTGATAACGAAAGCTGCATATTCAACGGACTTTCTCAGAAAAGTATAGTATGGATGAGCCATACCGACTATATTTCAAAGCTTCCCGATGGTTTCAGGGTTACAGCTTATACAGCCGACTGCCCCGTAGCTGCTATGGAAAATTCCGAAAAGAAACTTTTTGCCGTACAGTTCCACCCCGAGGTTCAGCATACCGCCGAAGGTAACGATATGCTCAGAAACTTTCTTTTCAAAGCCTGCGGCTGCAGCGGCGACTGGCAGATGTCCTCTTTTGTAAGCGAAACAATAAAGGCTCTTAAAGAGAAAATCGGCGACAAAAAGGTTCTGTGCGGACTTTCGGGCGGAGTTGATTCATCTGTAGCCGCAGTACTCGTACATAAGGCAGTCGGAAAACAGCTTACCTGTATCTTTGTTGACCACGGTATGCTCAGAAAAGATGAGGGCGACCAAGTAGAAAAAGTATTTAAAGAACAGTTTGATATAAATCTTGTAAGAGTAAATGCAGGCGAGCGTTTTCTCAGCAAGCTTAAAGGCGTTGACGAACCCGAAAAGAAAAGAAAAATTATCGGTGAAGAGTTTATCCGTGTCTTTGAAGAAGAAGCCAGAAAGATAGGTACAGTTGATTTTCTCTGTCAGGGTACGATATACCCCGATGTTGTTGAGAGCGGAACAGGTGAAGCTTCTACCATAAAAAGCCACCATAACGTGGGGGGACTTCCCGAAAATGTCGATTTCAAGGATATAGTAGAGCCTTTGCGTGACCTGTTCAAGGACGAGGTAAGAAAAGCAGGTATCGAACTTGGAATACCCGAATTTCTGGTATGGCGGCAGCCGTTCCCCGGCCCCGGACTTGCAATAAGAGTTATGGGCGAAATTACAGAGTTCAAACTCAATATTCTGAAAGAGGCAGACGCTATTTTCAGAGATGAAATAGCAAAGGCAGGTCTTGACAGAAAAATCAACCAGTATTTCGCAGTCTTCACAGGAGTAAAAAGCGTAGGCGTAATGGGTGACGGACGCACCTATGACTATACAATCGCTTTGCGTGGAGTTACCACCAGCGACTTTATGACCGCCGACTGGGCAAGGATTCCGTATGATGTACTTGCAAAGACATCTAACAGAATAATAAACGAGGTAGACCACGTAAACAGAATAGTTTATGATATTACCTCAAAGCCCCCCTCAACCATAGAGTGGGAATAATAAAAAAGACCTTAAAACCAGCGTAAAAACGTTGCTGATATTATCACTACAACATTGGCAACGATTTGGCAACGGTATAAAATTATTTGTCTGAAAAGATAAGAGCTATCTGATTCAAGTTAGAATCGGATAGCTCTTTTTGTTTTATATTTTTTTAAACACAAACAAAAAAGTAAAACCTTGCAAACAGTGATGCTTACAAGGTTTACGGTGGTTGCGGGAGCTGGATTTGAACCAACGACCTTCGGGTTATGAGCCCGACGAGCTACCATCTGCTCCATCCCGCGAAATATAAGAAATACTATCTGCTGTCCTGACAGCTTTATCATTATACTACCTTACCGTGTGAATGTCAATACTTTTTTTAAAATATATTTTAATATTTTCAGAATGACTGTATTATTTCTTTGTCACATATTATACAAATATGTGACACTTCAGCTTTTATGCTTGTTTTTGTTCCATATTCATTATATAATAAGCTCAGGCTGTAAACGAGTATAATACACGGAGAACATACTGAAAGGATACGGACAATGAGAAAAATAATTTACTATTTCAGCGGAACAGGAAACAGTCTTTATACGGCAAGAAAAATTGCTGAAAAAACAGGCGGTGCGGAACTTGTATCCGTTCGCTGTGAGCCTGAAAAGATGTCTGCCGAAAATGCGGATATAATAGGTTTTGTATGTCCCGTATATGAATGGGATATTCCCGGCACTTTCAGAGAATTTATAAAGAAGCTTTCGGTAAATCCCGATGCGTATATATTTATGGTTGCAACATATATAGCAGTACACGGAAAATGCTTTGAAACAGTGGAAAATCTGCTGGAAGAAAAAAATGCACATCTCAGCTATGCAAGGGCGATACATTGTGTAGCAAGTCAGTGTACAGCATATCCGCCGTTTCCACCCGAAAAAATAATGCTTCCGTATATGGAAAGACAGATTAAGCGTACCGCTGCCGAAATAGATTTGAAAAAGCTCAGAAAATATCCTCATATGTCATGGCTGAGCCGTAAAAGATATGACAAGGCGATGAAGCCGTATCTTGCCGTTGAGCATGAATATGACAAGGGTTTTTATACTGATGACAGATGTAAAAGCTGTAAGATATGTCAGAAAGTATGTCCCAATAAAAATATTACGTTTGAAAACGGCCGTCCCGTATGGAATCATCATTGTCACGGCTGCAATGCCTGTGTCGCATACTGTCCGACCAAAGCGATACAGTTCAGAACACCGCAGGCTTACAGGGAACTTGGTACGTTTATAAGCAAAATTCTCTGTCTGCCCGAAAAACGAAAGCGTTATCATCACCCTGCGATAACTGCAAAAGACCTTATGAAAGACACGGAAAATATAGAATGAAAGGTATTGGTGAATGAGGTATGATTATGATTTGGGAAATTATAGGTAATATTGCTTTATGTGTAGCATTTATAGTTGTTATTATTCTGATTGTTGTACTTGCAAGAAGAAATATGAACCATAATTATACTGTCGGAAGCGGTATGTTCAAAATGAGTGATGATAACCTTGAAAAAGACGAACATATGGACACCGCAGATTATAATTACTATAATGATGACGGTATTTTCAAATAAGAAAACGGACTGTCTTGTGACAGTCCGTTATTTCTGTATTTCAGGAGAAAAGCCTTTTTACAGGCTTTCCTCCTGAACTTTATGCTTATGATTTTCTGCATTATCACGTCTGTAAGATGAACGCCTTACCTGCATTCCTTCATACTTCAGCTTGAACTGTACCCTGCCCTCAAACTTTATCCTGCAGAAATCACAGTAAAAAGCCGCTCTGAAAGCCTTGTTCTTCATCTGCCAGCAGTTAAGCCGCCTTCCCTTTACTCCGCATACAGGACATACTGCATATAACTGTTTCTTGTCTATAAGAGGATTTTCATTATCGCAGATAAATATATTTTTGAAGCAAATCCTGTTATAGAAATCAGCGTCAGCCTTTTTTACGAATTTTTTTATCTTATCAGGGTCATAAAGCTCTTTCAGACATTTGTATGCAAGCATACTGTCATCAAGTGCATTGTGCAGACTGTTTCCGTCAAATTCCAAATTCAGAAGCTCTGCTGCTGCGGCAAGTCCCATTTGTTTTGACGCATCTTCACGTTTCAGGCACATTTCGCAGTAGCTTTGCAGGTTTATATATTCGTTAAGAAAGCTTAGAGTTCTGTTTTTATTGTAGTATTCGTTATTTGAAATAAGTGTCTGAATATCCGTTACACCCCATGTCATAACAACAGCGTTTCTGGAAAACGAATTGAACAGCTTTACAACGTGGTTATATGTATTATTGGACTCGGAAAGCTCTTCGGTGTCGATATGGGTAAGCCGCTTTACCCTGTCGCAGATTTTTTTGCCTATCTGTGGCTTTATCAGCATCGAAAAGGTATCAACTATTTCCATTTTATCATTTACTCTGACAGCACCAAATTCAAATATTTCGTTTATATATTTTTTCATCTTTCTGCTGTAAGAGCCGTTCCACTCTAAATCTAAAATAACAAAATCCACTTAAAAATACCAAACCCTCAGTTATATTATGTCATAATTATTTCTTTTTACTTGCCAGTTTCATTCTTTGTTCCTTGCTCAATATTTTCTTTCTCAGTCGTATGCTTTTGGGAGTAACCTCTACAAGCTCGTCATCGGCGATAAATTCAAGCGACTGTTCCAGACTGAGCGGTGAACATGGTGTAAGCTTCAGTGCATCATCAGAGCCTGCCGCACGGGTATTGGTTATATGCTTCTTTTTGCATACGTTTACGGTAATATCCTCATTTTTGGGACTTGCTCCTACTATCATACCCTCATATATGGGAACTCCTGCACCTAAAAACAGTCTGCCCCTTTCCTGTGCGGCAAAAAGACCGTAATTTGTGGTATCGCCTGTTTCGTGTGCAACAAGCGAACCCTGATGTCTGCTTATTATTTCTCCCTTGTAGGGTTCATAGCCGTCAAACACATGGTTCATTATTCCGTTTCCGTTTGTATCCGTAAGGAACTCACTGCGGTATCCCATAAGACCTCTTGCAGGTATTCTGAACTCAATGTGTGTTATGCCCGTATCTCTTGTACCCATATTGATAAGCTCTGCCTTGCGTGAGCCAAGCTTTTCCATAACCGAACCCACATATGTATCGGGAACTTCTATTATAAGCATTTCTACAGGCTCGCACTTTTTGCCGTCAATTTCCTTCATAATTACGGTAGGACGTGAAACCTGAAATTCGTAATTCTGCCTTCTCATAGTTTCTATAAGCACGGAAAGATGAAGCTCTCCTCTTCCCGATACCTTAAACGTATCAGCCGAATCCGTTTCCTCGACACGCATGGCAACGTTCGTTTCAACCTCCTTGAAAAGTCTGTCCCTGAGATTTCTTGAGGTTACATATTTACCCTCTTTGCCTGCAAACGGAGAGTTGTTTACCATAAACAGCATTGAAACTGTAGGCTCATCTATCTGAACAAACGGAAGCGGCTCTACACACTCAGGTGCACAGGCAGTTTCTCCGATGTTAAGGTCAGCGATACCCGATACGCATACTATATCTCCCAGAGAAGCAGTTTCCGTTTCCACTCTTTTCAGTCCCTCGAACTGATAAAGCTTTGCTATCTTTATATTTTTCTGTGAGCCGTCCCTCGTGCAGAGTACTGCCGACTGTCCGCTCTTTACAGTTCCTCTTTCAACTCTGCCTATGCCTATTCTTCCGATATAGTCGTCATAGTCTATATTTGAGAACAAAATCTGCATAGGTGCGTCAATATCGCCTTTGGGCGGTTCAACCTCCTTTATTATCGTTTCAAAAAGAGGCTTCATATCTTTTCCCATATTGTCAGGGTCGAGTGAAGAATATCCCTCTCTTGCAGAAGCATACACAACAGGAAATTCAAGCTGGTCTTCGTCCGCACCAAGGTCTATGAACAAATCCAGTACCTCGTCCACAACCTCCTGCGGTCTTGCTCCGGGACGGTCTACCTTGTTTACGACAACAACAGGCTTTTTACCAAGTCCCAACGCTTTTTTAAGAACAAATCTTGTCTGAGGCATACAGCCCTCAAAGGCATCTACAAGAAGCAGAACTCCGTCAACCATCATAAGTATACGCTCCACCTCGCCGCCGAAATCAGCGTGTCCCGGAGTATCTACTATATTTATCTTGATATCATTATACATTACTGCCGTATTCTTTGAAAGTATTGTAATTCCACGCTCTCTTTCAAGGTCATTGGAATCCATTACCCTTTCGGCAACTGCCTCGTTTGCCCTGAATATTCCGCTCTGACGCAGAAGCTGGTCTACCAAAGTTGTTTTTCCGTGGTCAACGTGTGCTATAATAGCGATGTTTCTCAGATTATCTCTCTGACCCATAAAAGCTTCCCTCTATTTCTTTAATTTGATAACAAATTCAGACAAAGAAAACAGAAAGTTTAGGTCAAGCCTTTTCAAAGGCTTGCGGGGCGGGGGCAGAGCCCCCGTCAGGATTTTTAAGGGCGACGCCCTTAAACTCTCCGTACCTCAGGAAATGCCGTCAAATCGGCATTTCCTTTTCTGCCCGAACCTGCTTTACATTAATGTCTAAATATTATATCATATAAAATTTGTTTTATCAAACAATATCACACAATTTATTCGTTTATTTTGCCGCAGAAGCCTTTCAGAATTTTTCAGTCGGCAACATCTGCAAGCTGTAAAGGACAAACCGAAGATAAATCCTCACAACTCAGCTCAACCTGAAAGCCGAGCTTTCCTGCACTGAAGATTATCGTTTCAAAATCCTTTGCACTGCTGTGCAGAGTAGTTGTATACTGCTTTTTCATACCTATAGGCGAACAGCCTCCGTGAACATATCCCGATACCTTAAGCAAATCCTTCTGAGGTATCATCTGCACCGATTTCTCTCCTACAGCCTGTGCCGCCTTTTTAAGATTAAGCTCCCTGTTTACGGGAATCATAAACACATAGTAGTCCTTCGACTTCATTCCCGAAGTGACAAGCGTCTTGAAAACCCTGTCGGGATTCTGCCCGAGCATCTCCGCTATTTCGCTTCCCGTCATCTGCGGAATCTGCTTATACTCATAGTGCCTGTATACAATATCAGCCTTATCGAGTATTCTCATAACATTTGTTTTTATCTGTTTTGACAATTCAATCAACTCCTGTAAACAGTTTAATACATATGTTATTTCAAAGCAAGACTATCAAGCATAATTTTATATGGTTAAACATAAAATCTTTACATTTTTTATAAAAGGCTTTGGAACGCTCAATTAAAAAACTTGACACGGGTTTATATAAATATTAAAATATATACTGATATTCTATACAAAAGGAGTTATCGACAATGAAAAACACTGAAAAAACAATGGAAAAAATTGTTGCCTTGTGTAAAAACAGAGGATTTGTATACCCCGGTTCTGAAATATACGGAGGACTTGCAAATACATGGGATTACGGCCCTCTGGGTATGCAGCTCAAAAACAATATAAAGCAGGCGTGGCTCAAAAAGTTTGTTCAGGAAAACAAGTACAATGTAGGTCTGGATTCCGCAATTCTTATGAACCCTCAGACATGGGTGGCATCGGGACATCTGGGCGGATTTTCCGATCCTCTTATGGACTGCCGTGACTGTAAGACCCGTCACAGAGCCGACAATCTTATTGAGGACTTTGACGGAACAAATGTAGCAGGCTGGTCAAACGAGCAGATGACCGACTACATAAAGGAACATAATATTCCCTGTCCCGACTGCGGAAACCATAACTTTACCGATATAAGACAGTTCAACCTTATGTTCAAGACGTTTCAGGGCGTAACAGAAGACAGTAAGAATGAAATATATCTTCGTCCCGAAACGGCTCAGGGAATATTCGTAAACTTTGCAAATATTCAGAGAACAAGCCGTAAAAAAGTTCCCTTTGGTGTGGCTCAGATAGGAAAGTCATTCAGAAACGAGATTACACCTGGAAACTTCATTTTCAGAGTAAGAGAGTTCGAGCAGATGGAGCTTGAATTTTTCTGCAAGCCCGGTACTGACCTTGAATGGTTCTCATACTGGAGAGGCTTCTGCCGTGACTGGCTGTATGCACTCAACATAAAGGAAGAAAATCTGCGTCTGCGTGACCACGAAAAAGAAGAGCTTTGCTTCTATTCAAAGGCTACTACCGATTTTGAGTATCTGTTCCCGTTCGGCTGGGGAGAACTCTGGGGAGTTGCAGACAGAACAGACTATGACCTTACACAGCATATCAATACAAGCGGCAAAAGCCTTGAATACTTCGACCAGGAAACAAACGAGAAGTATATTCCTTATGTAATAGAGCCTTCGCTTGGTGTTGAAAGACTTTTCCTTGCAATAGTTACAGAAGCTTATGATGAAGAAGCAGTTTCCGAAAAGGATACAAGAGTTGTTTTAAGACTTCACCCGTTCCTTGCACCGTTCAAGGCGGCAGTTCTTCCTCTGTCGAAAAAGCTTGGTGCAGAGGCTGACGAGGTTTACACAATGCTTTCAAAGAGCTTTATGACAGACTATGACGAATCGGGTTCTATAGGCAAAAGATACCGCAGACAGGACGAAATCGGAACACCTTTCTGCATAACATATGATTTTCAGTCTAAAGAGGACGGCTGCGTAACAGTCCGTGACAGAGATACTATGGAGCAGGAAAGAGTAAAGATAGATGAACTCGTTGACTATATAAACAGAAAGCTTGTTTTTTAATCTATAAACTATAAATGAGTAAATTTATTGTTTTTCGTGATTATGCACAATAAATATACGCTGTTTGTCACCCTGAACGCAGTGAAGGGTCTTAAAAAAGATTCAAAGATTCCTCACTGCGTTCGGAATGACAAGTATTTGTGCAATTTTCAGATTTGCTCATTTATAGCTATAAAAATAAGCAGAACTTAAAACAAAATCAGGGACTGAGAAAATTAATTCTCAGTCCCTGCATTTTTTATATTACTTTTTGTTTTTAATCTGTACCTGTTCTTTCCAGGATTTTTTTGCATTTTCGACAACCGTTTTCCATTCGGTATCGCCCTCAGCGTAGCTGAGCAAATCCTTTCCGAGAGCTTCCTTCCATTCCTCGCTGGGAACTCCGCCGAATACCCACGAAACGTTCTGAATATCCTCTCTGTTCATCCAAGAAAGAACCTCTTTTGCAAGGGGATTTTTAGGTTTTTCGGCATTTATGAACGTTGTAAACGGAGCTATAAAGCCAAGCTCATTGATAACAGCCTTTTTGCTGTAGCTGTCTGAGAAAAGCCATTCAAGGAAGTTTACAGCCGCCTGCTGTCTTGCAGGGTCAACGTGAGCATTTATAGCGTAGTAGTTCTCCGTACCTATGCACAGACCTTGTTTTTCTTCCTTTTCAACGCCTGTATATATGGGCAGGTACTTGATATTTTCTGCCGTTACAACATTTCCTTTTGTACCTGCTATGCTGTCCCAAGCCCAGTTTCCGTTCTGTATCATAGCGACCTTGCCCTGAGCAAATTCCTTCATTGAGTCATCTACAGTTTTTCCTCCCAGAGTATCTCTGTCTGCACAGGAATTGTCGAGATAGAGATCAAATATATTTTTGTAGTTGTCGGAATATTTGAACTCCAGCTCCGCAGAATGGAAGCAGTTGATTATTGCACTTGAATTTCCTCTTGTAAACTCATAGTAGAGAGGCATATTCATAAGATGCGTCTGCCATCTCCAGTCCTGACCCTTTTTAAGTGATGTAGAGCCGAACACGCCCTTTATGCCGATTTCTTTTTTAAGCTTTGTCATATCCTCTACAATCTCTTTGAGCTTGTCGAAGCTGTTTATCTCGTCCATACTGCTGTACTTTGAAGATTTTTTATCCAGAGCGAAATATTTATCTGTTATAGCTTTGTTATATATTATGCCGTAGCCTTCTATTGTATAGGGAATGCCGTAAACACCTGTTCTATCCTTAAGGGCAAGAGTTTTATCCGAAAGAGTATTATAAAATTCCGTTTTGCTCAAATCAGCACACGAGTTTTTCCATTTTTCATAGCTTACAGGGCCGTTGAGCTGGAATATTACGGGAGCTTCTATAGAATTTTTCATTTTTTCGGTAAGTACGTTTTCGTATGTACCCTCTGCGGCGGTTTCCACCTTTATTCTGATACCCGTCTTTTTTTCGTACTCTCTTGCAACTGCTTCGTATTTATCTGCTATTTCGGGTTTGAAATTGAGATAATATAGTTCCTTTACGCTGCTTGTATCAATTTTAGATGCACTGTTCAATTTAAATTCGTTACTTTTCTTTTCCTCACAGCCTGAGAGTGATACCGCTGACATTCCGACACACAGCACCATAAACGAGACCAATATTTTTTTTAAGCTTTTAGTTTTCTCCATTATGTCATCTCTCCTAAACAAAAAATCGGCATATATTAAAAAATATTTATTGTTGCTTGTTGAAAATGCACATTATTTTTTTATCAGCAAGCATCTTATAAGTTATTTTATCATAATATTTTTGTTATTGCAACAATAAAAAAGATTGTTAATTATTTGTTCAAGGGCTTTGCCCTTGAAAATCCCACCAAAGGCTCCGCCTTTGGAAACCGCAAGCCTTTGAAAAGGCTTGACCTAAACTTTAAGGTTTTAAAAAGCCGTGCTGTTATGTGACGGCACGGCTTGCAAAAATATATTCAGTTTTCTGTGCTTCGGTTTTTAAGCCTGAGCATTTTTTCACGTATACGGTTTTTTCTGCTTTCGGTTTCCTCTTTGTCAACAGATATGTTTCCGCTGTCGTCCAGTTTAAGAACGTCGCCTTCGGCAGCTTCGGAAGGAAGCTCTGAAATATCTATTGCAAAAAAGCTTCCGTCATCGTCCTCACAGACGGCAAAATTTTTCTCAAATCTGTCTATAATAAGTGTTTTCATAAGACCTCCGTAAATCAATCAAAAATCAGGTATCTGTATTATTGTTTCTTTCGAGCCATTCCTGATACGTCATAAGAACCTCTCTGGATTTTGAGCCTACATGAGGGCCTACTATACCCATCTGTTCCATCTCATCGATAAGCCGTCCTGCACGGGCATAGCCAAGACCAAGCCGACGCTGGAGCAGTGAGGTTGAAGCCTGTCCGTTTTCAACAACAAGTTTTATGGCATCTTCCATCTTATCGTCCTTGCTGTAATTTCCCGAAGCAATATCGCCGTTTGAGCCTTTATCCTTACCGATTCCCATTTCGGTTATTTTCTCTATTTTCTCTTCTACCTCCATATCGTATTCAATGGAGTGTGATTTCTTGACGTACTCCGTGACGTTTTCTATTTCCTTGTCTGAGGCAAAACAGCCCTGAACTCTCACAGGCTTTGATATTCCTATCGGAGCAAAAAGCATATCTCCTCTGCCTATAAGCTTTTCGGCACCGCCCACATCAATTATGGTTCGTGAATCAAGCTGAGATGAAACTTTAAGTGCTATACGGCTTGGTATATTCGCCTTTATAACACCTGTGATGACATTGACGGTAGGTCTTTGTGTAGCGACTATAAGGTGCATACCTGCGGCTCTTGCCTTCTGAGCAAGGCGGCATATGGAGTCTTCTACTTCATTGGGAGCGGTCATCATCAGGTCTGCGAACTCGTCTATTGCTATTACTATGCTCGGCATTCTTTCTTCGGGAACAGGAATGCCCTCGCTGTTGACTATGGGCGACTGTTCAAGCTCTTCGGGAGTTTTCTCTTTGCGGATTTTGTTGTAATGGTTTACCATTTTATTATAGCCTGATATATCCCTGACACCGAAAAGAGCAAAATTTCTGTAACGCTCTTCCATTTCGTTTACAGCCCAGTTCAACGCACCTGCGGCTTTCTTGGGGTCTGTGACAACGGGAATAAGCAGATGGGGTATACCCTTATACTTTGAAAACTCTACCATTTTAGGGTCGATAAGGAGCATTCTTACCTCTTCGGGAGCTGCCTTATACAGAAGGCTTATAAGAATAGAGTTTACACATACCGATTTACCCGAACCTGTAGTTCCTGCTATAAGCAGATGCGGCATTTTGGCAAGGTCTGTTACTATGATGTTTCCTGAAATGTCTTTGCCTAGTACAACAGAAAGCTTGCTTTTTGCACTTCGGAAATTGACTGAATCTATAAGCTCACGCATACTTACCATAGTTATTACCTTGTTCGGAATTTCTATGCCGACAGCGGATTTTCCCGGTATAGGAGCTTCTATACGAACTCCGCTTGCTGCGAGATTAAGGGCAATATCATCTGAAAGACTTGTTATTTTGCTTATTTTGACACCCGGAGCAGGTTTAACCTCAAAGCGTGTTACAGAAGGGCCTCTGCATATATTTACTATGCCTGCATTTACTCCGAAGCTTTTCAGAGTAGATTCAAGCTTTACGCTGTTTCGGTCAAGCTCCTCTCTTGCCTTCTGAGCGTCCTCACTGCTTTCCGATGGATAAAGAAGATCCACAGGCGGATAATTATAATTTATACCTGAATTTTCGGCTTCGCTTATCTGCTTTGAAATTTCCTCCTCAGCCTGAACAAGCTCCTGTTTTTTCGACAGCTTTTTCTTTTTTTTGCCTGTATCTTCATAATTTTCGGGATAAACCAGCTTGTCAGAAATATCGCTTTTCCCTGTATCAGAGCCTGTATCAATTTTATCTGAATACTGCGGTACGGAATTATCCGATATTTCCTTTTTTGAGGCGGTTTTGTTCCTTTTCATTATTTCACTTACCTGACTGCCAATCTCAGATTTATAGTAATTATCTCCGTAATCCTCGCTTTTGTCGGTAATAACGGGGGGGTTGTTATCTTTTTTCTTTACGTTTTCGGTCAGATTTTTCTTTCGGTTATCGGATTTTATTTCCTTTATTTCCTTTATTTCCTTTAACCTGTCGGTCACTGTTTTAAGGATACTGTTTTCACCCATACTTCTGTTGAAATCTGCCTGTTTAAGACTTTTCTTCAGGGCATTTACAGGTTTTCCGAAAAAAATTATAACGTCCTTTGCGGTAATGCCGAACAAAAACATAAAGTCAATGGTCAGAATTAATATACATAAAAGTTCCGATGCCGTAAAGCCAAACAAAAAAGCCATAGGATAACCTATAAGCCCTCCCAGTATTCCTGCTCCCGACCCGTTGGCGAAGTCGGTTTTTGCACTCTTGTAAAGCCTTAAAATACATTCAAAGAAGCTTTCGTGTATATGCAGACCGCCGTTTCCGAATAAAAATATGCACGTTGCAAAAAGTGCCGCAGCCACTGAAGCAAGTATCAGCTTGTTTATGGTTTTTCCGCTTATCTCCTTTTCCATAGCTGTCATAACACCGATATATGTAAGTGCACACGGAAACAAAAAAGCCAGACAGCCAAACAGTCCCCTGAAAAACATATACGCCATTGTCCACACGTTTTCACCCGGATAAAGTACCAGTGCAAACAACAATGCGGCAGCTCCGAAAAATATTATCGCCCTTGCCTGCGGTGCAAGTCCTCCGTTCTGATTTTCTGCGGAAGCTTCGGGATTATTTTCCTGCTTTTTTTTACTCATATTTTTCATACCTCCTTTTCCTGAGAAATACGTTCCTTACTCAAAGCTCAGGCGGGGCGATTGCAGCCATCAAAATACAACGTATTTTGATACTTCAAAAGTGCATCGCACTTTTGAAAGCATAGTGGCATACCACTATGCGGCTGCAATCGCCCGAGAACAGCCGTAAGACTGATTAAAACAATAAATTTTCATATAAACACCAGCGGCTTGCCTGTGAATATATTAACTCCTGTGTTAAGCTCTACAGTTCCTATTATAATTACTATAACTCCCACAACAGCAGTATAAATCGCAAATATGTGCATTCTGTCCTTTCTGAGCATCCACTTGAAAAGACATATCGAAAAAAAGCCTACTATGGCGGATACTATAACGCCTACAATGGTAGGGAAAATCATACCCAATGTAAATTTACCTGACTTAAGAGCCTCCTTACCCTCCAGAACTGCGGCGGCAACAATAGAGGGGATACCAAGAACAAATGTATAGTCCAAGGCTCTCTGCTTGTTGATTCCTCTGAGCTCTCCTACGGCAAGTGTAGAACCAGAACGTGACAATCCCGGAAAAACCGCTGCAAAAGTCTGTGCTATTCCGACACTTAGTGAATCTATGACGTTCATATAGTGTCTGCCTGCACCTTTTTTTCTTACAATGCCTCGTTCTTTGTAAGAAACCTCGGTCATTTTGTTTGCGAATATTCCTAGTGTAAGAAGTGCAGATGTCATTAACAGTGAAGCTCCGACAACAACCATATATCCGCTTTTTCCCGACCAGATTTCCGCAAGCTCCTTTGCATTCATTCCTCCGCTGAACGGCAGCGGAACAAAAAGCAGAAACAGCGGAACAAGACCTATAACAAGCATAATAACAAGGTTTTCTTCCTCGTCCATCTTATTCCACTTGTATCTTCCCATCACTATATCCCCCAGCATTCTGAGGAATGCACGAAAAAGTCTTTTAATCAGCCTTCTGTAAAATGCTGCAACGGCAGCAAGAGTTCCCACATGCAGCATTACGTTAAAAAACAGATTACTCTCACCCATACCGAAAATATGCTGTGATATTGCAAGATGTCCGCTGCTTGAAACCGGCAGGAACTCCGTAAGTCCCTGTACTATTCCCTGAATTATAGCGTGAAAAACATTCATATGTAACTCCTTTATCCGAAACATAAAAATAAAATTTATGTACGGAACCTGCTCATAAAACCGAAACAAGCTCCGCTGCGGTCAGCGTTTTCTTTTGCCGACAGACGATTTTCTTTCATCAATCATCTTGTAAAGGCGGTCGAGTGCATCTCTGACAGTACCTACCTTGTTAATCAGACCTTCCTCTACAGCCTTATCGCCCTCAAGAACAGTACCAACATCAAGAACAAGCTCCTCCGTATTCATTACCAGCTCATTATAGCGTTTGTTTGAAATTTCTGAGTTATCGCTTACAAATGCCGTAATCCTGTTCTGCATTTTACGGAAATACTCAAATGTCTGCGGAACTCCCAGCATAAGACCGTTTGACCTTACGGGGTGTACTGTCATCGAAGCCGAACGTGCTATATAAGAATATTTTGCCGCAACCGCCAGAGGTATCCCTATGGAATGTCCTCCGCCGAGAACAATTGATACAACAGGCTTTTTCATTCCTGCGATAACCTCAGCTATTGCAAGTCCGGCTTCGACATCTCCGCCGGAGGTATTCAGCAATATGAGAATACCGTCAATATCGGAGCTTTCTTCCGCCGCCACAAGCTGCGGAATTACATGCTCATACTTTGTAGTTTTGTTCTGAGGCGGAAGTACGGTGTGTCCCTCAATCTGACCTATAACTGTAAGACAATGGATTGTATGCCCGTTCTTTATTATCACAGAACCAAAGTCTTTTACTGAAGCCGTTTCTGTTTCGTTTATCTGATAATCACTGCACGGATTATCGGATTCCTCTTTTTCTTCCTCGGTTACGTCAGAATTTTTGCTTTTTTTATATGCCATTATATATATGCACCTCCTGAAAAACATTGTTTCCCAAAAGATGATAAATACGCACTTTATTATAACATTTATCGTTTTATAAAGCAACCGTACAAGAAAATTTAATCAAAGCAAAAAAGCCGCAGCAAACTCAGGTTTACTGCGGCTGAAGCTGAAACTCTGAATTTCAGCTCAACTCAGTTCTGCGGCGATTGCCGCCGAAATAAGACGAATGTCTTATTTCGGTGCAAAAGGATTTTATCCTTTTGCAATTTTGCGGAAAGAATTCCGCAAAATCTGCAATCGCCGCAGACTGCAAAGTTACATCTGACTCACGGTCAGGATTATTCTGTTTTTTCCTCTGCTGCGGGAGCTTCTGATTTTTCAGGTTCTTCCTTTTTTTCCTCGGCAGGTTTTTCGGGAGCTTTTTCAGGCTCTTCTTTTACAGTATTTTTTTCTTCCTCAGCTTTTTTTGCAGCCTTCTGTTTTTTATCAGCCTGTTTTTTCTTCATAGCCTGAAGCTTTTCGGCATTTTTATTTCTTTTCTTTTCAGCTTCGGGGTCTGCAGGAGGTTCGGGTTCATCTTCAACGTAGTCGAACTCAAATATGCTCACGCTGAGAGGAGGTATTGAGTATATAACGGAATAGGGTTTGCCGTCAGCTTCTCTTTTTTCCGAAACGAGGGTTTTGGTCTTGTTATAGTCAGAGCCGCCGTACTCGGAGGAGTCACTGTTAAGAATGAGATTATACTCACCCTTGCAGGGTACGCCTATCATAAAGTTATCGTGAGGAACAGGTACGAAGTTGCAAACGAACAGCAGGAATTTTTCTCCGGGAGTTGAAGGCTTACGAACAAAGCTTACCTCACTGTGACTCCAGTCGTTACAGTTCATCCACTCAAAGCCGTCATATGTGAAATCCTGCTCATAGAGTGCGGGATATTTTCTGTAGATTGAAAGCAGTTTTTTGAAATACTGCTGGAGCATTCTGTTGTTGTCTATGCGGTCGATAAGATACCAGTCAAGTTCCTTGTTTGCGTTCCACTCGTCATACTGAGCGAAGTCCTGACCCATAAACAGCAGCTTCTTTCCGGGGTGACCGAACATAAAGCCGTAAGCTGTTCTGAGGTTTGCGAACTTCTGCCAGTCATCGCCGGGCATTTTGTTTATCATTGAGCATTTGCCGTAAACAACCTCGTCATGTGAGAGAACGAGTATGAATTTTTCAGATGTAGCGTAAACCATACTGAAAGTAAGCTCGTGATGGTCATGACATCTGTATATAGGGTCGGTAGACATATATCTGAGGAAGTCGTTCATCCAGCCCATATTCCACTTGAAGGTAAAGCCTAAGCCGTTATACTGAACAGGTGCGGTAATGCCTGCAAACGAGGTTGACTCCTCAGCCATAATTGCCGTGCCGGGGTTACGCTGTGAATTGATTGAGTTGAGGTGCTTCAAGAACTCTATAGCTTCGAGGTTTTCTCTTCCGCCGTACATATTGGGCATCCATTCGCCGTCTCTCTTGCCGTAGTCGAGGTAGAGCATTGAAGCAACAGCGTCAACACGAAGACCGTCAGCGTGGAACTTCTCAAACCAGAACAAAGCACTGCCTATGAGGAAGTTACGAACCTCTGTCTTTTCATAGTTGAATATATATGTTCCCCAGTCGGGATGTTCGCCACGGCGAGCATCGGGGTGTTCATATATGGGAGTTCCGTCAAATCTTGCAAGTCCGTGAGCGTCCTTGGGGAAATGTGCGGGAACCCAGTCAAGTATTACGCTTATGCCGTGATTGTGCATATAGTCTATGAAATACTGGAAGTCCTCAGGTGAGCCGAAACGTGAAGTAGGTGCATAATAACCTGTAACCTGATAGCCCCATGAGCCGTCGAAGGGGTGCTCTGAGATACCCATAAGTTCAACGTGAGTATAGCCCATATCGTTAAGGTATTCTGCAAGCATAGGTGCAAGCTCACGGTAAGTGAGGAATTCTTCTCTGTATTCGCCCTTACGTTTCCATGAACCGGGGTGCATTTCGTATATAGCTACAGGCTGAGTATCTATATTTGTAACCTTTCTCTTTTCCATCCATTCCTGGTCTGTCCACTGGAACTTGTTTACATCGGTTACTATTGAAGCAGTTTCGGGACGCTTCTGCTGATAATTTCCGAACGGGTCGGTTTTCATCATAAGGCTTCCCCACTGTGTTTTTATCTCATACTTATAGAGGTCGCCCTCAGTTACACCGGGGATAAACAGCTCAAATATACCTACATTATGAGCCTTGTTCATCTGATGTATTCTGCCGTCCCAGTTATTGAAGCTTCCTACTACGCTTACTCTCATTGCATTAGGTGCCCATACTGTAAAGAGTGTACCGTCAACACCGTCTACGGTCTTGAGGTGTGCACCCATAATATCAGAAACGGCATAAAGTGTTCCTGAACCGAAAAAATATGCGTCCTGAGAAGAAGTCTGTACAGGGAAACGATAGCAGTCCTCTGTCTGATAAGGTTCGCCCTCATAGGGAGTTATTTCGATTAAGTAAGGAGTTGATGTATCGCAGCCTAAGTAAGCTATGAACAAGCCTGCATCATCAAGCTTCTGTGCCTCAAACTTCTGGTTATTTCTTTTGTCGATTACAGCAACCGACTCTGCAAGGGGATTATATACTGTAACAGTATATCCTCTGTCTGTGAGGTGCGGTCCGAGCAGACCACCCGGAAATGCGGATTCTGAGTTTATAACCTTCTGAGCATACTCCTCATCATATAAACCTTTAATATCTTCCATATTTGCCTCCTGTTTTCTGAAATATGTAATACCGTCAGCCGTTCTTATATAAAATTCAGAACAGCCAATGTCTAAGTTAATTATATAGTATATTTCTTAAAATTGCAATATTAATTTATAATATTTTGTATATTTCGCCTATCAGAGTTTTTTTACTGCTCACACAAAAAGTACTTTGCCGATTTGTGCATTTTGCCTGTCATAATTTTCAGAATTAAATTTTCGACCGTAAGCTTTGTAGGTTTTACACAAAAAAATAAGGGCAGTCCGAAAAAGAACTAAAATCGGACTGCCTTTTGTTTAAGGGTTTCACCCTTAAAAATCCTGCCCAAAGGCTCTGCCTTTGGAAACCGCAAGCCTTTGAAAAGGCTTGACCTAAACTTTATGGGTTTTATATTTGAGTTGTGATGTATTATTCGGGCTGAGTGAGCTTTGTTGAAACATTACCGAGGTCTGCCCCTCTTATACCGCCGCCGTTTGAAAGACTGTATGTTGAGTAAGGAAGCTCTTCGCTTCTTACCTTTTTGCCGTTCTTGTAGAATACACGGTATGCGTTATATCCGTAAGCTTCCCATGAACTCCAGTCAAGCTCTGTTTCTGTACGAACTTCGTCAAACTCAGGTGACTGCCAGCCGTAAATTTCAACGTTAAGCACAACACCGTCCATCCAGCAGCGGAAGAACATCTGATACTTTGAATTATTTTTTACTTTTAGGTCGATGTTGCCCCAGTCGATTGTAGCGTCAAGTCCGCCGTAAACATAGTAGGAACACCATAAGTGAGGTTCTCTTTCTACTATTTCCATATTAGCCATTATAGCGGCATTGTAAAGTGTTGTAGCAGCCTGACAAATTCCTCCGCCTATGCCCGTTGTCATAGCTCCCTGAGAAATAACACCGGCAGGAAGATAACCGTTTGACATAAGATTGCTGTTTCCCGTACACTGGTTAAATGAGAGAGTTCCGCCCGGCTCAAGTATAGTACCGTTTATTGAGTTGAGTGCCGTTTCCATATTGACGTTTGCGTTATATGAATTGGTGGTTATCGTGCTGAACTTGCCTATAAGCTTTGTTGCCTGCTTTACGTCTGACATTTGCAGCGTAGGCTTTGTCTCGTGGCTCTGTGCAGTAAGGGATACTGAGGTCTGACCTCCGTTGAAAGCGTCCATAGCAGCTTTTATCAAAGCGTCCTGATCAATGGATTTTCCCTGTGAGCCTTCTTCAAAGGTATATCTTTTGGAGTTTTTGGACTGAGATGTATCATATTTTGATACATGAGGTTCTACACAAGGCACATCTACTTTTTTGGCTACTCTTCTTATAACCTTCTGAACGGAAGCCTGTGTGATTTTATGCTCAACGAGGAAATTCACCGTATTGTTTTCGGTATCGACCTCAGCCGTACCGTCACCGGGAGCATAAGTGAGAATATCGTTTGAACCTGAAGCAAGAACCTGCTGATTGTACTCATAGGCTTTTTCGATAACAGCGTTTATGTCATAGAGGAAGTCGAAGTCCTCTCTGTCATAAACATAGTCCACACCCTCATAATTTACAGTCATATTGACCTGAGGGAAAATGGTAGTACCTCTTACGGCAAGCAGCGATTTTGCCTCATCAAGAGTTTTTCCTTCCAGCTCCTGCCCCTGTACCTTGATACCTTTGAGAAATACGGGTTCTTCATCAGATGCTCTCACGATACCGCCGGGAACATTTGCCGATGCTGCAACGGGAATTACATCAGGGTTGAATTTATACATACATACAAACGCACCGCCGATAATTACAACTGATGCAACAAGTCCGCCGACTATCTTTAAAAATACGCTGCCATTTTTGCTTTCCTGTTTTTTATTTCTTTCATCTTTTCTTTTTTGTTTTTCATCAGCGGATTTTTCCATAGCCTCCGTCATATCTGCAAGAGATATTCTTACAGTATTGGATAACTCATTGGATTTTATCTTTTTTGCTTTATCGTCAGATATATTTGCGGTTTTGTTTTCAGAATTTGATGAAATATCGGCTGAGTTCAACGCACTCAAATCGGATATATCCACCATTTCATCCTCGTTATCTGTATCTTCGTTACCGCCGTCAGAAACAGGCTGTACTGTTTCCTTATAAGTGGATCTTGCTTCATTCATAAGCTTATCGAGAAATTCTGACTTTTCGGGAACATCTGATGTTTTATTCTCAGTATTTACGCCGTCCGCACCTGAAGCCTTTACATTTTTTTCTTCAGCAGATTTACTCTTACCGCTTTCATCGTTTGCATCTTTCTGATTTTTGCTGTCTGCAACAGGGATTTCAGTTTTTTCCACGGAAAGAACAGTCTGTTCCTTCTGCACACCGTCATCTGATTTTTCGGCTGCCACAGCAGCACCAATCTTTTCTTTTTCTTCCATCTGATATACTCCTCCCGACATATGCGGATACGTTTCTGTGTATACGGACTACACTTTACATTATAACATAGTTTTATTAAAATTTCATCAATTACGGCGGTATAAATTTATGGCAGTTCTGCGTACTTTTTTGTATATGATTTTTATAATATGCCCAGTCATATTTTAGGATTAAAATAAACACTGAACAAATTTGAATTTTTTATTGACAATGACATATAATTTGTGCTAGAATAAAATCCGCAGGCTGGTGTGGCGGAATAGGCAGACGCAAGGGACTTAAAATCCCTCGGTAGCAATATCGTACCGGTTCAAGTCCGGTCACCAGCACCAGAAAGAAAAAGTGTCCGTAACTGATTAAGGTTACGGACACTTTTTTATTTTTATCTCAAAATTAAAACTCCCCCGAAAGAACCTTAAGTTCCTTCGGGGGAGTTGCTCCATTTGCACTAACATAAGTCATAACCTAGTGCAACAGCTTTATTTACCCCTCCGTCCTGTCGGACACCTCCCCTTTCAGGGGAGGCAAATTCGCATAGCTTATTGTTTAGTTTTTAAAACAATAGTATCGTATGGCTTTCAGAAGGTCTCCCCTGAAAGGGGAGATGTCAGCCAACGGCTGACAGAGGGGTAATAACAATTAACTTAGTACAGACTTGCTCTGTTTCGGGCAAATTTATGATAATTTATGTTACATCATATTCAAAAAACAAATCAAAGAACAGCCATTTCAGCTTCTATTCCTTCGGGAAGCTCTGACATATCTGCGGAAATAAGGAGCGTTACATTTGTTTCTGCATTTTCAGAAAGCACATTCAGCTTGCCTACAAAATCCTTGAGTGCTTCCGTATCTTTTGAACAAATCTTGAATGTGGAATCAACAAAAATATCAGTCACATCATAGTTTCCTGCACAGATACCGCTTATAAAGCCGAACAGTACATCATAACCCGAAATCTTGTACTGGTCTGTATCAATCAGTCTTGCCTTGTGGGTTACATCGTATGTAAGCTTTGCACCCTTTTCTATAACTACAACGTTGCCTGTTGACTTTGTAACTGCCTCGTTAGCAAGAGAAATAAGCTTTTTTGTTTTTCCCGAGCCCTTATGTCCGATGAGTAATGTTACCATTTTAATCTCCTCCTATAAAATACACTTTACAGTGCTAATAATTCCTGAATTTATTATATTATTTAAGTCTTGCCTCAAGAGCTTCCTTTTCCGACTCATAGCCGGGCTTTCCGAGCAGAGCAAACATATTTTTCTTATAGCTTTCTACTCCGGGCTGGTTGAAAGGATTTACTCCGAGCATATATCCGCTTATTGCACAAGCCTTTTCAAAGAAGTAAATAAGATAGCCAAGCTCATACTCAGTCATTTCTTCAACTTCAAGCAGGATATTGGGTACTCCGCCGTCATTATGAGCCAGAACAGTTCCTTCAAAGGCTTTCTTGTTTACGAAATCCATAGTTTTTCCCGAAAGGAAGTTAAGACCGTCGATATTTCCGTCAACCTCACCGAGAACGATTTCTCTCTTAGGCTTTCTGATGTTTACGACAGTTTCAAACATACATCTTGTGCCTTCCTGAATGAACTGTCCCATAGAATGCAGGTCGGTTGAGAATACAACACCGGCAGGGAATATACCTTTATTGTCCTTGCCCTCACTCTCTCCGAAGAGCTGCTTATACCATTCTGTCATCATTGTGAAAGAAGGCTCATAGCTTACAAGGATTTCAACGTCCTTGCCTTTTCTGTTGAGAATGTTTCTTGCAGCGGCATACTTATAGCAGTCATTTGTTGAGAGGTCATCATTATTGAGTACCTCCTGAGCCTTTGCAGCACCGCTCATAAGTGCGTCTATGTCTGCACCTGAAACGGCTATCGGCAGAAGTCCTACAGCGGTAAGCACGGAAAATCTTCCGCCTACGTCATCGGGTACTACAAATGTTTCGTATCCCTCTTCATCGGCGAGAGCTTTCAGAGTACCTCTTGCCTTGTCTGTAGTACAGAAAATTCTTTCCTTAGCACCGTCTTTGCCGTATTTCTTTTCGAGCATTTCTCTGAATACTCTGAAAGCAATTGCAGGTTCGGTAGTTGTACCTGATTTTGAAATCATATTTATGGATACGTCCTTGCCTTCACATATATCCATAATATCGGCAAGATAAGATGAGCTTATGCTGTTGCCGACATAATATATATCGGGGGTATCCTTTTTCTTTGCGTTATAGTTCTGGGAATGGATAAATTCGATAGCCGCTCTTGCTCCGAGGTAAGAACCGCCTATTCCTATAACTATGAAAACATCTGTATTATTTTTAATTTTTTCAGCTGCGGCTTTAATTCTTGCGAACTCGTCCTTGTCGTAGTCAGTGGGCAGAGTAAGCCAGCCAATGAAATCATTTCCCAGACCTGTTCCGTTATGAAGTGCATCGTGAGCAGCTTTTACCTGAGAAGCTACTGCGGCATACTCCTCACATCTTACGAAGCCTGACAAATATTTGTCTGAAAAAGTTGTTGCCATAAAATTGTCCTCCTAAACCTGATTGTAAGAATTACAAGTATTACTTTTATATAATACAATACTTCCTGTTTATTTTCAAGTTTGCGGTATAAAATTTAATAACTTTTTTATAAATTATATAAGATTTTATACTTTACTTAAAAAAGGCAGAACGTATAAAACAGACGTGTCTGAAAAACAGACACGTCTGTAGAACACACTTTAAGATTTATTGATTATTTACGCTTGAATATAGACATAATGTCATAATAGGCATCGTCATCGGGGTCATTGAGCTTCTTTGACTGTGACGATGAAGAGTGGCTGTCACGAGAGCCGTAGCTGTCACGTGAATCACGAGAGCCGTAGCTGTCACGGCTGTCACGGCTGTCACGGCTGTCATAGCTGTCACGAGAGCCGTAGTTATCACGGGAATTATAGCTGTCACGTGAGTTATAGCTGTCACGGTTTTCTCTTGTTTCTCTCTGCTGAGGCTGAGATGAATAGCCGCCTCTTCTGGGTTCGGGAGCAGCCTGTCTTGAATAGCTGCCACGTCTGCCGTTTGCAGCCTGCTTGTCGTTATTATCCATACGGGGAGCAAAGTCATCATCTGAAGCAAAGCCTGTAGCGATAACTGTTACGCTCATTTCGTCCTCCATATTTTCATCGAGAACAGCACCCCAGATTATGTTTGCGTCTGCGTCAGCCTGGTCAGTAATCATTGAAGAAGCGAGGGAGATTTCATCAAGACCTATGTCAGCGGAAGCTGTGATATTTACGATAACACCCTTAGCACCGTCGATAGATGTTTCGAGGAGCGGGCTGGTTATAGCCATTCTTGCAGCCTCTTCAGCCTTTTCCTTGCCTGTAGCGAAGCCTATACCCATATGAGCATAGCCTGCGTCCTTCATAATGGAAGTAACGTCAGCGAAGTCAAGGTTTACAAGTCCGGGGATAAGGATAAGGTCAGATATACTCTGAACGCCCTGTCTGAGAACATCATCTGCTATATCGAAGGCATTTTTAAGGGTAATTCTCTGCTCACTTGCGAATTTAAGTCTTTCGTTGGGTACTACGATAAGTGAGTCAACGTGTTCACGAAGACGAGCTATACCCTGCTCAGCCTGTTCCATTCTTTTTCTTCCCTCAAACGCAAAGGGCTTTGTTACTATAGCAACTGTAAGGATACCCATTTCCTGAGCAATTTCTGCTACAACGGGAGCTGCTCCTGTACCTGTTCCGCCGCCCATACCTGCTGTAATGAACACCATATCGGTATCCTTGAGTACTGCCTGGATTTCCTCTCTGTTTTCCTCGGCTGCCTCTCTGCCTACATCGGGTTTTGAACCTGCACCTTTTCCGTGTGTTATTTTCTCGCCTATCTGAATTTTCTGGTTTGCACTTGAAAACTGTAAAACGTGATCATCTGTATTTACGGCAATAAACTCTACACTGCGAACACCCATTTTAACCATTCGGTTGACAGCGTTTCCGCCGCCGCCGCCTACACCTATTACCTTTATTACAGGTATGTTGTCGCTATATTCTTTTTCCAACTCAAAAGCCATTTCTTTACGTCCTCCTGTTTATTTATTTAAACCCTTACCTTAAAGAGCAATCCGTATCCTTACGCTTTAGTATAAGCTAATATACCCTTTACTATATAAATCTACCACATTTTTTTATGAATTTCAATACACCAAAGGTACTAATTAATGAATTTTTTAAAAATATTCAATTTTTCAGATAAAATTTACTGTTTATTACAAATTTTTATATACTAAAGCAACTCAGGCATCGACATCGGGAAGGTATTTTTCTATTACCTCATCGGCTTTTTTATAGATACTTCCTTCGGGAACATAGCCTCTTACTCTTGATACGGGGTATACGGTTGTATTTTTTCCTATGACAGTTCCGGGATTAAGAACTGAATTACAGCCTACCTCCACATAGTCACCGATAACCGCACCGAATTTTTTACGACCCGTGTCTATTTTTTCGCCGTCGATACATATAACGACGTTACTTCTGTCGGATTTGAGGTTGGAAGCGATAACGCCTGCTCCTGTATGTGATTTGTAGCCGTACACTGAATCGCCCACATAATTGAAGTGGGGAGCCTGAACGCAGTCGAACAATATTGAGTTCTTTACCTCTGTAGAATTTCCGACAACCGCATTTTTTCCGACTATTACGTTACCTCTTATGAAGGCACAGTGTCTTATTTCCGCCTTGTCGCAGATTATGAGAGGGCCGTTAAGGCAGGCAGAAGGTGCAACGGTTGCTGATTTTGCTATCCAGATATTTTCGCCGACCATATCATATTCATTTTTGGGAAGTGTAGGGCCGAGCTTCATTATGAAGTCGCCTATACTGCTGAGAACCTCCCACGGATACACGGTATTTTTAAAGAGAGGTTCGGCTATTGTGTGTGTGCAGTCAAGAATGACATCAGTTCCGATTTTTTCTTTCATAATTATCCTCCTTCTCTGTTTAAGGGCTTCGCCCTTAAAAATCCTGACCAAAGACTCCGCCTTTGGAAACCTCTGTTTAAGGGCTTCGCCCTTAAAAATCCTGACCAAAGGCTCCGCCTTTGGAAACCGCAAGCCTTTAAAAAGGCTTGACCTAAACTTTATGGTTTTTGTAACGTGTGATGTATATAATAACTCCTGAAAAGGAATTATTTATCGGGTTTTCTGTCGAACCTTAATTCCGAAAGTATGCGTTGTACAGTACTGCTTTTGTTTATAAGCTCCGCATTGAATTTGAAATCAATGTTGACTATGCAGGAAAAAACAGGCATATAAACCGAAACAGAGTAAAGATTATCACCCTTCCTGTGCTTATAAACGGCAGGAAATCCGTCTGCTGCTGTCTGTCTGTATCTGATATTTTTGTTTCTGCATTCCGATATTCCGTCATTGAAGAAATTATGCAGTCTGTATTCGGGCTTTACGCTCTTTCTGGTAATTACGATAACAAGCGGTGCGATTTTCTCCATACTTTCGCTGTCATATGAATTGCTCTGAATGCTGCCCGTACAGCATATAGATGTTCTGCCGCTGCTGTCGGTACTTCCGAAACAGAACAGGCTTGGAACAAGCATAGTCATATTTTCAAGGCATACTATAGTACCTGCTCCGAACTTGAAATATTTGTCAGACATAACTATACTTTTGGTTACGCTGTCGGAATTTACGTTTTCAATTTTTTCATTGTTTACACTGTTTTTATTGTCTTTTGTATCTTTTGTATCTTTTGTATCTGATGTATCTGAAATTTCGGTATGCAGTATCCTGCTTACTTTTTCCTCAGCGGAAATATTTTCGTTTTTGGCTATGCTTATGATTTTTTTCTGTACCTTTTTGTATTTATCCAGAGAACTGCTGAGTACCTGTATTTTTTTCTTGTCGCTGTCAGTCTTTCTGTCATCAGGCAAATAAGACCTTGACGGTGTTTTTTCCGTTTCAGATTTTCTTTTTCCTTTGTTTCTTTCAAGAGGTACAAAAACGAAGTCGCTTGCTTTAACCTTATTCAGCAGTTTTATTTTGTTTATTATGTGTTTTCTTGTATCGGCATTAAGGAAAGGTGTTTTGCTGTCGGATTTCAGAACATTATTAAGTGCAAGTATTTTTTCATCACAGCTATAATTTACGTTTTCGTTTATTTTCTTTACAAAGGCTACCTTTTCCTGTACGGAAAATTTTTCTGTGCTTATTTTTTCAATATACATCAGAACCCTGAAAACATTATGCACGGAAGAGCAGGAATTTTCTGAAAGTTCCTGTTCCAGAACAGTTGTCAGGGACTTATTTTCACGGTAAAAGAAGTCTTCTTCGGCTGCCTCTCTGATTTTTCGGGCAATTCTTTCGCAAAGCTCGGAAACCCTGGCACGGAAAACAAGACTTTCCACACTTTCAGGTTCTTTGTTTTCGGTATTTTCGATATTTTCGGTATTTACACTGATTTCGTTAATTTCATATTTTTCGTTTTTTTCGATACCTTCAGAGAGTAATTCGGGTAAGGTATCTTTATTTTCTGATTTACTTATTTCCTGTAAATCAGAAAGATTTTCCGTCAAAGCAGGAAATCTTCTGTAAACTGCCGTTACAGCTTCATCATAGGTTTCTTTCGATATGCTGCCGACAGCAAGCTTTTCATTAAGTCTTTTCAGAACATCGCTGTATTCCGTCTGCTGCACAGAAACGTCAGGCTTATGGAAATTAATAATATACTTTGTATCATATCCCGAAGGATTAGGGCTTTTCAATTCAATCATTTTTTCTTTCTTCACTCTGCAATCCCCCTATCCCCGTTGTATTTCGTGTATATATATTCTCATAGAAATTCCAACCGAATTTCTGTTAAATTTTATTTTACTATAAATCTGAAATTATTACAATGCCTTTTAAACTATTTTATTTCAATTTATTTGCAAGCAAGGAAAAAATGTGGTATATTATACTTATTGAATAGACTTTCCATAAAATTTTGATATAATTTTTTAAAAAGACGGCTTTCTGTTGATGTAAAGCTGAATTGTCCGTTTCAGAGGTTGCCTATGAAAATCAGAAAAATCAGGTTATCGTTCAATACCATATTGATTACGGTACTTTTTGTTTCATTAATACTTTTTATTGTTTTCTGCATTTCGGCTGCCGAAAAGACAGAAACAAGGAACAGCGGAATAAAATATATGACTTTCAGCGGAACATATACCCTCAGCAGCGACAAACTTGCCGAGGATATTCCGCCCGACAGAAAAATCAATATTGATTACGGATTTTCGGACACGATAAAGTTCAAAATCCGTCCGAACAATGCCGTTTCGGAGGGTAAAAGGATACACCTGTTTTCCGACAATGTAAAGATAAGCGTATACAGGAACGATGAAAAGATTTTTTCCTATGGATTTGATGAGAACTATCCTGATATAGTCAGTTCTCAGGGCAAGGAGTGGACGGAATTTATTTCGCCCTCAATAGAAACTTCAGATACGATAACAATAGAGCTTACGCCACGCATAAAGTATCTTCACCAAAGCTATATACGGAAATTTCTGAATAATATAGCGATAGGAAGTACGTATGACCTTCTGACGGATAAGCTTGTCAGTAATATTCCGAATATAGTAATATCGGCACTTATTTTCACAGCAGGAATAATACTTACATTTATAATGCTGGGTCTGAAAATAATGCAGTCGCCTGCACAGCTCCGTGACCTCTCCAGCGGTTTTGTTATGATATGCGGCGGCTTGTCTGTTTTTATAAATTACGACTACATAACGCTTCTGGTAAGGAATGCTTTTCTTGTGAATGTGGCTGAATTTACGGTTCATATGTTCATACTGTATTTTATACTGCTTTATCTGCGGCTCTGCACTCACGGAAAAACGGTAAAACGTGCTTCAAGCTATTTTCTTCCTGTGTGGAGCATTATGATTCTGATTTTCTTTTTCTCTCAGGTTTCGGGAGAAAGCGATTATATAGGTTTTGCTTTCAATGCTATATCTTCGGCAATAATTCTGATTTTATTCACAATTCTTTTTCTTATAATTGATTACAGGAATACGGTATCGGAGCATACGAAAGCGATTATAATTTCGGCAGTGATTATTCTTGCGGCAAGTCTTGCGGAAATTATCATAAAGATGTTTACGGGAGATTTTATATACAGCAATTTTGAGGCGGCACTTGTAATTTTTTCAGGAATACAGCTCACTGAAATTATGCTTATTGCAAGAAAAAGCATAGTACAGGCTTCAAAAGCCGATAAAATTGAGCGTGAGCTTCTCCAGAGCAAGGTATCCATAATGCTAAGTCAGATACAGCCGCATTTTCTTTACAATACACTTGTTGTAATAAGACAGCTTTGCGATATAGACCCCAAAACGGCAAAGGAAGCTATAACGGAGTTTGCAGGCTATCTGAGGGGAAATCTTGACTCACTCACACTTAACACAACCATTCCTTTTGAAAAGGAAATGGAACACGTAGAAAATTATATTTCGCTTGAAAAGAAACGCTTTGGTGATAAAATAGATATAGATTATGATATAGAAGCCTTTGATTTCAATGTACCGTCGCTCACGGTACAGACCATAGTTGAAAACGCAATACGTCACGGAATAACAAAGCGTAAGGAGGGCGGCACGGTAAAGATAACCACACGTGAAAACGCCTTCAATTATACGATAGAGATTATGGATAACGGTATCGGTACAGAGCTTTCAAAGCAGTCCCGCACAACGGAAAAAGAACGAAGTCATATCGGAGTTGACAACGCAAGAAAAAGGATAGAGGTTATGTGTGACGGTACACTTGAAATAAGCAGTACTCCGAATGTCGGAACTACTGTACTGATAACTATTCCGAAGCCGTCCAGATACTGACAGGAGATGAGTTTTTATGAATGTGATAGCTGTAGATGATGAATTTTTTGCACTGAACGACCTTACAGATGTTTTGAAGGAATGTATTCCCTGTGCAGAAATAAAAAGCTTTACCTCATCGGACGATGCTGTAAGCTTTGCAAGGGAAAATAAAATAGATATAGCATTTCTTGACATTGAAATGGACAACACAACAGGAATACAGCTTGCCTCACAGCTATTGGAAATAAACGAAAGAACAAATATAATATTTGTCACGGGATATTCGGAATATGCACTTGAAGCATTTTCATTGTATGCAAGCGGATATATACTCAAACCTGCCGAAAAAAAATCGGTTCTTGCGGCTATGTCAAAGCTGAGGTATCCTGTGGAAAACGCACGTCCGAACGTCACAGTAAAGACTTTCAGCAACTTTGAAGTATATGTTGACGGAACTCCGCTTCATTTTCCGAGGGCAAAATCTAAGGAGCTTTTTGCATATCTCATACATAAAAACGGAACGGGCTGTTCTCTCAGAGAGCTTGCGTCGGTACTTTTTGAGGATAAGGAGTATACAGCCTCACTTCAGAAGCAGTTACAGACAATAATAGCCGCTATGATGAAAACCCTGAATGCTGCAAATGTTTCAGATATAGTTGTAAAAAGATATAACCATCTTTCGGTTGACGTAAGCAAAGTAGACTGCGACTACTACAGATTTCTGAACGGCGACAGCGAAGCAATAAATTCATATACGGGCGAATATATGATGAATTATAGCTGGGGCGAATTTACAATAGGCTATCTTGACAGCAAGGCTTTCGGATAAGCAGAAAACACGTTGATATTAAACTTGACTAAAATTCAATCTTTAAATTTGTTGATTATTTTATATCTGAAAAATGTGCAAAATACTCAAAAAAATTTTTAAAATTGTTTGACTTATAGGAATTTTCCTGTTAAAATATACTTATGACAGTGTGGGCAGTTTTCTGCTTGCTTTTATATTCTGGGAAAGGCGAATTTATGGGTAAAATTATTTCTGTTGCCTCCGGAAAGGGAGGTACGGGTAAATCTACAGTCTGTGTTACATTGGGTATGGCTCTTGTCAAAAGAGGACACAGCGTTCTTCTTATAGACTGCGACTCAGGTATGCGTGGACTTGATATTATGATGGGTATAAGCAAAAGTCTTGTTTTTGATATTGCCGATGCTGTTTGCGGCAACTGCTCCCCCGAACAGATTATTTATCCGTGTAACCATATTTCGGGACTTAGTCTTATTCCCGCTCCGCAGAATGCCGAAGATGAGCTTAGTCCTGCAATATTGAAGCAGTTTACCGATAACGTCCGCAGCAGCTTTGATTATATCATTATTGACTCTCCTGCCGGTGTAGGCAAAGGCTTTGATACTGCCGTTATGCCGGCTGATTTATGCCTTGTTATTGCAAATACCGAACCTACAAGTCTGCGAGGGTGTGTGAACGTCCGCAAAAAGCTTACCGATATGGGAAAGGATAATATAAGGCTTATTATAAACAGGTTTTCAAGGACATCTTTCAGAGAGCTTGCATTTTATCCCGATTTGGACTGCATTATTGACGAGTCGGGAATACAGCTTATAGGAATAATTACCGAGGACAGACAGGTTGTGGCTTCGATACAGAAAGGTCTGGCTTACCGTAAGAAATGTACGGCTCTGGAAGGTATAGACAGAATTGCAGCAAGACTGGACGGCGAAAATGTACCGTTGCTGATATATTAAAATTTAGTGAATTTTTTATTTTATAAGGAAGAGGGATTATGTATGAAGATAGCCTTAATAGCACATGACGAGAAAAAAGAATTGATGGTACAGTTTTGTATTGCCTATTGCGGAATTTTAAGCAAATATTCTATTTGTGCAACAGGTACAACAGGCAGACTTGTTTCTGAGGCAACAGGATTGAAAATAGAACGTTTCCTCAGCGGAGCTCAGGGCGGAGGTCAGCAGATTGCCGCAAGAATTTCCCTTGAAGAAATTGATATGCTGCTGTTTTTCAGAGACTCTCTCAATCCCAAACCGCATGAACGCAATGATATGAATTTGCTCAGACTTTGCGATATGCGTAACATTCCCGTTGCTACGAACATAGCTACGGCGGAAATGCTTGTAAGAGGTCTTGAGCGTGGCGACCTCGACTGGAGAAATATTCTTAAATAACATTCAAAATAACCTTGTAACTTTTGTCATATTATAGTAGAATATTAATTTGATAGGGAGGGTAGACATCGGCTCTATTCTCCCTGTTTTGCTTTTTTAAATAAAGCATTTCAATAAAAAAACAGGTAAACGGAGGATTTTGTAAAATGGCACTTATAACAAAAAAAGTGTACGGGGCAGAAGATGTACTGCCTAAGGAAAGCTACAAATGGCAGTTTATAGAAAAGATTATGAGAAGTCAGGCAAAAGCATACGGCTTCAAGGAAATTCGTACCCCCGTTTTTGAACATACAGAGCTTTTTCAGCGTGGAGTGGGCGATACAACCGATGTGGTACAGAAAGAAATGTATACCTTTGATACAAAGGGCGGTACTTCCATAACCTTGCGTCCCGAAGGAACGGCAGGTGTGGCAAGAGCCTTGCTCGAACACGCCATATATAATGACGGACTTCCCGTAAAGACATTCTATTTTGAATCCTGCTACAGATACGAGAAAAAACAGGCTAACCGCTACAGAGAGTTCCACCAGTTCGGAATTGAAGTTTTCGGTACAGGCAGTCCCGTTGCCGATGCGGAAATAATCTGTCTTGCTTCGGATTTATTCGGCATTCTGGGAGTAAGTGATTTACAGCTTGAAATAAATTCTATCGGCTGTCCGAAATGCCGTGCGGAATATCACGCAGCTCTGAAAGATTACTTCGAGGCTTACAAAGACAATCTTTGCGAAACCTGTCTTTCAAGACTTGAAAAAAATCCTATGAGAATTCTGGACTGCAAAAGTCCCGTATGCTCAGACATCGCAAAGAACGCACCTGTTGTGCTTGATTATCTCTGCGATGAGTGCAGGGAACATTTTGAACAGGTAAAATCATATCTCGACAGCGTAAATATTTCGTATGTGGTAAATCCCAAAATTGTTCGTGGACTTGACTATTACACCAAAACAGTTTTTGAGTTCGTCACAACAAGTTTAGGCTCTCAGGGTACTGTATGCGGCGGAGGACGTTATGACGGTCTTATTGAACAGCTTGGCGGTCAGAGTATGCCCTCTCTCGGCTTTGGTCTTGGTATGGAGCGTCTGCTCGCCCTTATGGCTGAACAGAATATCGTAATTCCCGAACCCGATACCTGCGATTTGTATATCGCATCACTCGGAAGTGATGCTCAGAAAAAAGCTTTCGACCTCGTAAAGCAGATACGCAACTCCTCTCTCAGTGCAGAGTGCGATGTAGCAGGCAGAAGTCTCAGGGCTCAGATGAAATATGCCGATAAAATCAGGGCAAAGTTCAGCATAGTAATAGGCGATGACGAAATAAAAAATTCACGTGCCGTACTTAAAAATATGTTCACGGGCGAAAAGTTCGATATTCCCCTTGACGATAAATTTACGGACAGCTTTTTTGATAAGTTTTTAGATTATCAGAACGATGTTCTTGAAAGCAGTCTTGAACAGGAGCTTTGATTTTCCATTTTCCATTTTCCATTTTAAAAAAACAGCGTTGCAGGATAACGTGGCGATTGCAGACCACGGCAGCAAATGCTGCCGTGAATTGAAAGTGTTTACACTTTCAATTGGTCAAAAGCAAAGCTTTTGACCGTCTGCAATCGCAGCCTGAGTATAGCCGCAGGTATATGGATTTATCTGCAATTCTGAGTGTAATCACTCACAAAAAAACTATTTTCCAAAACAGAGGTAATAAAAATGACTGAATTTATGACAGGACTGAAAAGAAGCAGCTATTGCGGAGATTTGAGAATAGCCGACTGCGGAAAAAAAGTTACGGTATTCGGCTGGGTACAGCGTCAGCGTGACTTAGGTCAGCTTATTTTCATAGACCTGCGTGACCGTACAGGAATAGTACAGCTTGCACTTGACGAAAGCACTTCCGATAAAGCCGTATTTGAAAAAGCCGCTTCAGTAAAAAGCGAATACGTTCTCGGAGTTGTCGGAACAGTCCGTGAAAGAAGTGCAAAGACAAACAAGATAGCAACAGGCGATATTGAAATAGCCGTTGAAGAACTCAGGATTTTAGGCGAAAGCGAAACTCCTCCCTTTGAAATTGTTCCCAACTCCAACACGGGTGAGCTTACACGTCTGAAATACCGCTATCTCGACCTCAGACGTTCCGACCTTCAGCAGAATATAATTCTCAGACATAAGATAGCAAAAGTAACCCGTGACTATTTCGACGAACAGGGCTTTATCGAAATAGAAACCCCTATGCTTATAAAATCCACACCGGAGGGAGCAAGGGATTTTCTCGTTCCGTCAAGAATACACAAGGGCAGCTTCTATGCTCTCCCCCAGTCGCCGCAGATTTACAAGCAGCTTTGTATGGTTGCAGGCTTTGACAGATATATGCAGATAGCACGCTGTTTCAGAGATGAAGACCTTCGTGCAGACCGTCAGCCTGAATTTACTCAGATTGACATTGAAATGTCGTTTGTAGATATGGAGGACGTTCTCGAAATAGGCGAGGGATATATAAAAAGAGTTTTCAGGGATACCCTTAACATAGACGTTCCCACACCGTTCCCCCGCTATACATATAACGAAGTTATGGAACGCTACGGTTCAGATAAGCCCGATACACGTTTTGATATGCAGCTTTTCGACCTCACAGACATTGTAAAAGACTGTGATTTTGCGGTATTTAAAAATGCCGTATCAGGTGGCGGAAGCGTAAGAGGCATCACAGCCAGAAACGCTGTTAAAACTTACTCACGAAAAGAAATTGACAAGCTGACAGAGTTTTCAAAAGGAATAGGTGCAAAGGGTCTTGCGTGGATAAGAATGACAGAAAACGGTATAGCTTCAAGCTTTGCAAAGTTTATGACTGAGGAGCAGATGCAGGGCATAATCGAAAAAGCCGATGCAAAACAGGGTGACGTTGTATTCATAGTTGCAGATACCGAAAACAATACCGTTCTTTCTGTTCTTGGTGCGTTGAGATGTGAAGCCGCAAACAAGCTCGGCATTATAAAAGACGGCTACAACTTCCTCTGGGTAGTAGATTTTCCTTTCTTTGAATTCGATAAGGAAACTCAGACATGGGTTGCTATGCACCACCCATTCACATCTCCCACAGACGAATGTATGGATACCCTCGAAGATGACAAAGGAAAAGTTTACGCAAAGGCTTATGATATGGTCTTGAACGGTGTTGAGCTTTCGTCAGGCTCTATCCGTATAACCAATCCCGATTTACAGAAAAGAATGTTCAGCCTTTTAGGTCTGAGCGATGAAGAAGCCTATAAAAAATTCGGTTTTCTGACGGACGCTTTCAAATATGGTGCTCCACCTCACGGCGGTATGGGTATAGGTCTTGACAGACTGGTAATGCAGATGATTAAAGCTCCTACCCTCAGAGATGTAGTGGCTTTCCCCAAGGTTCAGAACGCTTCAGAACCTATGACAAATGCTCCGAGTACCATAGAACAGGTACAGCTTGATGACCTCGGCATAGCCGTAGTTGCAGAAAAGACCGAATAATATATCATAATTACAAAAGAGAAAACCTTAAAGTTTAGGTCAAGCCTTTTCAAAGGCTTGCGGGTCGAGGGCAGAGCCCTCGTCAGGATTTTAAAGGGTGAAACCCTTTAACTCATAGTTTTTAAAATCAAAAATGCCGTGAAAACGGCATTTTTGCAAATTAATCATACTTTTACAGTCAGAATTTTTTCCATCTGTGCAGTTGAAAATCAAATAATTACTGTCAAAATTTGCTTACGCAAATTTTGTTTGGAATTTTGGGTAGTTTAAGGGCTTTGCCCTTAAAAAAATCATTCCAACCGCACAGATGGAATTTTTTTTGAGAGAGGTGTAATTTATGATATTCGGACGTAATAAAGAAAAAAATCAGAACAGCGGCAATAATAATTATTCCAATAATTCCAATAATTCCAACAATTACTACGATTCCGACAGATACAGCAGAGGTTCGGACTACAGCCCGAATAATAACAGCAATTATTACGACTGGAATTTGAATGACAGCTCCGATAACTCCGACAGCAGTCAGAACAATTTTTACAACAGCTCATCTGATTATCCCTCGTGGACTGCCGATATGAATAATAATAATATTCCCGACAGTTACAATAATAATAATCAGCCTGTTCAGCCTGTTCAGCCTGTTCAGCCTGTTCAGCCTGTTCAGCCTGTTCAGTCCGAACAGGTCAACCTTAACAAGCAGTATTACTCAAATGCTCAGTCCACCTCTCCCGTTGACCTCAGAAAAAACAATATCCCCAATAATCAGACAAATAACGAAAATATCGACACTGCCCTTCCCCACCTCAACGCAAACGGAACTCCACGAAATTTTCAGTACATACAGTACAGCGACTACGATATACCCAAAAACTTCAACGCTGAGCAAAGCAATTCAAAAATATCAGGCTGCGTATTTCTGCTATGGTTTTTCGGCTCAATGCTGCTTATGATACTTACTGCCGACCGCTACCCCTCCCTTACGCTTTCTCTGTTCGGACAGATGTTCCTGTTTCTGGGAATATTCCTTTTTAAACAAAGCAAGGATATAATATCAAAGGCTATTATGTCCGTGTTTGTCGCAGTAGGTGCTGCCTGTACCCTTATGGGACTTGTGCAGACCTTCGGAACAGGTGCTATAAAAGTCAAAGCCGAAGAAATATTTGTCTTTCTCGGACTGCTCCTGTTCCTAGCCGTGGGCGTGGGACTGATTGTAATTCCGATATACAGTGCAAATGCTCATAAACGAAAATGTACATACAGCATAACCGCTTACATCACAGACATACAAAGCAGACGACACGAAGGAACTACTACCAAAGCCCCCGTATATCAGTATGTATATAACGGAGTTACCTACACAAAGGCTTCCACTCTCTATACATCAGGCATAGACTTTCCACGTCAGGCGGGCGAAGCCGTAACACTTCTCATAGACCCCGATGACCCCGACGACTTTTACGAAATCGGTCGTGAAACGCATACCTTTACTCTGCTTACCATAATGGGTATATTCTTCACACTTATGTCCCTTTCAGCCATAGTCGCTTACCTAGGAAATATTTTTTCACACTGATTTTCGCCTTAAAAGCTTTTATGTACAAAATTTTTTGAAAATACCCTTTATATTTCTTCAAATATGATGTATAATAACTCTGTAACTTACCGGTTTAATTTATACGGTAAAATTTTAATAATAATTGGAGTGATTATAATATGGCATTGGTAAATGCAAAAGAAATGCTCACTAAGGCAAAAGAAGGTCACTATGCAGTAGGTCAGTTCAACATCAATAATCTGGAGTGGACAAAAGCTATACTGCTCACAGCTCAGGAACTTAACTCTCCCGTAATTCTCGGCGTATCTGAGGGTGCAGGAAAGTATATGTGCGGATATAAAACAATCGTTGGTATGGTTAATGGTATGATTGACGAGCTTAAAATCACTGTTCCCGTTGCTCTTCACCTCGACCACGGCTCATACGAAGGTGCTAAGGCTTGTATCGCAGCAGGTTTCAGCTCAATTATGTTTGACGGCTCACACTATCCCATAGACGAGAACGTTGCTAAAACAACAGAACTCGTTGCTATCTGCAACGAAAAGAACCTCTCTATCGAAGCTGAAGTAGGTTCTATCGGCGGTGAGGAAGACGGCGTTGTAGGTGCAGGCGAATGTGCTGACCCTAACGAGTGCAAAATGATTGCTGACCTCGGCGTTACTATGCTTGCAGCAGGTATCGGAAACATTCACGGCAAATATCCCGACAACTGGCAGGGTCTTAACTTTGACGTTCTTGCTGATATTCAGAAGCTTACAGGAAAAATGCCCCTCGTTCTCCACGGCGGTTCAGGCATTCCCGAAGAAATGGTAAGAAAAGCTATCGACCTCGGTGTTTCAAAGGTAAATGTTAATACAGAGTGTCAGCTCGCATTTGCAGCCGCTACAAGAAAGTACATAGAAGCAGGTAAGGATACTCAGGGCAAGGGCTTTGACCCCAGAAAACTCCTCGCTCCCGGCTTTGAGGCTATCAAGGCTACAGTAAAGGAAAAAATGGAACTGTTCGGTTCTGTAGGCAAGGCTTAATTTTACTAAATCTTTTTTGTCATAAAAAATCCGAAAAGCATCATACAGCGATAATAAACCGCCGTTATGGTGCTTTTTGCTTTTTAATATATTATTTTATGTTTAAAATGCACAAAAGCAAAGCTTTAAATATGTTTATTATATTTATTGTAGCTATTTAACGAATATGATAAAATTAAGTCGCAGGATTGAATGAAATCGGGGTTCAGCCCGACTTGTAAGGGTATGATGTTTTTATGAAAGAGTATTTATATGAGTTCAACAAATCCGTAAGCGAGGTTATAACAGATATAAACAAAAGTATTGAAGAGGATTATTTTGAAGGCTATACAGACGGCTGCCACATAGAACTGAGAACAATCTGCGAGGGCTACGATTTGCCGACCCACTACAGACTTATTGCCGATATAACCAATTCCGCTTCGGGAAAATGTGTACTGAAAGGTACTTTCGGATACAGCAGACGCTGGCTTATATCAACTCTGACTGTCGTTATCTTTATGACAGGCTTTTCTTCCTTTATGACTGTCGCCTACAGCAACTCAATAGGAAAATATCTTCTTGCATTTTGCGTTATAGTATTCTTTTCATATACGATTATGGCATTCTTCAAAAGAAAAAACGTCATAGAGCAGACAGAGGAAATATTCAATAAAATAAACAGAAATCAGCTTTAAATAAATTATTCATAAGGAGATTTTTAAAATGAAAAAATATGCTTTTGGTGTGGACATCGGCGGAACAACCATAAAAATGGGCTTCTTTGAAACATCGGGAGAGCTTATCGAAAAATGGGAAATTCCTACAAGAACTGAGGATAACGGAGTAAATATCCTTCCCGATATAGCTGCCGATATCGACAAGAAGCTCGGCGAAAAATCTATCGATAAATCAGATGTTGAGGGTGTAGGCGTAGGCGTTCCCGGCCCTGTTGATGAGGACGGCACTGTTTTCAGATGCGTAAACCTCGGCTGGGGAGTTTTCAACGTACAGATTGAGCTTAACCGCCTTACCGAGCTTAAAGTCAAGGTAGGAAATGATGCCAATGTTGCCGCACTCGGCGAAATGTGGCAGGGCGGCGGAAAAGGCTATAAGAATATAGTTATGGTAACACTCGGAACAGGTGTAGGCGGCGGCGTAATAATAAACGAAAAAATCGTGGCAGGCAGCGATGGTGCAGGCGGCGAAATCGGTCATATAAATATGAAGGAAAACGAGAAGGAAGCCTGTGGCTGCGGAAATCACGGCTGTCTTGAACAGTACGCTTCCGCAACGGGTATTGTAAGAACAACCAGAAAATTCCTTGAAGAACATCCCGATGTCGAAACAGAACTCAATGCGGAAAAACTGACCGCAAAGGATATATTCGACTGTGCCAAAAAAGGTGATGAGGTCGCAGAAAAAATGGTTGACAGAACAGCTAAAATTCTCGGCAGAGGTCTTTCTCAGATTGCCTGTGTAGTCAACCCTCAGGTATTCGTAATAGGCGGAGGTATGTCTAAGGCAGGCTCGGTACTTATAGAAAAGGTGCAGAATTATTATCAGCAGTATGCTTTCCACGCAGCAAGGAATACATACTTCAAGGTTGCCGATTTGGGAAATGATGCAGGTATTTACGGCGGAGTTCGTATGATACTCGACTAAAAAAAGAACTAAGACGAAGCAAAACCATAAAGTTTAGGTCAAGCATTTTCAAAGGCTTGCGGGTCGAGGACAGAGTCCTCGTCAGGATTTTAAAGGGTGAAACCCTTTAACGGAAAGTTTTAAAATGCCCTGATACCGCCAAACGGTATCAGGGCAAAGTATTTTCAAAAATGCCTTGAAAAAAGGCATTTTTGCTTTATTACGTGTTGTTAAAGGGCTTTGCCCTTTAAAATCCCACCAAAGGCTCCGCCTTTGGAAACCGTGAACTTTTGAAAAAGTTCAATCAAAACTTTTCCGTTATCTCCGTCAGAGTTTATATTGAAGCACTCAGGTTATTGCTGCTGTCGGCTTTTTTGGGAATTATGCGTTCTCTCCACATCTTGTAGTAGAACAGCAGCAGTATCGGATAAAGCTCCAGTCTGCCTGCTATCATATCGAACATCAGAACATATTTCGACAAAGGCGATAAAAACGCATAGTTCTGTGAAGGTCCTACCTTTGAAAGTCCCGGCCCTATGTTACTGAGTGATGCAAGAACGGCTGTAAAGTTTGTTTCAAAATCATAATTATCAAACGATATTACAAATACAGAAGCCGCCAAAGTAATAGCATAAACTATAAAGAATACATTTACACTTCTGAGTACGTTATCATCTACCGTTTTGTTATCCACCTTGATTTTTCTTACCGTACCAGGGTGCAGAAATGAAATAAGCTGATTTTTCGCAGACTTGAACATTATGATAAATCTTGATACTTTTATTCCTCCGCTGGTACTTCCGGCACACGCACCGCTGAACATAAGTAAAATCAGTATTCCTTTCGATGCAGACGGCCATTTATCAAAATCCACGGTAGAAAATCCCGTTGTACTTATCATTGACGCTACCTGAAAGCATACCTGTCTTAAATTTTCTTCAAACGACAAAAGTTTATCATAAGAATTTATCGTTATTATCGTAACTGCCGCAAAGAACATTATGAAATAGCATCTTACTTCACCTATTTTGAATATATCCCTGAACTTTCCCATAAGAATAAGGAAAAATACGCTGAAATTTATTCCGAAGGTAAACATAAACAATGTAGTAATCCACTGTATTGCAGGTGAATAGCTTGCCATACTGTCATTCTTGATACCAAGACCACCTGTTCCGGCATTTCCCATAGCCGTCAGCAAAGCTTCATATACAGGCATACGGCAAATAATGAGCAGTATAAATTCCAGCAAGGTAAGAACAAGATATATTATGTAAAGTATTACCGCTGTTGAACGAACCTTCGGAACAAGCTTTCCCACAACAGGGCCGGGACTTTCCGCTCTCATAAGGTGCATATGTCCTCCCTGACTCTGACCCTTTGCAACAAGCGGTATCACGGCAAGAAGAAAAACAAGTACTCCCATACCGCCTATCCAGTGTGTAAAGCTTCTCCAGAACAGACAGCCACGTGATACTGCTTCCACATCGGATAATATACTTGCTCCCGTTGTTGAAAATCCTGAAACCGTTTCAAAAAAGGCGTTTGTAAAATCGGGAATATCTCCGCTGAGAAAAAACGGAAAGCAGCCGAAAAGACTTAACAAAATCCAGCCAAGAGCAACGGTTGCAAATCCCTCTTTTACATTGAAAACCAGCTTTTCAGGTTTAAGCAGTATGAGAACGCAGCCAACTGCAAGACAAATAAATATTGAAATCAGAAAGGCAAATACCTGTTCCTCTCCGTATATCAGTGCAGTTATCATAGGCAGTATGAGGAACACACCCTCTATTGTCAAAATACAGCCCAATATAAAGAAAATACTTCTGTAATTCATAACTTTCAAACTCCGTAATATTATCGAATTATGCTAAAATATCGGTTATATTCTGGAAACCCGTGTGAGTGGTAACTATCATAACGCTGTCGCCCTTTGTTATGTAGTCCTGTCCTTTAGGAATTATGATTTTTCCGTCACGGCTTATACAGCCTACCAGAACACCTTTTTTCAGTTTAAGCTTACAGAGGGGAATATCTATAACCGCTGAATCTCCCTTTATTCTGAACTCTATAGCCTCTACCCTGTCCTCGAACCAATGGTAAAGAGCTTCTATGTTGTCGCTGTTCATAGAATTTCTCATACCACGCACATATGTAAGTATCATTTCGGATATAAGCAGTCTGGGGTGAATTACGCTGCCAAGCTCAAGACTGTTTATAACACTCTTGAAGTTAATTCTGTTTACTTTGGTTACGACCTTTGCATTTGTCACACGCTTTGCATAAAGAGTAAGCAGTATATTTTCCTCATCTATTCCCGTGAGCGGTACAAATGCGTCTGCATTTTCAAGTCCTTCTCTTATAAGAAGATTTTCGTCTGTACCGTCACCGTGTATTACCAGTGTGTTGTCAAGAAGTTCGGAAAGCTCCTCACATCTTTCGGGATTGTTTTCTATTACCTTTACGCTTATTCCCATATCGGAAAGCTGTTTTGAAAGATAGTAGCAGGTTCTTCCTCCTCCTATTATTATCGCATTGGAAACTCTCTTTTTTACAAGTCCCACTTTTCTGAACAAGAAGTACGCATTACGTGCAGTAGCTACTATTGTTATTATATCTCCCGACTGAAGGCGGTAATCTCCGTTAGGAATTACCATATCTCCCCCACGCTCGACCGTACATATCAGAAACTTGAAGTCAAACTCTTTCTGAAGCTGAAACAGTACCTTTTTGTCAAGCGGACTTCCCTCAGGTATCTGAAAGCGTATCATTTCAGCCTGTCCTTTGGCAAATGAGCTTGTACTGAGTGCCGCAGGCAGTCTTAAAATTCTTGAAATTTCCCTTGCCGCTTCAAGCTCGGGATTGATTATCATAGACAGTCCCAGCTTTTCCCTGAGATAAGGCTGCTCGTCACTGTATACGGGATTTCTTACCCTCGCTATAGAGGCACAGTCGCCGACCTTTTTCGCTACAGTACAGCAAAGAAGATTAAGCTCGTCCGACTCCGTTACTGCTATAAAGAGGTCTGCGTGTTCTATTCCTGCTTCCATCTGTACCTTATAGCTTGAGCCGTTTCCGACTACTCCCATAACATCGTACATATCGGAAATTTTATCTACCACAATACGGTTCATATCTATGAAAGTAACATTGTGTCCTTCCTCGGAGAGCCTCCTTATGAGCGTTGTTCCTACCTTTCCGCAGCCGACTATTATTATATTGAGTTCTTTTCTGTTGTTCTTTGTAAATCTGTCAAGAAATGACATAAAACTACGCCTCCAAAAATAAACTTTTAATTCAGAATGTAGAACGATTTTCATTACACTTATATTTTGTGATATAAAGCATTTAAATAAACCATAAAATTCCTAGACATTATATACAAATGTATTATAAACAATCAATCTGAATCTTTAAAATTTTACCACAACAGTTTTATCTATTACTTTTATAGAACCGTCATCAGGATAGTAAGGCATATTTTTTACTTCCGGTAAATCTTTAAATTTATTTTCCTCTAAAACAACAGGGTTATATCCAGTCCATACTTTTGCAAACTCTATCCAACTTGTACCACTTACGATATTCCAGCTATCAGGTATATATGTAATACAGTTAATATCATCCCGCTCATGAAACGATAAATCATGCATATTTTCACTGTTTACAAAAGTAACGGGATATTCATCTTTGTAATTTTCGGTCGCTTTTATATTGGCAACAAGAGTAGTAATATAGCTGATTGCTCTTTGTTGTTTCAATTCAGCATTCAAATAACGTGTATTGTCATTCCTGCAATAAATAAAAGCCAATAAAAATATACATATTGTTGCAACAGTTCTGATAACATATTTTCCATCAATATCAATATCATTCCTTGTCACCAACCAAGAAAAGTATACATATAAAAATATATGTGAATATTGCATTAAGGCATACACATCACCTGCCTCAGTAATAACATATGCAAAATTTATAACCAATGGTACAAACGAAGTCAATAATAAAAGCTCTATTGCATATAATTTATTCTCTTTCCACTTTTTAATAATTAATACAAGTGTTAATATTACAGTAATACATAAAATAAGCCAGTAAATAAAAATACTTTTATTGGGATAAATACTTTCTGTATGATAATTAGGGAAAATAAAAAGTTTATAAGCATATGCTATTCTATACAGATAATCAGTTAACGGTATATTATCTACATTAGCTATGCCTTTATATTCCGTTAAAGTAGTATTGGTTATATTTAATACTACTTTATTAACCGTAAAATAAAATAGCAAAGAACAAATGATACAAAAAATATATTGTAAAGTGTATTTACAAAAAGATTTCATATCACGCTGATTTTCATAAGTGTCTTTAATCATATACAGTAAAATAAAACTTATATAGATTCCTGCATTAGCCTGATAAATTCCCAAGGAGCTTCCCATTAGTATAACAGCAATCACACGTGTGTACCAATGTTTATTTCTACATAACAACCACGCTCCAAAAATTGACATAAAAATGCCTATAACATAATAAAAAGCGGTAAATATATAGAAAAACATTGAACATACTGTAGGAAAACATATAGTTAATCCACTTAGGAAAACACAGAAATAAGCATTTTTTATGCTAAAAGAATAAACAAGCAATACGTTGATTACAGCGATCAAAAATATAACAAGAAATCCATAAAATGCAGGAATACTGTAATAAAAATTAAAGCGGAGCTTTAAAAAATGAAAAAACGCCAACAGCCATCTGCCAGAGCTGATTGTCGAACCGATTCCATCGTAAATATTGCCAATATCGTCATAAAAGGAATATTTATTAAACAACGCAACACCATGAGCAAAAATCCCCCATATAAATGTTGAAATAAAGGTTATTTTATAAATAATCTCTATATTTTTTATAGTTAAAATTATTTTTTTATCAGAAATTAAATAATTAATAGATAATTTATTCATAAATCGTCTTTCCTTTCTACCATATTCTTATTTTTTAATTTACTGCTCTTGAAAAACACTTATTACTTTATGTATCACTAATAATAGAAAAGGTAACGTTGTGTCCCTCCTCAGACAAACGCTTTATAAGAGTTGTTCCTACCTTTCCGCAGCCGACTATTATTATATTGAGTTCTTTTCTGTTGTTCTTTGTAAATCTGTCAAGAAATGACATAAAACTACGCCTCCAANNAGTTCTTTTCTGTTGTTCTTTGTAAATCTGTCAAGAAATGACATAAAACTACGCCTCCAATTCAAACATACACTGTAATTATATCATAACGCAAAAAAAATACAAATATTTTAAAAAACTATTTTTATAATCCATCGTTTCCGTACATTTATACAAATCTCTAATATGCAAATAATCAGTAATGACCAAAGCTCTCTGCTCCGCCAACGCTGTGCGATTGCAGACCACGGCGGCTGCCGTGAATTAAAAGCCTGCGGCTTTTAATTGGTCAAAAGCAAAGCTTTTGACCGTCTGCAATCGCAGCCCGAGCGTAGCCGCAGACTTTTCCCTGTTTACTTTTTCTCTACCTTCTGTGCGTGGGGATATATATATTCAAGGTATTCATCGCTGAAATTGTTGTCAAGGTAGACGGCAAACGCATTCTGAGCCTCAATATTTTCGGAGCGTTCGTTTGCCCTGACAGAAGCGGAAGCCGATACAAATGCGTTGAATACCATAAACACCGTAAGCACTATAGTTATTATATAACCTATTTTCGGCGGTATCTTCTCTATGCCTCTCGACAGGACAGGATACATTTCACGAACCCATACAACTCCCAGTATACCCCAAATGCAGGCATAAGCAAGACTTGTTCTTCCGTCTATGTTGAAAGGCATATCGCTGTAATCCCACGAAATTGTACCGAATATTGTTTCCTGCAACCAACTGCAAAAATATTCAAATGCCGCACCTACAGCACTGCTTACCGCAAAAAGTCCGATAAAGGACGATTTATAGAAATGCGACAGTGCCAGAGTAAGCAGAACCGCTCCGAACCCGTATACAGGAATAAAAGGCCCGTATACCAGACCTACACGCATTTCAAAATGACCCTCATATATAATTGCGAAGCACGTTTCCATAATACAGCCCATTATGCTTCCTATGAAAAACAAAAGAAACAGCTTGCAGTAGTTAAGTCCGTATGCAAAAGACTTTTTTCTTGCCTCTTTTTTGCTGTATATATGCTCATACTGCTTCATATTGATTTTTCTGTGTTCTTCTATATTCTGCTGAAGCCTTTCGGCATTTTCCGAATTTATGAAGCTGTCATAGGATTTCTTAATTCTTCTTGTAAAAACGGTATCTCTGCTCACGCAGCTTAAAACTTTGAGCTTTAATTCTGAATATATTTTTTTAAGTCTTACAGGCAGATTTCTCAATATTATTTCCAGCCTGAGAACACGCAGGCTTAATTCTGAACGCTGTGTGGTATCCAGTATAGCTTTTTCCGCCTTGTTTTCTATACGCTTAATCCTGTCAATTATATCTTTGAAGCTTTCGGCTTTATGCCTCATTCCCATAACCAGCAGGAACGAAAAAACCGTATCGCAGAGCAGCAGCGAAAAAAACAGTACGCATACAATAAGATTTATTCCGTCAGGCAGTTCGTTTACAATCAGCTTTGTAATAAATCCGTCTGCGGTTCTTGTTATAACAGTAAGAACAAGTCCCCACAGAACAGACGTGGACAAGCTCATATAGCTTTTATATCCTATACCTGTTCCCGAAAAGTCCCAGAATAAAATATTGAAATATCTCCTGAAAAAAATATTTACAGCAAAAAATGAAAATGCAGCAAAAAACGAAAAAATTCCGAGCTGTACAAAAAATATTCCCTTGCAGACAAAAATATCAAGAAGATACGCTCCCGAAAAAAGAAAGCCGTACATCGGACATACAGGCCCTACAAGAAAGCCTTTGTCTATAATGCCTTTTTTCTGTATAGATGCCGACACGGTATCAACAGCCCAGCCCGAAGCCGAAAACAACATAAATATCCATAATACCGAATATAAAATATCAGAATTCAAAAAAATCACCCTGAATAAATACTATAATAATTATATATATGTTGACTTTATTTGTAAATGCTTATGTATTATTTTGTTCATTTTCAAATGTATTTCCCACAATATGCAGAATTATCACATACCTTCAAAATCGCTTTATAATATGTTACTACTGCTGCATTTTTCATAAATATTCCGCTGCGAATTTTCTGCTGCGGCATTCAAAATTCCCTTGACAAAACAATATCCAACATATATAATGTTATACAGTGTTTTGAAGCTGCCTGTATTGTTTTTACTGATGGGAGGCGTTTGACGTGATTCTTAATCTGAAGGATATTTTTCTCTGTGAGGGTTCTGTAATGAAAAAGGAGCTTTTGCAGGATATGTCAGATGTGAATTTCAGCGGTGTAAAACCGTTTGTTGCTCCCGTGAGTGTTGACGTTACGGCAGAGAATCGAGCAGGGTTAGTTAAGCTCTCTCTGGCAACCAGCTTTAACTTCCAAAAGCCTTGCGATCGTTGCGGCACTGACGTAAACAGAGAATTTCATTATAATTTTGAACATTATCCGGTTACATCCCTAAGCGGTGACCAAAATGACGATTACATCGAAACTCCTGATTATACTATAGATATTGACGAGCTTGTCAGAGATGATATTCTGCTGGAGCTTCCGTCAAAGTATCTCTGTAGTAACGAATGTAAGGGGCTTTGCCCCAAGTGCGGTATCAACCTCAACGAGAAAACGTGCGGCTGTACCGTAAAGGAAACAGACCCCCGTCTGGAGGCTCTGAGAAAGCTTATAGAGTAGGAACGTACCCTTGAAAACGTTCAAAAATAACAGTACGGATAAGGAGAGGCTTAGAAATGGCAGTACCTAAGAGAAAAACATCTCACGCTAGAAAAAATAAAAGAAGATCTACAGTATGGAAGCTTCAGGCTCCTGCTCTTGTAAAATGCCCCAACTGTGGCGAGTATAAAGCTCCTCACAGAGTTTGCGGTGCTTGTGGTTTTTACAATGGCAGAGAAGTTATAAAGGTTGAAGCCTGATTTTGGTTGAACAGTGGGGAGGATTTTTTATCCTCCCTTTTTTACGCTTTCAGCATATTGTCCTGAAAGCAGCTATGTCAGAATAAAAAGCTTTTTATCGTGCTTTTTTATCTTTTTTGTAGAAAATACAGATATTTTGTGATAAAATTAATTCGTTGGCATTTTTAGTGTCGTTTTTTGGGTTGGTGAATAATGTCAGTACTGATTACCGATGTAAGCAAGGGCAGCCGTGCAGATAAGGCAGGTATTTTAAAAGGAGAAAAACTGCTTGAAATCAACGGAAATGAAATAGTAGATGTTCTCGACTACAGATTTTATCAGACCTCCCGTGAGGTTGAGCTTCTTATTGAGGATATTTCGGGAAATCAAAAAATAATATACGTCCGAAAGGGCGAGTATGAGGAAATAGGACTTGAATTTGAAACATATCTTATGGATAAACAGCATTCGTGCCGAAACAAATGTATTTTCTGCTTCATAGACCAGCTTCCAAAGGGTATGAGGAAAAGCCTTTACTTTAAAGACGATGATTCCAGACTGTCATTTCTGTTCGGAAACTATATCACACTTACCAATCTTACACAGCACGAAATAAACCGTATAATAAAAATGCACATCAGCCCCATAAACATTTCCGTTCATACAACAAATCCCGAGCTGAGATGCAGAATGATGAACAACAGATTTGCAGGCAAGGCTCTTGAAGTATTGCCGAAGTTTGCCGAAGCAGGCATAAAAATAAACTGTCAGATAGTTTCCTGCCCGGGTATAAATGACGGAAAAGAACTTGAACGTACCCTTACAGATTTGGGAAACCTCTACCCTGCGGTTGAATGTATCGCTGTAGTACCCGTAGGTCTTACGAGATACAGGGACGGACTTTTTCCATTAGTAGAATACAATAAGGAAACCGCCGCTCAAACCCTTGAGCTTATAGAAAAATACGGCGACAGCTTCAGAAAAAAATACGGAAGCCGTATAGTTTTTGCTTCCGATGAATTTTTCCTGAAAGCCGAAAGAGATATTCCCGAGGCTGATTACTATGAAGATTTCGACCAGCTTGACAACGGTGTCGGTCTTATGTCCCTGCTCAGAGATGAACTTATGTACGCTCTTGACGATGCCGAACCCTGTTCACGGAAAATATTTCTTACAATCGCCTGCGGAACAGGTGTTGCCGATTTTATGCAGGGACTTATGAACAAAATCACCGAACGCTTTGAAAACATTAAAATAAACGTTATCGGAATAAAAAATGATTTTTTCGGCGGAGGTATCAACGTTTCAGGACTTGTCACAGGCAGAGATTTGATAAATCAGCTTAAAGGCTATGATTTGGGCGAAAAACTTCTTATTCCTTCCGTAATGCTAAGACGTGAGGGCGATATTTTTCTTGATGACGTATCTCTTGAAGAAGTCGAAAATGCCCTGAATATTCCTGTTGTACCTGTTTCAAACAGCGGAGATATGCTTCTGAATGAAATTTTAAAATAAATATTTTAAATAAATATATGTTAGTGTGTAAATAAGGAGGTTAATTTATGGCAAGACCTGTTATAGCTATTGTAGGCCGTCCGAATGTCGGAAAGTCCACGCTTTTCAATAAGCTTGTCGGGGAAAGGATTTCCATTGTTGATGATTCCCCCGGCGTAACACGTGACAGAATTTACGGCAGAGTGGAATGGCTTGACAAAACAGCCGATATTATAGATACGGGCGGCATAGAACCGTATTCAAACGACATTATCCTGAAACAGATGAGGCGGCAGGCTGAACTCGCCATTGATGCAGCCGATGTGATAATACTTGTAACGGATTTGAAAAGCGGTCTGGTCGCTACGGATATAGAAGTGGCAAATATGCTGCAAAAAAGCGGACGGCCTATAGTTCTCTGCGTAAACAAGTGCGACAAAATCGGAGAGCCTGAGCCTGAATTTTATGAATTTTACAATTTAGGACTTGGCGACCCGATACAGGTTTCCTCTGTTCACGGTCACGGAACAGGCGATTTGCTGGAGGCTGTATTTGAACACATTCCCGACAGTGCTTGGGAGGACAATGACGGCGAAATTATAAACGTTGCCGTTATCGGAAAACCGAATGTCGGAAAAAGCTCCCTGATAAACCGCATAACGGGCGAAGAACGCTGTATTGTGTCAGACATAGCAGGCACTACAAGGGATTCCATTGATACTATGATTGAAAACGAATACGGACTGTTCAACTTCACCGATACGGCAGGAATGAGAAGAAAGAACAAGGTTGACAACGCTATCGAAAAATACAGCATAATCCGTGCAAAAATGGCTATAGAACGCAGTGATGTGTGCGTTATTATGATAGACGCTACCGAAGGCTTTACCGAACAGGATTCAAAGGTTGCAGGTCTTGCTCACGAGGCTGGAAAAGCCTGTGTAATAGCGGTAAACAAATGGGACGCTCTCGAAAAAGACGGAAATACAATGAATACCTTCAAAAAGAACCTCGAAACAGATTTTTCCTTTATGTCCTATGCACCGTTTGTATTTATATCCGCAAAAACAGGACAGAGAATTGACAAGCTCTTTGAAACAATAAAGGCAGTTGCCAATTCAAACGCAATGCGTATAAAAACAGGTACTCTCAACGATGTTCTTGCACAGGCTACGGCAAGAGTTCAGCCGCCGACCGACAAGGGCAGACGACTTAAAATATTCTATATGACACAGGCAAGCACAAAGCCGCCTACATTCGTATGCTTTGTAAATTCTGCGGAGCTTTTCCACTTTTCATACCAGAGGTATCTCGAAAACAGAATACGTGATACCTTCGGACTGGAGGGAACTCCGATACGCTTTGTCATAAGAGAACGTGGAGAAAAATAACTGCCGTTTTTTGAATTTCAAATAAAGATTTCGGGTGAATTTATGGATAATTTTCTTAAATTTATAAGCAGCGGCTGGCTTCAGATTATTGCCGCCGCCGTTATCGGCTATCTGCTGGGAAGCATAAACTTTGCAATAATAATAACAAACATCGTAAACAAAAAAAATGATATACGAGAAATGGGAAGCGGAAATGCAGGCTTTACAAATGTACTGCGTTCTGTAGGAAAAGTCCCTGCAATCTTTACTATCGTATTTGACTTTTTAAAAGCCGTTATCGCCGTAATAATCGGCGGCATACTCTTTTCTTCAATTATGGGTGACAGTGTACATTCTGCTGAATTTGCTCAATACGGAAAATATCTGGCAGGACTGTGCTGTATTTTAGGTCATATGTTCCCTGTATATTTCGGCTTCAGAGGCGGCAAAGGTGTTGTTACTGCCTCTGCTCTTATGGCTGCATCTGAATGGCGTGTATTTCTTGCTGTTCTTGCAGTATTTCTTATCGTATTCATAATAACCAGAATAATTTCCCTCAGTTCACTTTCAGGAGCTGTCTGCTATCCCATAGCTACATTTATATTTACGTTTTTTGTCGATTACCGTCCGTCATTAGGCTCTGAAACTGAATATTCCCTCAGTTATGTGATAATTTCAACATTATTCACACTTTTCATCTCTTTGTGTGTTATAGTTAAGCACAGGGAAAATATACAAAGAATTATGAACGGTACGGAGAAAAAAATTACTGCAAAAAAATAATTAAGGTAAATTTCATATACAAAATTTTTCAGGAGGTCAAATCAGTATGAAATGTACAAAGTGCGGAAATGATTACGAAAACGAAAATTTTTGTCCCGTATGCGGCTATCCCTCTGAGGATACCGTAAAAAGACGCAGTCAGGCTGAAAAGTATGCTTCTCAGTTCGGCGATAACTTTGATATGAACACGGAAGAGGAAACAGACAGAATTATCGACAGAGCTACTCAGGCTCAGCAGTATGATTCCCAGTTCAGTTCGGACTACAGTCAGCTTTTCAAGGAATACGCAAAGGACGCAGATAAAAAATCCGAAATTTCTTCAAAGAAGGATTATACCGAAGACAGCAGCAACGAAATTTCATCAAACAGCAGTGAAAGTCTCGGAAAGTATGACGATGATTTCGATGAGGATACCGAAAGCGATGAAGAATACGAAAATGTATCCTCAAAATCAAACAAGCCTGTTATAGCATTTCTCGTGATAATTCTGGTTCTTCTGCTCTGCGGTATCGCCTGGTTCATAGGACAGGCTGTAGGAAACAAATCCGATAACAATAACACAAAGCCTTCAAATGCAGCAGTACAGCCTACGGAAGCTCCTACGGCTGATGTTCCCACTCAGATTCAGCAGCCTTCGGAAACCCCGACAGCCGCATCTTCCACTCAGCCCGGAACTCAGCCCGAAACTCAACCCGAAACTCAACCTGTTACAGAAGAAGCTACGGCTGAGGAAGTAACTGAAGCTCCCGAACAGCAGACACCCGATGAAGAAACTCCTGCCGAGGAAACTACGGAAGCTCAGGAAACAAACGATAATGACGAAGACAATTCTTCGGATAACGACAATGACATAGTGGATTCTGACGGTGACGGCTATCCCGATGATTTTGTAGACGACGATGATTTTGTAGACGAGGACGGCGACGGCTACGACGATAACACAGATGTCTATTACGGATATTGAATAATGCCATTTACGGCACTTTGACAAAACAGACGGCGGAGGACTGGTACATTATGGGTGAATATGCAAAAATATCTGTCAACTCTTCCCGTAACTATGGTATTGATGCTTTAAGAAGCGTATCTATGCTTATGGTTGTTATGTCACACGTTTTAGTAATGGGCGGAATATTATATTCGTCTAATCCTATAAACCATCTGATAGCGTACTTTTTGGAGATTTCATCATTTTGTGCTGTAAATTGCTATGCTCTGATTTCAGGATATGTCGGCATTTATTCAAAATATAAAATAAGCAACTTAGCCTTTTTATGGTGCAGGGTAGCTTTTTACACTGTTTCTATAAATATTCTGTTCAAGTGTATTGCTCCCGAAAGCATAGACAACCAAACTCTTATATCTTCTTTTTTCCCTGTTTTTTCAAACCAGTATTGGTACTTCACCGCATATGCACTTATGTTTTTATTTATTCCGATACTGAATGAAGGAATTTGCCGACTGTCAGAAAACAGCATAAGGATAATTATATATGCTGTGATTGCTATGTCTGTCATCTATCCTTTTGTCACAGATAAATGGGGTGACATTTTCAACCTGAATGAAGGATATTCGACATTATGGCTTGCTATTCTGTATGTAATAGGCGGATATATCCGAAAATATGGTTTTCTTAAAAAACTAAAATCACATAGAACTGCTATATTTTTACTTCTGTATCTGGCTTTTGTATTGATAACTTTTGTTTCATTAAAAGTTATTCCTATTGTTTCTGAGCAGATTTTTGGTTATATAAAATATGACAAAATTCTGTTGCAGTATAATTCCATCACGATGTTATCTGCCGCTGTGTGTTTGCTTTTAGCTTTTGAGCAGATTGAATTTTCTTCATTCTGGATAAAAATAATTGCATTTTTCTCTCCGCTTACTTTTGGCGTGTATACAATCCACGAGCAGAAGCAAGTCAGGGCAAGACTTATTATCAATAGTTTCGTATGGGTAGCCGAATTGCCTGCATATCTGATGCTTCCGTTGGTAATCGGTATTGTAATCGGTATATTTTTAATATGCTCGATAATCGACTTAGTAAGACATAATTTATTCAAAGCATTTAAGTTGAAGAAACGGCTTGAGCTTTTAGAATTAAAAATTCTGAAAAGCTCTGCAAACAATGAAATATAACGCAACAATTGAAAATGCGGCAATCCGAAAAATCGGATTGCCGCATTTTATTAATCACATCAATTATTATCTTATTTATCTATAGAAAGTATTGCACCAGTGTTTCCTGATGTTACAAGTGAAGCATATCTTGCAAGGTATCCCGTCTTTACTCTGGGTTCTCTGGGCTGCCATTCCTTTCTTCTTGCTGCAAGCTCCTCGTCAGATACCTTTACATTTATCTGATTAGCCATAATATCTATA
>ONBJ01000083.1 GCA_900316025.1 uncultured Eubacteriales bacterium
ACTGTCTTCACTTAACATTTTCTACACCTCTTCTTTATTATCTTCCTCCATTATATCACTTTTTATTGCGTTGTGCTATTTTATTGCATTGCTATAATTTCCAATATAACATTATGTCGACTGTTATTATAAAAGAGCATAAATCAAAAAAGCACACTCCCCGACTATATTGTCGGGGAGTGCCGCATTTTTTATAATACAGAAAGGAACATAAATTTATATGGTAACTTTCTTAGTCTTATCAACAGTTATCTTTGTTCCGATACCGTAGCTGTTGCTGTAACCAACCTGATATCTTAACAGAAGCGTTATATCAGCTACTGTAATTTTACCGTCCTTGTTGGCATCTGCACGGAGCAACTGCTCATTTGAAAGAGTTATCGTCTTAATCATAGCTTTCTGAACATAGAGAACATCAGCTATAGAAATCTTGCCGTCCTTGTTTACATCACCAAGAAGGATAGTAATGTTGTTGCTTGATGTTGAAGTTGCTGTGGTAGGCTTATCTGTAGGTTTCTGAGTAGGCTGTGTGGGTGTTACAGGATTATAAGCCTCCCATGTGTTGCCTGCTGAGAACTTGTGGGATACTCCGCCAATCAGCATACCCTTTTCTTTATCTGCGGGGTATCTGTTGGTAGTAGCGTCCTTGCTTTCAGTGAAGATAACTCTTGCTTCTGAACCTAAAAGATTTTCGGGAACTTCAATTTCATACAGACCCAACGTAGCATTGTTTGTCATAGCAACTCCGGGCCAAGCTCCGTTCTGAACTACAGCCGAACCGCTTTCATCATAAATGTATGCGTATACTGCACTCCATTTATATGAAGTATTGTCGAAATAAACCTTTACAACTGCGTTGGGGTCTTTCTTGTTATAAACGAATGTCTTTTCCACAGTTTCGTTTCCGTCTGTAGCAGTTACCGTTACTGTTACTGTACCGCCTTCAGCAGTATTTGCACCTATTGTGAATGTTCCGCCGTTCTGAACTGTTATTGCAGCTGCATTGTCAATCTTAACCTTTGCTGAGTTTGCACCCTTGAGGCTGAGTGTCAGTGTGCATGTACCCTCGAAAAGGTTGCTTCCTGTTGAACTCTTGAGCGAAACAGAAACTGCTGACTGAGGTCCTTCGATAAGGATTGTTCCGTTAGCACCGCTGTTGAATGTAGCCTTACCGTTTGTAACTGTAGCTGTTGTGCCGTCATAAGCGTTTGTAACAACAGTTCCGTTTGACCATATTGAAGAAACGTCAACAGCGATTGAAGTATTTGCAGGTGCAAACAATGTAGCAACGATTGCATCTGAAACTTCTCCGTCATCGTAAGTTCTTGAGAATGTGTAGCCTGTGCTGCTGCTGTAGGAAGAGATAAGGCTGTGCTGACCTGCACCTACTGCAACGTGGTTGCTACGGAATTTACCAACCTTCTGCCAGTGAGCCAGAACTGCACTGTCAGGACTGCTCCAGTTCATAAAGCTTCTGAACTGATGTCCTGCACCGGGGTCGATGTTCGCAAAATTGCTCTGTACAAGAGGTCTGTTTGTTTCGTCACCGTAGTAAATCTGAACTGCACCAGGGAGCATAAGCATAAACGAACCTGCATACTTTCTGTCGCCTGCTGCGAGAACCGTATCATGTGAGGAAATATAGCTGAGTGCATTGAAGCTCTTGTCACTGTTTATAGTGTTAGCATATCTGCTGTATGTATTTTCTACCGAACCTGCACCGGGTATATTACTTCTGTTTACAGCAGGAGCAAAATCGAAGTTAATCATTGAATCGAAGCCGCCTGTTGTATAGTAATCATCTTTACCTACACCATGTCCGAAATCTTCACCTGTCATCCAGAAATCTGCATCGTCCATTGCTTTTGTAGGATTAGCCTGCTTCCATTTCTTGAGAGCAGTTACGCACTTTGTTTTAAGCTGTCCCCAAGCACTCTTTTCAACGTGCTTAGCTGTATCGCAACGGAAACCGTCAACACCGAATTCCTCAACCCATTCAGCAAGCCATGTTGAGATATAGCCTGTTACTGTGTCTGAGCTTGCATATTTAGAGGTTTTTGTAGCAAGAGTACCCTCTTTACTCCACTTAGTTTTCAAAATTTCAGGAATACCTGTCTTTGATGAATCACCTGTCTTAAAGTCGGGAAGTCCTGCCAGCGTCTTGGTAATATCATCACTTCCGCCGGGAGTATATCCGGGTAATCCGCAGCGAATCCAGTTGCCTCCCCACCATTTGCCCCATACGGAAGCACTTGCATCGTAATTGATGAAGCCGTGGTAGCTTGTGTTGTTTATGTTGCTGTGTGCATAGTAATAATCTTCCCAGCCGCTCTTCAGTTCTCCGAAACCATACTCGCTCATATCCTGAATAGTATTATAACCTGCGTGGTTCATAACTATATCCATTACTATTCTTATACCGTGCTGATGAGCGGTATCAACCATAGTCTTGAACTCTGCCTTTGAACCGAAGTTCTTGTCAGACTCGGTATAGTCAAGAACATAGTAGCCGTGATATGAGTAGTGTGCGAAGCTGTCGCCGTCCGTACCTACACAATAGCCGTGAATCTGCTCGTAAGGTGCTGAAAGCCAAATAGCATTTACGCCCAAATCATCAAAATAGCCATCGTTGATTTTTTTGGTAATACCTGCGAAGTCACCGCCCTGGAAAGCTGCATACTGGTCATAGCTTGCTGCACTTCCGCTCTTTGTAAGACCTCTTCCGTACGAGTGGTCATTGCTTGTGTCGCCGTTATAGAAACGGTCGGTAAGCAGGAAGTATACTGTTGCGTTGTCCCACGAAAAGCTTGAGGCATCCTTGCCCGAGGCTGCCGAACTGACAACGGCATTGGATACTGCCGTGTTTGCTGTTGCAGCAGAAGCATCCGGTATTGCCGCACATACTGTCATAGTAGATGCCATAGCAACTGTAAGAGCCAGGGATATTGCTTTTCTGCTAAAACTTTTTTTCTCATTCATCTCTTAAAATCCTCTCCTTTTTCAAAGTGCCATATACTTCTGCACATATTTGGGTATGCAAAAGTTATCACTCATATTATATCAATTAATTTTTAATTTGTATATTAATATATTTAACAAATAATTCATAAAAAAAATGTACAATACTAATATTGAAGCTTCTCTGGAAATATTAAAAGAAAAGCAGTAACGTCTGTGATTTCAAAAAAATATTGTTGTTCGGAAAGATTTTTTGAAAAAAGTATTGACATTACAGTCACTTTTTGATAAAATAACTATCGTCGCTTGAAGATAAAATTTGAATACGATTTACTTTTGTGCGGATGTAGTTTAGTGGTAGAACTTCAGCCTTCCAAGCTGATCGTGTGGGTTCGATTCCCATCATCCGCTCCATTTATGTTCTGATGCTTTTTTTCGGAACTGCTTGCGCCAGTAGCTCAGCTGGATAGAGCAACTGCCTTCTAAGCAGTAGGTCAGGGGTTCGAGTCCCTTCTGGCGCGCCATATTATGGTGGGTATAGCTTAGTTGGTTAAAGCGCCAGTTTGTGGCACTGGAGACCGTCGGTTCGAATCCGACTATCCACCCCATTCGATCCATTAGCTCA
>ONBJ01000021.1 GCA_900316025.1 uncultured Eubacteriales bacterium
GATTGTGCCGCCACGACCTTCTATATACTGAACAAAATCAGTATAATTCTGAGCATCTGTTGCGGCTGATTCCTCTGCGGCTGATTCCTCTGCGGCTGCTTTCGAGCCTTTTTTCGGGGTTGTTTCCTCCCCTTGCGTTGCCTGCTCTTTTGATGTTTCTCCCTCGGAAGCTTTCTCAGACAATGTTGTTGCTTCCTGTATGCTCTGAGCTTCGGTTGCAGCTTCGGTAATTACCTCAGTTACAGCCTCGGTTGCAGCTTCGGTTGAATTTTCGGCAACAGCCTCGGTTGCTTTGGTCACTTCGTCAGCGGCAGAATTTTCAGCCTTGCTTTCCTCTTCTCCTTCTTTGCATACAAGAATTTTCCGCTCCTCATAACATTCTTCGGAATGAATGTGGTTTTCGTCTGTGCTTTTACATACAAGCTTCCTGCCCATACGGTAACAATCGTCCGTGTGTGTATGCACGGTAGAAATTTCAATTTCCTTTTCCTCTGTAGCCGTCTTGGCGGGCATCATCAGTGAGTATGCGGTAAACCCTGATACAAGAACAGCCGCACATAAAAAACAGCTTATCAGAACCTTCCTTACAGCAGGCATTTTTATGTTACTGTCTTGTTTACGCTTCACGTTGGCATCATCTCCTTCCTTTTCAATTTTCAACAAATCCCATTCGGTTCAGCGGCCATACCCTGAATACAGGCTTTCCGGAAATCTGCTCCTGCGAAACGCAGCCCATAGCTTTATTCCTGCTGTCTACAGATGTAAGACGATGATCCCCGAGAACAAATATTTTCCCCGAAGGCACTTGGTAAGGTAATGTTATGTCACAATCCCCGAGTGCTTTCTCAGAAATATAGTCCTCTTTCAGTTCTTTGTTGTTGACATAAACGCTTCCGTTATTTTTTATATTAACGAAATCACCTTCAAAGGCGATAACACGTTTAACTAAAATTTTGTTATTGTAGTAAAATGAAATTATATCCCCCTTCTTGAAATCAGATGTCCTGAACGTGAGAAGAATATCACCCTCTTCAAGCAAGGGCGACATTGACGTTCCGTAAATCTGAAGAACGGGCATAAAAAGCATTGTAAGAAGTACTGTGAGTGCCGCTACCGTGATAAGCCATGAAACCATTTTTCTCAGAACCTCTGATGAAATAACTCTCGGACGAGGTTCTTCCTCTTCATTTTCTTCAGCGTATTTTTTTCCGTTTTTTCTTTCCTTTTTGTATCTTATTTCCTCTTTGTAGTCTTCACTGTCTTCGATGTATGCTGCTTCTTCAAAAAATGATATTTCGTCATAGTCAATTCTTTCTCTTTTAGATGGGCGGGATTTTTTTTTTGTCTGAACTTCCTGAACTTCCGTAATTTCCTTGTTTTCCTTATTCTCTTCTTTTTCGATATATGAGCGTATATCGGCAAGAATCATATCCAAATCCCTGCTTATATAAATACTGTAAACATCTTTCTTTTCAGATTCTTCGCCTTTATTCACACTTTCAAGAATTAAATCAATATCTTCTTCGTCTGTATCGCCCTCGGCTCTCATACTTCTGAAAACCTGACGTACATTTTCCTCAAAGTCATCTCCTTCTTCAAAATCTGTATCGGCATCTTCAAGTATGCCGTCTACGTCCTCCTCAAGAGAAGCATCGCCGTATGAATCAACATCAAGATTTTCTATAATATGTCTTATGTCATTATCAAAATCCCTGTCACCCAGATACTCGTTGTTCTTGTCACTGTATGAATATATTTTTTTGTAATGCTCAGGTATACTGCTTTCGCTTTCATAATTATCATAATTATCATCAGCTTGATTTTCTCCGATAAGTTCATCAGAATCCGTTTCGCTGATACTTTCCTGTGAACTTTCTTCATCTGAGCTTTCTTCGTCAATTGAATAAATATCACTGATATTATCGACTACAGCCTTTTCATCAAACGAACTGACAATGCCGTTTTCTGAATTTTCATTTTTTTCAGTATTCGTATTTTTTTCAAAATTTTTTATTTTGAAAATAAACTTTTTTCTTTCAACGCCATTGTCCTTATTTTCCAAAACCTATGATTTTCCTTTCAAGACTCAATAAAGTTACATTTTTGAAATATATGATACAAAAAGTTTGCATAAGTTTAGATTACCATATTTTTCCTTTAAATGCAAGTGTTTCATCAAAAAAATATTAAAATAATCTCAAAATAATCTCAAATTAAAGCTATTAGGGATATTTTTGATAAGAAGTAAAGTTCACATATGTGATTTTGCAAACATCAGTCACTCTAATTCAATTATATTTTATCAGCAATAGTATGTAAAAAAATTGTCATTCTTTTACATTAATTATACATATATTTAAAAAATAATCAATCGATTTTCAAAATTTGTCAATATGTACAAAATAAAATATATTATGCACACGGCGTTATAAGCGTAATAATAATTTTTAAATCTATAATTCAAGAAAAATATAAATTTAAAAGTTTATGTAATGCTTTTATTAAAAGCAAATAGTATTTTTTGTTTCCGATGTGACATTTAAAGACTTATTTTTTTTAAAATGAATGCTATTTGGGTAATCTTTTTTTATTTGTTAGGCGACATTTTTTTCCTTTTAATGTATAATATACAAAGTTTTCTGTGATAGGAGAAGGATATGAAAAACTGGGTTAATAAAAGATTTGATAATTTCCCTGAGGTACGGACAGAGTATGATGAAAAAACTCACAGAGGTTCTTCCGTACTTATGGACAATAATAACGAATATAAAGCCGGTCTGTCATTTTATCTCGTTGACATGGGGCTTCTTGTCGAGGAGTTCCACACGTTTGCAACAGACATTGACCTTTCTTTGTGTGCAGCGGCTTTTAACTGCTCTTCTATGAAAAATTACGAAAATCAAAAATGTATCAGGATTACATCATGTCTTAAAGGCAGAGGCGATTTTCTCTACACAAACAGACATCAGCAGTACATATCAGGCGGTGAGCTTGCTGTAAACTGTGGTCAGAGTATACAACAGATACGCATTCAGAGTGAAGAGTATACAGGCTTGAGTCTGTGCCTTTTTCTCAATTCTCCGTGGCTCAGAAAGCTGTCCGAATTCAGTGAGAATTTTCTTCTGCCCGAAAGAATTTACGATAAGCTCAAGGCTGAGTCTGCTCCTACAATCATAAAATCAAATACAAAGATAACAGAAATCACAAAGGAAATCCTTGAGTGTCTTAACAGCAGTGAGTATGATATTATGTCACTTAAAATTATAGAGCTGTTCATACTTATGGATAAGGAAATGAAAAAAGAAAACTGTAGTCCGAACAGAAGATATTTTACTTCAACTCAGATGGAAATTGCGAAAAAAACGCACGACCTTCTTACGGAGGATTTGAGTATGAGATATTCCGCAAAGGATTTGGCACAGATGTTCGGAATAAGCGAAACAAGCCTGAAAAATTATTTCAAAGGGGTTTACGGCATAGGCTATCGTGATTATCAGAAAAGCGTAAGAATGAGAACCGCCGCAGACCTTCTGACAAATACAAAAATGAAGGTTCTTGATATTTCACTTAAAGTAGGATTTAAAAGTCAGACCAAGTTCAGCATATGCTTCAAGACTTTCTTCGGAATAAATCCTCTGGAATTCAGAAGAAAGTCAAGGCTTGAAAACTCAGAGCTTTCTCAGGAAGAAGAAAACTAAATATATGCCTTAGTAAAACAGAGGACAGCTTGAATGCTGTCCTTTTTTGCGGAAATTCAAAAAGGTCTGTACGGATTTTTCCGTACAGACCTAATATTCAGCAACCTTCACGTCTGAAAACAACAAAAAATGTTTTGAAGATTATTTTTATATCAATCCAGAGATTTCTTTCGGTTATGTACTTTCTGTCAAGTTCCATCCAACGCTCAAAGGAAATAGAATTTCTTTCGGGTTCTATCTGCCAGTAGCAGGTAACTCCCGGTTTTACAATAAGCCTTAATCTATGAATATCGTTATACTGACTTACTTCCTTGGGAAGTGCGGGACGAGGCCCTACAAAGGACATATCACCTTTCAGTATATTCAGAAACTGGGGAAGCTCGTCAAGACTTGTAGACCTTAACACCTTTCCCACACGTGTAATTCTGGGGTCGTTCTTTATTTTGAACACAGGGCCGTCCATTTCGTTTTGTTCGGCAAGGTCGCCCAGCCTTTTTTCGGCATCGGCACACATTGTTCTGAATTTGTACACATTAAAGATTTTGCCGTCTTTTCCGCATCTTTTCTGCGTAAAAACAGGAGATGCACTTCTGTCATCTATAATAACTATAAGTGCTATTATCAGGAACACGGGGGATAAAACAATCAATGCTATCAATGACAGCATAATATCAAATACTCTCTTGAAAAATTCATATACAGGCTTTTCCTCAAATACAAAATCCACAGATTCGTTTTCATTCACATCTTCGGCTGAAACAGCATTACTGTTTTCTATATTCAAATTCAAGTCCGCACTGTTTTTTTCTTTAACAGCATACTCCGCAGGCAATAACATCTCCCCCTTTCTGTTAAAGCTTACTTCCAAAATCCCAGAAACTTCTTAGGTTTCTGAACTATATTCAAGTCAACATATCTGTTATCAAAAACATTTTCGCTGTTTTTTACCAGCCAGTCCACATACTGCCCTCCAAATTCCTTTTTCAGTACAGTATAGGCATTCATAAGATTGGGAACTCTGTGTTTTGTTGAGTGGCAATCACTGCATATGAAGTGTACCAGTCCCCATTTTATGTACTTCATCGCCATCTTTGACGCTGCATTGTTTTTTATGACAGTTTCCGCATTTATATGGGCAATACAGCCGTCCATAACCAAATCATAAAGCAGTACGGGATTATCTGCAAAGTAAGGGTATCTCTCCACATGTGCTATAACGGGCGTATATCCCATATTTATTATATTTGAAAGTCCTTCGGCAAGTCCATAGGGCTTTGCCTTTACAGGAAGTTCAATCAGTATATAGTCTGTTCCTTCATAGCAAAGCGGTTCGAGGTCATAATTCAGAATGCCAAGTGAAAAATATACCTCAGCACCCGTCTTTATTTCCAGACCGTCAGTAATTTCCTTATATTCGGGAAGAGAAAAAAGAGTTTTTCTGCTTCCCTCTCTTGATTTCAGAAAGTCCTCGTATGTGGTTTCATCAAGCTTGAGGTGAGGTGTGAAGGCTATTTTCTTTACACCCTGTTCTTTCTGAAGTCTGAGCATTTCAAGTGAAATATCAGTTGTTTTTGCTCCATCGTCTATTCCGGGCAGAATATGGCAATGTAAATCTACCATTTATTTTTCATCTCCGCTGCTTTCACTGCCGTCACTGCTGTAGTTATAGCTGTAGTAGTAGTTATATGAGTAGTAGTCGGAGTAAGAACCCTTTGCCTTATCCTTATATGCCGTGAGAATAACTCCGAAAATCTTTACTCCTGCATTTTCAAGGTTTTTCTTTGCTCTTGCGGTATATTTCTTTTCGGTAAAGTTATGTCTTACAACGAGGAATGTTGCGTCCATATATTTTCCAAGCACTGCGGCATCACTTATTATAAACGCAGGGGGAGTATCGTATATTACATAATCATACTCGGTTTCAAGCTCTTTTATAAGCTGCTGCATTCTTTCGCTTGAAAGCAACTCTGTAGGGTTAGGCGGTGATATTCCTGCAAGCAGAATACTCATACTTGTTCCGCTTACGTTCCTTATTGCTTCTGAAAGCTCTACCTCTCCTTTAAGAACGTGCGTAAGTCCTACCGTGTTTCTTTTGGAGGCTATAAATCTGTGCATACTGGGTCGTCTTAAATCGCACTCAACAAGGCATACCTTCTTGCCCTGCTGTGCCATCGTTATTGCAAGATTGAGTGAACAGTTTGTTTTTCCCTCGTTTGCAAGTGTTGAGGTTATCATTATATTCTTGCACTTCTGTGCTACTGTTATGAACTCTATGTTTGTGCATAACATTTTATATGCCGCAACATACTCCTCCGGAGCATTCTCGTCCATTACGCTGAACAGCTCTTTTACCAGAGGCTTGTTGTCTGTTGTCTTATTCCTGCTCATTTCTCAAAGTCCTTTCTGCTTACGTGGGGTATCATTCCGATAAGCGGCAATCCGAGAGTATTTGTTACATCATTCTCCGACTTGAATTTCTTGTTGAAGAACTCTTTTATTATCACTATCACAAGAACAAACAGCAGACCTATGAATGCTCCTATCAGGGCATTTCTCAGTGCGTTCGGCCCTACGGGATTTCCGTTGTTGGCGAGCCTTGCTTCGTCTACTACCTTTACCGAACCTGCTTCTACCACGTCCATAATAACGGGCTGAGCTACCTTTACTACGTTCTCAACCACCTTTTTGGCAAAGTTTGGGTCGGTGCTTTTCATTGATATTTCTATTATCTGTGTGTTTGATACTGTTGAAACTGTTATGGATTTTTCAAGCTGCTCATATGTCATATTGAGCTGCATCTTGTCTATTACCGGCTGTAAAACCGAATTTGACTTTATTATTACCGAATACGTACTTGCAAGCATCTGTGCGGCAGCTATTTCACTGTTGTTCACGCTTTTTTCGCTGTCGCTCTTTTTGTTGTTTACTATGAGCTTGGAACTTGCCCTGTACTGCTTTGCCATAAGGGTATTAGTTCCAACGTAAGCTCCCACTCCAAACAAAACCGCTGCCAGTATCATAGGCAGAATATTTTTCTTGATTATCTGAAAAATCACAGATAAGTCTATTTCGGTATACTTCGCCTCTTCTTTTATCTCCATAACAATTTCCCTTCGTCATTTTTACGCACGGAAACCATACTGAAAACAGCTTCCGCATTCTGTTCATTTCTCCTTTGAATTATACAACATTCCATTTATTCAGTCAAGCATATAAGCGTATCTTGAAGGAATTTGTAAAAACATAATTAAATTTTACGTATATTTTCTTCCGTTTTTAGTGTATAAATTTGGTATGATGCTATATCATACCGTTTATTTACAGCTTAATGAAAATTCTTCATTATCTTTATAATATATAATTTATACTACCCTCTTTTTATTCTCAATTATATCCGAAAACGTATCCCCTGCAACATCTGAATTTTCAGATATAGCCATAAACACGTAATCCCCTGAGCTGACGGTAGTATAATTTTTAATTTTCTCTATCTCCTTCGGACTTTCGGCAAATCCCTTGAGCTTTACTGCTATGTGCTTGTTTATCGCTTCGACAAGCTTTTCCTTCTGAGATTTGTCCCTGAGTTTGAAGCAGGCTATCTCCGTTGCCGATGAGCTTGAGTCCGATATATATATCGACACCTGAGTTACACTTTCCTCTGGTATATCAAAATGTCCCGATATTTCACCGCTGTCAACCTCTGTTATTCCGCTGTACCCCATCTTTTCTATAAGCTCCTTGTTGAGCTGGGATACCGATATTTCCAAAAGCTCAGATGATGAACCTCCGTTTCCGTTTTTACTGCCTACCTGCATTATTACGTATACAGAACCGACTATGGCCGCTATCGCTACAAGTGCTATAACTACAAATGTGATAAATTTTCTGGTACCCGATGTCATATCACACCTCTTTTCGTTCACGTCTGCTTTCTGCCTGTTCAGGGTGCGGCGATTGCAGACCCGTGAACTTGTTCACGGGTGATTTAAAGCGTTCCGCTTTAAATCCGTCAAAAGCGTACGCTTTTGACGCTGCAATCGCCTCCCTGTATAATCCGCAGACTTTATTTATATGAGTTAGATTGCCTTGCTGTCTATCTCTTCCTTTGCTTTGGCTATGAAGTCCTCTGCTGTGAATGCTCCTATATCTCCGAGCTTTCTAGAACGGACGGAAACCGTACCGTTTTCTATATCCTTATCACCCATAAGCAGCATATAAGGTACTTTTTCAAGCTGAGCCTCTCTTATTTTATAACCTATCTTTTCGCTTCTCGTATCAATTTCGCAGCGTATTCCCGCAGCCTGAAGTTTTTTCTCAACTTCTTTCAGAGCGTCAATATGTCTGTCTGCTATCGGCAGAAGCTTTACCTGAACAGGTGCAAGCCACATAGGAAATGCTCCTGCATATTTTTCAATGAGCAGTGCAAGCGTTCTCTCGTAACAGCCTATAGACGTTCTGTGGATAATATAGGGATTTTTCTTTGTGCCGTCCTTGTCCACATACTTCATACCGAATTTTTCCGCAAGCATCTGGTCTATCTGTATCGTTATGAGCGTATCTTCCTTGCCGTAAACATTTCTTATCTGAATATCAAGCTTAGGGCCGTAGAATGCAGCTTCTCCTATGCCTATTTCGTAAGGCAGTTCGAGGTGGTCAAGTATACGCTTCATTATTCCCTGAGCCTCGTCCCACTGCTCCTGCGTACCAATATACTTTTCCCTGTCGTTGGGATCCCACTGTGAAAATCTGTAGGAAACGTCCTCATAAAGTCCGAGCGTTTTCAGCATATATATTGCAAGCTCCAGACAGCCCCTGAACTCGCCCTCAAGCTGTTCGGGCGTACACATAAGATGTCCCTCCGAAATCGTGAACTGTCTTACTCTTATAAGACCGTGCATTTCTCCGCTTGCCTCGTTTCTGAAAAGCGTTGACGTTTCATTATATCTCAAAGGCAAATCCCTGTATGAACGCTCTCTGTTAAGGTATGCCTGATACTGGAACGGACACGTCATCGGTCTGAGGGCAAATACTTCCTTATCATTTTCCGCATCACCTAAAACAAACATTCCGTCCCTGTAATGATCCCAATGACCTGAAATTTTGTACAGGTCGCTTTTTGCCATAAACGGCGTTTTTGTAAGCAGCCAGCCACGCCTCTGCTCCTCGTCCTCTACAAATCTCTGCAAAAGCTGAATAACCCTTGCTCCTTTCGGCAGCAATATAGGCAGTCCCTGTCCTATTACCTCTGACGTTGTGAAAAGCTCAAGCTGTCTGCCAAGCTTGTTGTGATCTCTTGCTATTGCTTCCTCTCTCTGCTTCAGGTACTCATCAAGCATAGAAGCCTTCGGGAATGCCGTACCGTATACTCTGCAAAGCTGTCTGTTTTTGCTGTCGCCTCTCCAGTATGCTCCCGTACAGTTCAGAATTTTGAATGCCTTTACCGCACCCGTTGACATAAGGTGAGGTCCTGCACAAAGGTCGGTAAAATCGTCCTGTCTGTAGAAGCTTATAGGCTCACCCTTGCCTGCATGCTCCTGTGCAAGCTCCACCTTGTAGGGTTCCTGTCTTTCTTTGAGCATTTCAATTGCTTCTTCAGGTGAAAGCTCAAACTTTTCTATAGCTGTATTACTCTTTACTATAGCCTTCATCTCATTTTCTATTTTTTCCATGTCCTCTGTTGAGAATGACTTTTCTACATCAAAATCATAATAGAAACCGTTATCTATTGCAGGGCCTATAGCTATCTTAGCCTGAGGATAAAGCCTTTTTACAGCCTGTGCCAGAATATGAGATGCCGTATGCCAGAACGTCTTTTTGCCGTCCTTATCGTCAAATGTAAGTATTTCAAGCTCACAGCAGCCGTCAGGCTCAAGCTCTGTTCTCAAATCCTTAAGCTCACCGTTCACTTTTCCTGCACAGGCATTTTTGTAAATTCCGCCGCCAAGCGATTTTGCTACATCAGCTATTGTTGTTCCGTTGTCATACTCCCTTACAGAACCGTTTTTGAATTTTACACTTATCATATATTCTCAATCCTTTCAATAAAATTTATACTTATTCTCCCGACCATCGTCAGGATTTTTTTAGGGTTAAATCCTTAAACTAAAGCCAAAAAAGCCTCGTCCCAACAATGGGACGAGACTCATAACCCGTGATTCCACCCAAATTCAGTGCGTATACACACTCTCATTTCACATATAACGGTGTTCACCGGTATGCCTTTCTTTGGCATACAGCTCCAAGGCGGTAATCTGCGGAAACTGCCTGCCTCGCTCTCAGCCGCTGCGATGCTCTCTGTCAAAGTGTTCACTCCGCAAATGTTGTCCTTATGAGTGCTTTTTCAATATCACTTTCGAAATATGATAGCACTAACCACACAATTAGTCAATAGCCTGCATATTTTTTAACAAAATTTTAAAATTTATCAAAAAGTCTGTTTTGCAAAATCATAGCCATATATTATTTACAATTCTGAAACGGCAGCCACTGCCGACCAGATAAGTGCAACAATCTTATAAATCATAAGTATCAAAGCAATAATTAAGCACAGCTTTTTTTATCATTTATTACTATCCTCTTCTATCCAGCTTATAATATCATCTATATCCTTCATACTTTTTGAAAGTTCTTCATCATTGTCTAAATCCTCCAGATCGTCCAAGTCGGATTTTACATCTTTTCTTTCAAAATACTTTTCAGATGTAGGAGCATATTTTTCAGGATTTTCCTCGTCATACTGAATTGCATCAAGAACATTGTCAACACCGTCAAGATCCTTGTTTACTTCTTCTTCAACATCTGTTATATCTATGTGAGAATTGCCCGACTTTACGCTGTCTGCCTGAGCAACCTCATCAACAAGTACATCATCAGTCTGAATAAGCGAAACAGGTCTTGTTTCCGTTTCGGCATCTTCCCTTACATTCAGAGTTATCTCAATCATCATAAACAGAACGTACATACCGATAAGCAGGAATGAAATCGTATCAAGTGAACCCATAATATCGTATGAACCATTTTTTTCCATCTGATTTATTGCGTCAGCTACAGCATATACCGTTACAACAACTATTCCGGGCATACCATAAAGGAAAAGTCCCTTTACAGGGTTTTTGCATTCTATTCCCTGATATATTATTGCTGCGTTGAAAACCGCAAGCGTAAGAAATGCCATATAGAACAAATCTGTCATATCAAAGGCATGTATGGACTGCTTTGTATAGCTTATAAACGTTGTGACAAGCTTTATACAGCACCAAAGGGGAGCTGATACCGAGAAAACACCCATACTTCTGGCAAAATTTCTTCCCGAAAATGATGATACCGCCATAACAAGTATAGCTATGCCTCCCAGCGTTCCGAAAAGCACGTCCACAAAGGAAGATACCGTGATGTTTATTCCTCCTGTTACACCGGGAGAAAGGATTTCTCCGAGAACCATTCCCTCATTGAATATTATGCAGCCGGCAGCCATCAAACCAAAAAGACCTGCAAGTAAATTGGTTTTTGGTCTGTATTTACAAGGCGTTTTCTTGTCAGCCATACACATAAGCAGCAAAACAAAAAACAGCACTGCCACCATACAAGTGTACACTACCCACATCATTCCGCTGCTCAGAAAGCCTGTATCCACTCCGTTTTCCACAAACAAAAGCTGATATACCCTGAGTACGACGGATAAAACAGCCACAGGTATGAACGGTATCCACGAAAGTTTAATTTTCATAACTACACCTCTGATTTATTTGTATCAGGAAATTTTTTATACAAACTCATATCCTTATCCGAAACGTAATAATATTTATATAAACAAACTCCTTCCGATACCCTTAATTTTATTCTAATATAAGGAAGATGTCAATACAAAATTTGTTTTAAACTATGTCAAAAAGGAAAGATAATTTATGAAAAAAAATATTTTCGCAATATTACTGACACTTATTGCAATATCATCAGCACCATTAATCTCAGTCGGAATAAATAACAGTGCCTATGACAGCTATTCGGGCAGGGATACTCTCACTCTGCAAGCCGATAAAGCCGATGATACTTCCGAAAGCTCCTCTGCCGAAGGTACAGCAGCATACGATACCTACGGACAAGACTCTGCGGTACAAAATCTTTCCTTCAGGATATATGACAAAGCCATAAAAAACATAATAACCGTAAGCGATTTTGACTTCTGCTGCGGTGCGGCTATGACCGAAACCGATTCGGACATTCCCTATGAAGCACTGAAAGCTGAAATAATTGCTCTTCACACCTATTATTCATACCTCAGAAATGAAAGCCGTTCACAGAACAAAAGCTTTGATTTTGAATGCAATACAAAAGTATGGGAAGTTTACGTAAGTGAGGAGCAGCTTAAAGAAAAACTGCGTGATACTTTTTCAGAAAGCTATAATACCGTAAAAAGTGCCGTAACAGAAGTAATCGATACATTCGTTGTTTTTGACGGCAAGCCCTGTATGACAAAATGCTTTGAAATATCTTCGGGAAAAACATTTTCATACAAGGAAATTTTCAACACTGATATTTCTTATCTCAGAAGCGTTCCGTCACCACTGGACGTTACAGCAAACAATTACAAAACAAAAATAAGCCTGTCGCCAAAGGAATTTGACGACAAGCTTAAAAAATATTTCAGTAACTACTCTCCCGAAAAGGAGCTTTCCGAAAACATCAGAAATATTTCAAAAACGGAAAACGGTGCAGTTTCCTCTGTCACAATAGGAAACATAAAGGCTGACGGCGGAAAGCTTGCGGAAATATTTTCGCTGAGAAGCCGCTGCTTTGATATTTCATATGGAAATGAGCTTTATACCTTCACAGTATGCGGCTGTGGAGAAAACATAGGTATGAGCAAATTTGGTGCTTGCAGAATGGCTGAGCAAGGCAGTAATTTCAAAGAAATACTCAGGCATTATTTTCCGTCAGCCGAGATAAAAAGCAGTTTTTCTCCCGTTGATTAGAAAGATTTTTGCAAAGGTCAGGATTTTTTCTTTCTTTTAAGTCTTCCGCCTATCATCTGAAACCAGCGTCCAACGCCGCCATACCAAGCATCAAACACAAAAAACATATAAAACTTTGAAAGAAAATTATTATGTGTTTCCGCATAATGGAGTAATTTCGGGTGCTGCATTTTACAAAAGACTTTCCACTTGAATACTCTGTACCATTTGGGCTTGTTATCCAGTCTGTTCTTTTTCTGCCGTTGTTTCTCATCAAAATGTGTCGCTGTATAGAGATGTCTTGCATATTTTCCGTAATCATCAGAGCCTATAAATCTTATTCCGTCAATAACCTGTGTTTCACCAAAATAGTTAATATTCGGGAAAAGTTTTTTTATAACATTTGTATTAAGAGTAACACAAAAAGTTCTGTCATAATCTCTGCCGTTATAATCATCAAGAAGAGCTTTTACAACCTTGTTTCCTTTAACCGCTGCAAAGCCTAAACCTGTATTTACCGCTATAGCGTTATCAGATGCAAACCACGCCTGATTATTGTTCAGTTCATCAAGCGAAACCTTTAATTCAACGTCAGTATCAAGATAAGTTCCGCCGTAATTATATATTATCCACAGTCTTGCAACGTCGGAAACAAAAGCATATTTTTTTGCGGCATAGGCATCTTTTGTAAACTGACTGTAATTTATGTCAAAGTTATCTTCATTCCATTCTATTATTTCATAGTCGGGACATTTTTCCTTCCATGACTTCATACAATTTTTTATAACATCAGGTTTTTCGCCTCTGCCGAACCAGCAATAATGTATAACCTTTGGGATTTGTTCACGTATTTCTTCCATTGTGACACCTCTGTACATATTTTTTATGCTTTAGTCTTTATTGAACCTGTTTCTGAAAGCAAATTCTGATATATCCATTCTTTTATGATGTCTTTCGCTCGGCTCCATAGCAGGATAGCCTATGGGAAGCAGCGATACTATTTCATAATTTTCAGGTACTTCAAGTATTTCTCTTGCCTTTGCAGGGTCGAAAGCTCCTACCCACGTACTTCCAAGACCAAGCTCTACAGCTTCAAGCATCATATGCGTTGTTATGATACTTGCATCTACTATACCCTCGTCCTTGCCGTCAAAGCTTCGTTTCCAGGACTTTTCCCTGTCATAGCATACAGCCATCATAAGCGGAGCATTAAAAGTATATCTTGTACAGCCGTTTTCGTCAAGTGACTTTATTTTTTCCCTGTCTGTAATAACAAGTATTCTCTGTGGCTGAAAGTTTACTGCCGTAGGTGCAAGCTGTGCGGCTTTAAGAAGTGCTTCTATTTTCTCTTCCTCTACTTTCCTGTCGGAAAATTTTCTGCATGAATATCTTTTTTCTGCAAGCTCTAAAAAAGTCATTTCCTTTTCTCTCCTTTACTTTTTATTATTTATGTTTTCTGCAATATCTTCAATTTTTTCTATTGCATCTCTGTATTTTATATGTTCCAGAAATGATATTACGGCTGTTCCGAACAATGCCATTACTATCCAATATATCCACGAATGAAAAATCGCAAATGAAAATATCAGTGCCAAAGCATTCCATAAAAGCAAAAATGCGTAAAATGCCCTGCAATTTATTTTTGTATGTAATGTAGATTTTCCGTTATGTTCATTAATTTTACCAAGGATAACAGGATTAAAGACCTTACCTCTGTTCAGTGAGTTTGTTCCTGTATCTACATTGACTGTGAATGTATTGCTTTCAAATTCTCCGCTGTAGAAATCAGCATTTTGTCCGCTTTCTTCTGAAGTTCTGTTCTTTAATTCATCGAGTATATTTTCAGTTGAAGTATTTATTTCATAAATGAATTTGGGATAAAAAGGATTTTTCATATTAATTACACCCCGTTACTTTATTTATCATTAATCTTATCGTTGAAAAACAACAATGCACATATCATCAGAACAGAAAAACCTGCGGTTATCTGAAGCGTATACAAAGGAATATTAACCTCGTTCGGAAGAAATGCCAATACCGTAATAGCAAGAATGGGCGGCATATAAACCTTTGCAAGCATTAAAACGGCTATTACAGCTATTACGGATATAAAAACTCCTGCAAAAAGGGAAAATCCCATAGTCTGACAAATTGCATACCTTACTGCTTCACCCGTAAAAGCTGAAAGGGATATTAGCAGACAGATTTTTAAAGGTATTTTTCTTGCAGGGCAAGATACGTTTGAAAGCTCGGTAAAAGCCACAACAAGCGGCGGTGCAAGTGCAATAAGAAAGCCTGTCTGTACGGAAATAAACGACAGTACCGAATATACCGCAAATCTTTTTAAAAGAATGGTATAACTGTTTTTTATATCGGTTTTTTGAGGAATAAAAGCTCTTTTTTCTCTTATTCCTGTTTTTTCCAGCAGATACAATATAACAGTAACGCTCAATGTGAGAAGTGTTGCTGAAACAGGATATATGATACTGTCTGTTTTTATTACAACGGGAAGTATTATCGCTGAAAGCATAGGAACAAACCCTGTTTCCGATAACACAAGGACAACTGTTCCGATTATAAAAGCCGTCAGAAGCTTGAAATATATCGTTACAGGTAAAAAGGCTGATATTATATATCCGAACAAGGCACATACTGCTATACATACAAGCATTCTCAGCTTCGAGGTATTCCACGCCAGCCTCGGAGCAATAAAAGCCCCAAGACATATTGCAGCTATTTCGGGAAAGATTATCTCTTTTGAACCGAAAGCTTCGGCTGCCGCCGCCATAGCGGTTATAATTATAACCGCTATGGCGGCACAGATGTAATTTTTTATATTTTTTCTGTCACTCATAGTAATTTAAGGGATAAGAAATATTTTTTAACTTTTATTTAAGTACAAATCCTATTTTCTTTGCTGCCTTGTCAAGTGTACGCTGTGATATTTTTTCCGCTGTCTGTGCGGATTTTTCGTAACATTCTTTTAAATATGCCTTATCCTTTATGAACTGTGCAAATTTTTCCTGTATGGGTCTTAATTCCTCTACCACAGCTTCTCCGACTGCCGTTTTGAAGTCACCATAGCCTTTTCCGTCAAATTCCTGTTCTATTTCCTCGTTTGTTTTTCCCGTTACTGCGGAATATATTCCCATAAGGTTGTTTATTCCGTCCTTGCCCTCGCCGTATTTTACACAGGCTTCGCTGTCGGTTACGGCTCTTCTGAACTTCTTCATTATTACTTCGGGCTTGTCCAGAACTGCCACATATGAATTTATATTTTCGTCAGACTTGCTCATTTTCTTTGCAGGCTCCTGAAGCGACATTACTCTTGCACCTGTTTTCGGAATATACGGGTCGGGAACTTTGAAAACATTTCCGTAAATTCCGTTAAATCTTTCTGCTATATTTCTTGTAAGCTCAAGATGCTGTTTCTGGTCTGCACCGACGGGAACAAGGTCTGCCTGATAAAGCAGAATGTCGGCTGCCATCAAAGAAGGATATGTAAACAAGCCTGCGTTTATGTTGTCTGAATGCTTTGCGGACTTGTCCTTGAACTGCGTCATTCTCGAAAGCTCTCCGAACTGAGTATAGCAGTTAAGTATCCACGCAAGCTGTGCGTGTGTGTTTACGTGGCTCTGTATAAAGAAAAGACTCTTTTCCAAATCAACTCCGCAAGCCAGAAGAAGTGCATATGCTTCATATATATTTGCTCTGAACTTTGCAGGCTCTTGTCTTACCGTTATTGCGTGTAAATCGGCAAGTGCATATATACAGTTGAAATCTTCCTGAAGCTTTATCCAGTTTTTCAATGCTCCCAGATAATTTCCGAGTGTGATTGTTCCTGTAGGCTGTATCGCACTGAATATTACTTTTTTTCTTTCCTGAGTCTGCTGTTGTGCTGCCTGTTCGCTCATTTTAATTTTCCTCCTTGGCTTCGCAGAGTTCCTTTAAAAGCTCTCCGAGTATTTTTATACCCTTTTCAAGCTGTTCATCGGTAGGTGTTGAAAAGTTTATTCTGAATGTATGGCAAAGCTCGTTTTCATCGGTAAGGAATGCGTTTCCGGGTACAACACATACCTTTCTCATAACTGCCTCCTTACAGAATTTCAGCATATCTATGTAATCGGGAAGCTTACACATTATAAACAAGCCGCCATCAATCTTATCATATGTAATGTAGGGTACCATATACTCATCAAGCAAATCCATCATATACTGTGCTTTCTTTCTGTAAAGACTTCTGAGCCTGTCAAGATGTCCCTCAAAATCGTACTTTGTCATAAACTCATACGCTACCATCTGTGACCATATGTTTGTATGAACATCTGAGCCTTGCTTGCATACTACCATTTTCTGTACCACGGGTGCAGGAGCAACGCACCAGCCTACTCTTATTCCGGGTGACAGCACCTTAGAGAATGAACCCGAATATATAACTATTCCGTCCTTATCAAGCGACTTTATAGAGGGTATATCCTCACCCGAATAACGCAAATCGCCGTAAGGGTTATCTTCAAGTATCATAACTCCGTACTGCTTTGCAAGCTCATATACCTTCTTACGCTTTTCAAAGCTCATTGTTACGCCTGACGGATTCTGAAAGTTCGGTATTACATATATTAATTTTACGTTTTTCTCACTTTTAAGCTTTTCCTCAAGAATTTCGGTATTTATTCCGTCTGATTCAACGGGTACTCCGCAAAGCTTTGCGTTGTATGAACGGAACGAGTTAAGCGAACCGATAAAGCTGGGAGCTTCGCATATTACCGTATCACCCTCGTTGCAGAGAGATTTTGTCGCTAAATCCATAATCTGCTGTGCTCCCGATGTGATTATAAGCTCGTCATTTTCAGTACCTATGCCGTACTTCTGCTTCATATAGCCTTTGAGATGCTCTCTGAGAGGTGCATATCCCTCTGTTACGCTGTACTGGAGGGCTTCTATGGGACGCTCGGAAAGAATTTTTGCGGAAATTTCAGCTACTTCCTTGCAGGGAAATGCGTCCGGAGCAGGATTTCCTGCCGAAAGCGATACTACCTGAGGGTCTGCCGCATACTTGAAAATCTCCCTTATAGCTGAGGGCTTGAGCGTATTCACCCTGTCACTGAAAATATATTCCATAATATATCAACTCCTGAAAATTTTTTATATACCCTGAATTTTATCATATAAATATAATTTATTCAACTGTATAAATGAGCAAATCTGAAAAATGCACAAATTTCAGCACGGAATAAGTGTAAGACAACAGAAAAGCTCCAACCCAAAAACATCATTTTATTATGATTTCTGTTCCTCGATGCTCAGGTATTCAGACGGAATAAAATCTGCAAGTATGATTTTATCGTAACCGCTGCTGTAAAAAATTACTCCGTCCGCACTTGCTCTTTTTGCATCAACAGTTAATATTATCGGACATTTTTCCTTGCGTTTTCCGACAAGTACTGCCGTATCAATATCGGAAGAAAGATGTACATACTGTCTTTTCATAGGCTTCAGACCCTCGGTCATAATTTTTATACACGCCTTGTGAGAAGTCCCGTGATAAAGAATATCGGGAGGTATCACCGTTTCCATATGTATGCGTCCTTTCACGGTATGACCGTATAATGCACGGATTTTGCCGTCCGTCATTTCCAGACGCTTTTTATCAGAGGTATCAATTATATGCTGAATATCGTCTGATGTAACCGTCACGCTGTATTCACCGTTTTTGTTTATCGCACCAAGAAGCTGCTCCACAGGCACAAATCCGTCATTATCAAGCTCCAGACCGTATTTCAGCGGAGCATGACGAAGCATATGTGAAATTTTCTTGCTTAATTTTATATAATCCATATGTATTTCTCCTGTCTTGTTTATCGAAAAAATCCTCGCCTTTGTTATCTTTTGAACATATTTGTTTTATTTTTCAGGATTATTTTATTATATTTTCTTATAAATTTCAAGCCGAAAAAAGGCACAAAACCTTTAAAACAGTTTTATGCCTATGATAAAATTACGATTAATTTTCGCTGAAATCCTTTAATTCAAGACCCTTGTTATGCTCCAATGCCCAGTTTATGCTCCATTCGCTCGTAAACAAAAGCAGATTGTTTTCTTTTAAATCCTGAATTTTCTTTGTGTCCGAAGCTAAATCAAGCTTTTTAGGGTCGATATCCTCGTTTTCAATCCAGCGTATAAACTGGTACGGCAGGATATTCATAATAATATCCACATTGTACTCATTTTTAAGTCTGTATTCGAGAACATCAAACTGAAGCGTTCCCACAACACCTACTATTACCTCTTCCATACCCGAACCAAGCTCACGGAAAATCTGTATTGCTCCCTCCTGAGCTATCTGGCTTGTTCCCTTTATAAACTGCTTTCGCTTCATTGTATCCTTCTGTCTTACAAGTGCGAAATGCTCAGGGGCAAATGTGGGTATTCCCTGAAATTTAAATTTCCTGTTCGGCATACATATTGTATCGCCTATTGCAAATACACCCGGGTCAAATACTCCTATAATATCTCCCGCATATGCTTCGTCCACAACCTCCCTCTCCTGTGCCATTATCTGCTGAGGCTGTGACAATCTCATTTTCTTATTGCCCTGAACATGGAATACTTCCATATTCTTGTCAAATCTTCCCGAACATATTCTCATAAAGGCTATTCTGTCACGGTGTGCCTTGTTCATATTAGCCTGTATCTTGAATACAAATGCCGAAAAACTGTCCGAAAGCGGATCTATTTCCTCACTGTCTGTCTTTCGGGGCAGAGGTGATGTGGTAAGCCTGAGGAAATTTTCAAGAAACGGCTGAACTCCGAAATTTGTCAGTGCAGAGCCGAAAAATACAGGCGTAAGCTTTCCGCTTCGCACAGCTTCAATATCGAAATCATCTCCAGCACCGTCCAGAAGTTCAACCTCTTCCAGCAGTGTTTCTGCGTGATCCTCTCCTATATAATCGGCAAGATGTTCGTCATCTATGCTTATTATTTCTTCGTCTACCTCTTTCTGACCGTTGTTCGTTCCGTTTCCCGTAAATTTCAGTATCTTTCTGGTTTTTCTGTCGTATACTCCCTTGAATTCTTTTCCGCAGCCTATAGGCCAGTTTACGGGGCAGGTGTGTATACCGAGTACATTTTCTATGTCATCGAGCAAATCAAACGTGTTCATAGCTTCCCTGTCCATTTTGTTTATGAACGTTATTATGGGTATATTCCTCATAACACATACCTTGAAAAGCTTTCTTGTCTGATTTTCAACGCCCTTTGAGCCGTCTATTACCATTACAGCCGAATCCGCTGCCATAAGCGTTCTGTAAGTATCCTCGGAAAAGTCCTGATGTCCCGGAGTGTCCAGTATATTTACGCAGTATCCGTCATATCTGAACTGCAATACCGATGATGTTACCGATATTCCTCTTTGCTTTTCTATCTCCATCCAGTCCGAAACTGCGTGCTTTGATGTTTTCTTTCCCTTTACAGAGCCTGCCGTATTTATAGCTCCTCCGTAAAGCAGAAGCTTTTCTGTAAGCGTTGTTTTACCTGCATCAGGGTGGGAAATTATTGCAAAGGTTCTTCGTTTCTGTATTTCTTCCTTCAAATCCATCAAGACTATTCCTCCAAGTCAATTTTCATCTCAAATCTTTACTGACAATCTATCATAATATTTTACCCTTATACTTAATAATTGTCAATCTTAATTTTGTGTTATTTTCTCAGCTTCAAGGCAGTAGACAAACCTCTTTTGAAGTGTTAAAATTAATTATGAAAGGAGTGCTTTCGGAATGTCAGACAAAAAAATGACTCCTGTCCTCAAATGGGCAGGCGGAAAAACTCAGCTATTGGAATATATTTCAGATAATATGCCAGACAAATACAATAATTATTATGAGCCGTTCGTGGGAGGTGCAGCTGTTCTTTTAGGCATTTCCCCACCGCAGGCATTTGTAAATGATGTGAACCAACAGCTTGTCAATCTCTACACGCAATTAAAAAATGATGTTGAAAGTGTTATTGTCAGGATCAATGAAATGGATTCCGTACCTTGCACAAAAGAGATATATTATAATATCCGTGAACAGTATAACATCAAAATCACACAGGGTGACTTTGATGCCGAATGTGCAGCTCTTATGATATGGATTAACAAGCATTGCTTTAACGGTCTATACCGTGTGAACAGCAAGGGATTGTTCAACGTCCCTTACAACAACAGAGTAAGCGGAAAATCCATTGACGAAAATAATATAAGAGCTGTATCTGAATATCTTCGTAATTCTGATATTACTATAACCTGCCTTGATTTTGAAAAGGCATGTGACAGTGTTAAATCAGGAGATTTCGTATATTTTGACAGTCCGTATGTACCTGAAAGTGCTACTGCCTCATTTACGGATTACACGACAGGAGGCTTTTCTGTTGAAGATCATCAAAGATTAGCTGAGCTTTTCAGACAACTGGACAAAATCGGAGCAAAAGCTATGCTTTCCAACAATGATGTTCCTTTAGTACATTCTCTTTATAAAGGATATAACATACAGTCAATCGATGTAAAACGAATGATTAACAGAAATGCAGGCAAAAGATTTGGAAAGGAAGTACTTATAACCAATTACTGATATGAGCAGATTTTTTGAAGGACTAAAGCCCTGTTACTGCGATATAAACACAGCATTGTACCTTGCGGATACATTTGAAGCATTGGAAAAAATGCTTCCCGAAAAAATTGATATGATATTTGCCGATCCGCCTTATTTTCTTTCAAACAACGGTATTACGTGCAGCGGAGGAAGGGTTGTTTCCGTAAATAAGGGTGACTGGGATAAGATTGATGGAACAGAAGAAAAACATAAATTCAACAGACGCTGGATTAAAATGTGCCGTCGTGTATTGAAACCGAACGGCACAATATGGATCAGCGGAGCTATGCACAATATATATTCTGTCGGAATGGCTCTTGAACAGGAGGGCTTTAAGATAATAAATAACATAACGTGGCAAAAGACAAACCCTCCGCCTAATATGGCTTGCCGTTGTTTCACACATAGTACAGAAACAATACTTTATGAAACATACAGGATTGTTCGATATGCTTCAAAATCATATTATAAGCAATCTTTATGACTACGTTACAGGGGTTGAAGTCGGACTTAGTTCTAACGGACGCAAAAACCGTGGCGGTCACCAGATGGAAAATCTGGTAGAAAGCTATCTGAAAAAGTCAAACGTTGAGTATTATTAAAGAAATGTATCTTACTGAGATAGAAAAAAAGTGGAATATAAATCTTTCTGCAATTTCGGCAGAGGGTACATCAACAAAACGCTGGGACTTTGTTGTGAAAACTCCTGAGTGCATTTATGTTGTTGAAACCAATTTCTACACGGGCGGAGGTTCTAAACTCAACGAAACCGCAAGAAGCTATAAAATGATTGCGGAAGAAGCAAGGTCTGTTGCAGGATTTAGATTTGTATGGATAACAGACGGCGGCGGTTGGAAAAGTGCAAGGAGAAATCTCGAAGAAACCTTCAATGTACTTAATGATATTTATAATATTGCAGATATGGAAAATAATATTTTTGACACGCTTTTCAGGTGAATGGAGATAGAATAAATAAAGTACCGTACTCACGGTGAGTACGGCTGCTATAGTGTAAGGTCTGTACGAAGCTTTTCGATTATCTTCTTCTCCTTTCTCGAAACCTGCACCTGTGATATTCCCATAGCTTTGCCTGTTTCGCACTGTGTTTTGTTCTCAAAAAACCTAAGCCGTATAATTTCTCTTTCCTCAGCGTTCAGATTAAGTATAATCTGTCGAAGTGCCATAAGCTCCGTCATTTTATCCTCAGGGCCTGCTACTGGAATATCAATCTGCTTTTCCCCTTCATCTGAATCAAATGTAAGGGAAACGGGATATGCCGCCGCATTTATGGCTTCCGCTATCTGCTGAGGTTCTGTTCCTGTTATTTCCGATATTTGCATAACGGAAGGCTCATAACCGTTTTTTTCTTCAAATTCCCTGATTGTTCTGTTTATTTTCAGCGAAAGCTCCCTGACACTGCGGCTTACCTTGACTGCTCCCCCGTCCCTGAAAAGCCTTCGTATTTCTCCGAGAATTACGGGAACGGCATATGTCGAAAAACAGTAGCCTCTGTCAAAGTCGAAATTATCGGCGGCTTTTATCAGACCTATGCAGCCTGCACTGTACAGGTCATCGTATTCTATTCCTTTTCCTTTAAATCTTTTGGCACAGGAATGTACAAGTCCCAGATTTTCTTCTATAAACTTATCTCTGTTCATACTGATTTCTTTGCTGATATTTTCGGCATTATGTACTTTTCCATAGTAACGCTTGTACCCTTTCCGACCTTTGATACAACCTTGACTTTATCCATAAAACTCTGCATTACGGCAAATCCCAGACCTGCCCTTTCGCTCCCTCCCGTGGTAAACATAGGCTGCATAGCTTGTTCTATATTCTCTATGCCTATTCCTTTGTCTTTTACCTGTATTATTACGCTGCTGTTTTCGGTTATCTGAACTCTGATATATACGCTGCCTATTTTATCTCCGTATGCGTGTACAACTACGTTTGTCACTGCTTCCGATACCGCTGTTTTTATATCTGACAATTCCGATATTGTTGGGTCAAGCTGAATTACAAAGCTTGCTACGGCACTTCTAGCAAACGCTTCGTTTGAGCTTTTACTGTCAAAAGCAAGCTTCATTTCGTTTATTATCTTTATCATTTCATAGCCTCCTTTGTTCTGTATTCCAGAACGCCCAGCGTTCCTACTCCCGATAAGTCTATTATTCTTTTTATGTGAGGAGGCACGTTGCATACAAGCAGACTTCCCCCTATCAGCTTCATAAGTCTGTATCTTCCCATTATCAGTCCTATTCCGGAACTGTCCATAAACTGCACCGCCGAAAAATCAAGTCTTAAAAGTGTCGGGTGATATTTTTCTACCAGTGCATCTATCTCTTTTCTCATTTCCCTTGCCGTATGGTGGTCTATATCACCTATAAGCATTGCCGTCAAATCCCCCTGCGACATAACCGTTTGTACATACATATTTTTTCAGTCCTTTTGCTAATTTAAAAAACTCTTCTGCCCTGATGACAGAAGAGTTTTTGTGAGTTTAAGGGCTTCGCCCTTAAAAATCCTGACCAAAGGCTCTGCCTTTGGAAACCGCAAGCCTTTGAAAAGGCTTGACCTAAACTTTAAGGTTTATTTTACGAAACTCATGTTTTTATAATTCAGCCTGTTTTCAAATTCCTCTGCAATTAATATATTACCGCAGAGAGCCTGAAAAAAATATCAGTTTTCAATGTCAATCAAGGTATCTTTTCCACGCTTTTTAAGACATCTTACTATTAACGGACGAAGCTGTGACGCAAGATAAAGTGAACCGCATACCAATACCGCTCCGCTTTCACCTGCCATATCAAGAGCCTTGTTTATGGCTTCTGTAAAATTATCCATAGGATAAACCATATCGAAAAATTTTACTGCCTTTTCTGCCAAATCCTCGCTTGTACATTTTCTAGGGTTATCGGGTTCGAGAGTTATTACTGCGTCTATAAGTCCGTCAAGATATTCAAGTGAAGAATTGCTGTCCTTGTCCTTGAGCATTCCCATTATACAGACAAGCTTTTTTTCGGGGATATATTGTCTTATTGCCTCGGACAGTGCTTCCATTCCGTTGGGATTGTGTGCCCCATCAATAAGCACAACAGGTTCTTTGCAGATAAGCTCCAGTCTTGCAGGCATATCCGCCTTACCAAAGCCACATACAATGTTTTCTTTGCTGATGTTCAGACTGCATTCATCTTTCAGTACGTTCAATGCACAAAGTGCAAGCTTTGCATTCTTTATCTGGTGCTTTCCTATGAGCTTTATTTTTATTTCCGAACCGTCATATATGAATTTTGTGTATTCAAGATTTTTTTCTGTAATCTCAAATTTGAGATTATCGGCATAGAATAATTTATTGTTTTCCTGTTTTGCCTTGTTTTCTATTACGGTATCCGCTGATTCGTCCTGACGAAAATATACTGTTCTGCTGTTCGTTTTTATTATGCCTGCTTTCTGAAAGGCAATTTCTTCGATGGTGTTTCCGAGTATCGCTGTATGGTCATAGCTTATTGATGTTATTACGGAAACGAGAGTATCCTTTATAACATTGGTACTGTCAAGAAGTCCTCCCATACCTGTTTCAAGGACTACTATATCACAGCCGTTTTCATAATACCATTTGAATGCAAGTGCTGTTATATACTCAAATTCGGTAATTATTATACCATCCTGCTTCAGAGATTTCAGTATCGGATAGGTTTCGGCTACACATCTTGCAACATCTTCCCTGCTTATCATCTGACCATCTATCTGCATACGCTCTCTGAAATCTATTATATACGGCGATATGAATAAGCCTGTCTTATAGCCTGCGTCCGTAAGCACCGATGAAATCATCTTGCTTGTAGAACCTTTTCCGTTCGTTCCTGCTATGTGTACGAATTTCAGGTTATCCTGCGGATTGCCCATTATATCAAGAAGCTTCATAATCCTGTCAAGTCCGGGTCGTGACCCGAACAGCATAAGCGAATTTATCGCTGAAATTGCTTCATTGTACCTCATTGTTATCATCTCTTTCAACTGTATTTTTGTAAATAAGACCTCTTTTTATGCCTGTAAGCTTAGCCGTTCTCTTTGCCGCCTCGCTGAGAGATATATTATCTTCCTCAGACATTCTGACAGCCATTTCTACCGCTTCATCAAGCGTATATTCCTCTTTTTCGGCATTATCACCTGCACCCTCTATTATAAGCACTATCTCTCCTTTTAATGGATTTTCAGCATATTCAGCAGCGGCTTTTTCAAGAGTGGTTTTAATAACCTCCTCGTGAATTTTCGTAAGTTCCCTGACTATGGCTATGTTCCTGTTGCCGAACGCTTCAAGCATATCTCTGAGCGTTGCATTGAGCTTGTGCGGTGCTTCGTAAAATATCATAGTTCTTTTTTCGTTCTTCACCTCATTAAGATGTTCACGGCGGCTTTTTTTGTTTACACTGAGAAAACCCTCAAATGTAAATCTTCCTGTAGGCAGACCCGATACAGCAAGTGCCGTTATTACCGCACTTGCTCCCGGTACGGCTGATACCTTTATTCCGTATTCACGGCACTGCTTTACAAGAAGCTCTCCGGGGTCGGATATACAAGGCATTCCTGCGTCTGTAACCACTGCACAGTTCTCACCTGATATTATTCTTTGGCAGATTATCTCTCCACGCTCATACTTGTTATGCTCAAAATAACTTATCATAGGCTTCTTTATGCCGAAATGATTCAGCAGCTTCAATGTAACTCTTGTGTCCTCTGCTGCTATAAAGTCAACCGCTTCCAACGTTTCAACCGCTCTGGGGGACATATCCCCTAAATTTCCTATCGGTGTTCCTACAACATATAATATACCAGACATTCTTTATTTCACTTCCTTGAAGCTTCCGTATATTTTCATCATCTCTTCGGAAAAATTACCGCTTTCATCTTCAATAAGCAGTACGGGCATAACATTAAGTCCGCCCTCTTTTCCCCCTCGCTTTCCCTCAACAAGAAAGAGCTTGGGTGCTTTATCCTTTCTTTGCTGTACCATTCTGAGCCGTTTCGGTTCTATAAGATATTTACGCATAAGCATAAGGCTTTCTGTGAGCCTGTCGGGTCGCAGACACATACAGAAACGCCCTCCGAACCTGAGAAGAGATGATGCTGTTTTTATTACGTCCTCTATGGTACAGGTGTTTTCGTGCCTTACTATCGAATGCGATTTGCCGCTGCTTACTATCCCAGTTCCCAGAGGCTTGTACGGCGGATTGCATACCACTACATCAAAAAAACCGAAATTCAGCTTTCCTTTAAGCTCTCTTAAATCCTCATTCATTACCGTTATGCGGCTCTCCAAAGCATTCATCTCAACCGAACGTTTTGCCATATCTGCCGCATTCTCCTGAATTTCTACAGCATATGTGTGCTTAGGCGGATTTTCCCTGCTCCATATAAGCGGTATAGTTCCGCAGCCTGTTCCAAGCTCCACAGCCGTTTCATAAGTCCTCGGCTTTGAAAAATCCGCAAGTATTATCGTATCCGTAAAAAAATGATGTTCTTCACTTACTATCACGTTTATTCCGTTTCCCAATGGCTGAAGTTCTTCGTTCTCTCCAAGCAAAAAATCATCTCCCCGATATATATTATTCTTCCTGCTCAATCTCTCTCGGGCAATAGTCATATACCTCAACCACCTTGTCCCTCATCCACAGAAAAGGTGTTATCCTGACAGAATATCCGAAGCCGTTATCCATCTTCCATTTATATGCCTCTGCCTGCGGAAGTCCGTATACAGACATAAGCGTTGTTATTACTCCTGCGTGAGTTATGACTGCCGCTTCCGTTTTTCCACTGCTCATAAGCTCACCTGCAAGCTTTTCAAAAGCTCTGCATATTCTTCTTGTAAACTCTGCTCCGCTCTCTCCGTTTTCGGGTGCATTATCTCTCGAATTTGCAAGCCACTGTACAAATTTCGGATTTCCTGCAAGTTCTTTTGCAGTCTTTCCTTCCCATTCGCCAAAGTTGCATTCCGCAAAGTCACGTATCACTTCGGGCTTTATGTTAGGATACAGAATATTGCACGTCTGCACACACCTTAACAGCGGACTTGTATATACCGCTCCGACACCGGGGTATTTATAGAGTGTATCATATTTTATTAAATCATCTATTCCCTTTTTCGACAGCGGAACATCTGTCTGACCTATGTATTTACCTTTGTTATCCTCCACGGTCATTCCGTGACGTATGAAATGTATATAGTAAGACTGCATAAAATTCCTCCTTGATTATTTTTTCATATAATTAAATTTGTTCTTTACAAACTGTTTATTTTGTATTATACTGTTCGTATATTTTCCGCTTTCTGCGGTATGCCGAAATTCTATTTTGAGAGGTATCTTTTATGAATACTGAATTTTCAAGAATTATCACACTTTTGAGAAAAGAAAAAAAACTGAGCCAGAAACAGGTTGCAAACGATTTGGGTATTTCACAGGCTTTGCTCTCTCACTACGAAAAAGGAATAAGAGAATGCGGTCTTGACTTTATTATCAAAACTTCGGAATATTACGGTGTTTCCTGCGACTTTCTTCTCGGAAAGACGATAGAAAGAAACGGTGCGAAAATCTCTATTGACGATATTTCAGGCAGTGAGGCTTCCGTAAACTACGGCAATCTGCTTTCACAGCTTAACAAGAAGCTCATACAAAATTCTACAAACCTGCTCTTTGATGTTGCCGAAAGTACGCACAACAAGGATATAGAAATTGCGGTATCCGACTACCTTATGACATCTGTTTACAAGATGTTCCGCATTCTCTACTCTTCAAATTCGCAAAATCCGCAGGCGGTGTTCTCGCTTCCAAAGGAAACATACTGCGGATATTCCTCCGCATACCAGCATATGAAGGAAACCCAGATATACGCACTTTCAAACGGAACAGGCACTAAAAATCATGAAGCTCCTGCCAGTAAAAATGCTCCTGAGCTTTCTCAGAAAACACTTTCGGAACAGTATCCCGAATATTCGGCTGCTATGTTCAATCTGATAAAAATGGTAGAAGATAATATAAATCCCTGATTTTATTATCTGTTGTGACATACTCCCGCCGCTTACGCTAACGCTTAGAAGCGGGGGCTTCTCGTTCAAGTACAGCAGTCTGTACAGTATCAGCGAGCTAACCCCGTGTGTC